>DASRON010000049.1:0-2424 GCA_035646815.1 Patescibacteria group bacterium | reverse complement strand
AGTTTGGAGCGTGGCAAAGCCCAAATTGTAAGTCGAGACAAGTTGCCAGTTAAAAGAGGGGAGAAATTTTAAAGAATTTTTCTTCTGATCGAGTCTTAAGAGAGAGAGAGAGTAAAAGCTACGTCAATTATTTGAATTCGTCTCACATCGAAGCGGGTAGAATTTTTCATAGCTTTACCTATTAATATTAATATCGCAACTTTTATTTCCATTGTCAATAGGTTGGGTTTTAAATCCTGCAATCAAAATATTATTACTACATTTTTAACATAAACTATAAATATCTCAAACTATATCATTAAAACTTGAGACATACAGGCCATGCGGTGTCTCATTTGTCTCATTTAGCTTCGGTGTTGAGACAGGTACTATATGACTAGAGGGTGCCATACCCATACGGCTCACATATCTTATAAAAGAAAAGCCCCCATAAATCTTTTGGGTAGTGAATTATTTACTTAGCTAGAAATGGCATAGGTTTATTCGTTTTTTTTGAAAGGATCTTTTGTATTTTTTCACTATTTTTTTTGGGATTTGCAATATTTAATAAATAAACTTGCTCTTTAAGGGCGGGATCATATAATTCAACTGTTCCGTAGTTAAAAAGTAATCCCAAGAATGATTGATTAAGCTTTACTCCTTCAACAAAATTACAGGCGTATTTTTGTTCTTTTTTGTGAAGAATACCACTATGTTTCACAACTCCTTCTTTGGATATTTCAGTATATTCTGATGTCCATTTTAAGGCAATCAAAGATACCATTCCAACATTAATTAAAAACGCTCCTGCTAAAACTATAAAATACAAAGTAGAGAGATCAGTACCATTTAAATATGAATTTATATACGAGTATAAAATACTAAAAAGAAGAAATGAAAATCCAAAAAGAGCTTCTGTTAAGATTAAGCGGATAATAATTAAAACAACACTTTCTCTAAAAATTAGTTTACCCAACTCTGATTCTTCTGCCCCTGATTCTTCTATCCCTGATTCTTCTGCCCCCGGTTGAACTTGCCCATTTGTAGTTGTTTTAAATCTTGCATCTATCCTGGCTATTAACTCCTCTGCAACGAAAGGTTTATTTATATAATCATCTGCACCTATTTGTAAGCCCTGCACAACATCAGAGCTTTGGGTTTTTTTAGTTAATGCAATTACAATAATGTTTGGGTGGTCTTTTTTGATTTTTACACAAACAGTTTCTCCTGGAACTTTTGGTAATCCGAAATCAAGAAGTACTAAATCTGGAAGGTATTTTTCTACAGCCTCCAAGGCTTGCGCTCCATCAGATGCTTCTATTACTGTAAAGTTATTAGCAGCCAAGAGTTTTTTTAAAAATCCCCTTAGCTCATCATCATCATCAACAACAAGGATAGTTTTTTGCATTATCTAAATTATATCATTGACCTAGGTAAATTACCCAATACACTTGAATTATCCAAGCAAAGTCTGTTATATTCTTCATAGCTCAGTCAGTTTATAGGGATACTAATCTAATTCTATATGAAAGATGAGTCACATTTCAAAGGCAAATTATTTAATCTATACAATTACTCAAAAAGGCAAATATCATACAAACGGCAACTTGTAAGGTATCTTCTTATATTTTGGACCAACACACTTTTTGGAATACTTATATATTTTTCAATTGATTTATTCAAAACCTATCCTGATAGGACACCTTTTTATCTTTTTTTTCTAATAATTGTGGCTCTTAGTGCAATTTTGGGTGGTTTATATTCTGCTCTTTTGACTACGGGAATTATTTCGCTTGAAGCCTACTTTCTTTTCAGAGCTTTTTACAAAACTGATTTGGATTTAACTTTGTATATACAACTTGTCTTTTTTACAGGTGGGGCAATTATTATAAGCTATCTAATAAATTTAATTAAGGAAACTAAAGAAATAACAAAATTAAAACAACAAGAGAAAATGTATGCAAGTACCTTTATTCAATTACATGATGAATATGAGATAGCCCTCAAGAATATTAAAGCAAGAGATCAGTTCCTTTCTATAGTCTCGCATGAGCTAAAAACACCTCTTTCCATAATGCTTTTAAAACTCCATGATATGTTAAATAGTATACAAAACGTTTCCCTCGCAAATTTTTCAATTCAGCAGTTGATGAATGTGTTAAAAAATTCGGAGCAACAAATAAAATGGTTATCATTAATGATTAACGATTTACTTGATGTTTCTCTTATTACAACAGGAAGGATGAAATTGCAGCTTGAAAATACTGATCTTGTGAGCGTAACAGAGGAGGTAAGGCAGAGTTTTTCCGAAATGTTAAAAAAAGAAAGATACAAGATAAAAATTCACACAAAATCATCTGTTGTGGGAAGATGGGATAAGGTAAAAATTAAGCAAGTAATTACAAATCTTGTTTCTAATGCAATAAAATATGGAGAAAATAAGCC
>DASRON010000048.1:0-11849 GCA_035646815.1 Patescibacteria group bacterium | reverse complement strand
GTGTTAAAAGATTATTAGGAGCATTGCCTGGAGAAGGATCTGAAAAGGGAGAATTAACAGATAAGGTTTATGATAATCCATATTCATTAATTCTTCTTGATGAATTTGAAAAAGCACATCCTAGAATTCATGATCTATTCCTTCAGGTCCTTGATGACGGGAGACTTACTGATAATAAGGGGAAAACTGTTTCTTTTGCAAATACAATTATTATTGCAACATCAAATGCTGCTTCAGAGTTTATTCGAGAAGAAGTAAAAAAATCAACTGCGATAGATAAAGCTTTTAAAGAAAAATTATTTGAGTTTTTGCAAACAAATGCAATATTTAAACCAGAGCTTATTAATAGATTTGACGACACTATTGTTTTTAAACCGCTTGACTCAGAACAAGTTAATTTAATTTCAAATATGCTTTTAAATGATCTAGTAAAAAGAATTGTGGAAAAAGATATTGCTGTTACTTTTGATGAAAATATTGTAAAAAAGATTTCAGAAGAAGGTTTTGATGAGCAGTTTGGAGCAAGACCATTAAAAAGATTTATTCAAGATAATATAGAAGATATGATTGCAAAAAAGATTTTAACAAGTGAGCTAAACAGAGGTGATAAGGTTTTCCTTTCAGTAGGTTTAGAGGGAGAGCTTATTGTAAAAGTAAACTAAGTTGCATTAATCCTCTATACGATATATCGTGAATAGCTTAAAACTTTTTTAAATACTAATAATATTATTTATTCTTTTCTCAAAGAGTTCTATTTTAAAACAAACCAGTAAAGACGTTTCCATAAATACGTTAACGCCTATTTTGACGCTAACTCCTAAGAAAATAGAGATTACAAAAGTTCCAACTAAAATACCTATTTCAGCAAGTGAAGTAATTGAAAATATCCCTATCCCTACGTATAGTATTGAACAAGTACAAGGAGTAAGCGATGCTTAGATTTATCCTAATGCAGCACAGCTAAGTGTTTTAGGAGACACAATTGTTCTGCAAAGCTATGACGATACAACTCAAATAACAAATTGGTATAAAAAAAGAATTAGAGAAACAGGAATGAATGCTGTTTCTTTTGTGTCAACAAATACAAACGGAAATGTTTTAAATAAATTATCTGGTGTTGGTACAGGTCAGAATGTAACTATAGAAATTACAAAATCAGATAATGATCAGCAAGTTAGAATAAGTATAACCCTCAAGTCTTCTTAGCTGCAAAGATTAGGTTTTACGCTTTCCGTTCGATTCTTCTATAAAATCCCTTTGCTATTCTTGACTAGGTTTAGCTAATCTGTTAAAATGACGATTAGTTTGTGGTGGGGATAAACCCACTATTTTTTTAAAAAAAATATGCCAGCAATACAGAGAAGTGAATTTGCATTAGCTTTAAATCAAGTTTCAACCGAAAGGGGAATTGACCCTGAAGTTGTTATGGAAACTGTCAGAAACGCTATTGTTGCAGCATACAGAAAAGATCATCCTGGAATAGAAGTTACAGAATTTACTGCAAGCCTTGATTCTCAGACAGGAGAAGCAAGAATATTTCACAACAAAAAAGACGTTACCCCTCCGGGTTTTGGAAGAATTGCAGCTCAAACCGCAAAGCAAGTAATACTTCAGAAAATTAGAGAAAAAGAGAAGGAAGCAATAATTACTGATTACAGATTAAAAATAGGAACAGTTGCGAACGGAATGCTTTTAAGATTTGCTGGTTCAAATATAATTATTGATATTGGTAAAACAGAAGCAATCATGCCTCCACAAGATCAGATTCAGAATGAAAAATATTACTTGAACCAGAGACTAACTATTTATTTAGCAGAAATAAAAGAAGGATTAAGGGGAGAAGAAATCATTGTTTCAAGATCAGCACCTGGGCTCTTGGAGGGACTTTTTAGAAGAGAAGTTCCTGAAGTTGCTCAAGGAAGCGTTGAAGTAAAAGCTATTGCAAGAGAGGCAGGCGCAAGAAGTAAAATAGCAGTATTTTCTAATCAGTCTGGGATTGATCCTGTTGGAAGCTGTGTTGGTCAAAAAGGAGTAAGAGTGCAAGCTGTTATTCAGGAATTTAATGGGCTTGAGAAAATAGATATTATTCAATGGCAAGATAATCCAAAAAGCTATATTGCACAAGCTCTTTCTCCTGCAAAAAATCTAAAAGTTGAGCTTGATGAAAAAGAAAAAATTGCTCATGTTGCAGTCGCAGAAGATGAGCTTTCTTTGGCAATAGGAAAAGATGGGCAAAACGTAAGGCTTGCTTCAAAATTAACAGGTTACAGAATTGAAATTGAAGGAATGAAAGATGAAAAAGAAAAAGAGGAAAAAAAATCTGAAGACATAAAAGTAGAAGCAAAAGAAAAGAAAACTGAAAAAAAAGAAGAAAAGAAAGAAAAAAAGGTGGTAAAAAAGAAAACAGTAAAAAAAGAAACTAAGAAGAAAGCTTAAACATGGAATTTGCAGTTTTAAATTCTGATCTTAAACTTAGTTATAAAAAAAGATTATGGATGCTAAGAATAAAAACAGTAGTAACGAAAACCTATATCCCCCAGTAATTGCTGTATTAGGACATGTTGATCACGGTAAAACCACGCTTCTAGATTCAATCAGAAAAACAAATATTGCACAACGTGAGCATGGAGGAATTACTCAAAAAATTGGTGCTTCAGAAATAGAAATAAAGCATGAAGGAAAATCAAGAAAAATTACCTTTATAGACACTCCGGGACATGAAGCTTTTTCTAAAATGAGAGGTAGAGGAGTTAAGGCAGCAGATATTGCACTTTTAATAGTTGCATTAAATGATGGTGTTAAACCTCAAACAAAAGAAAGTATAGAGTTACTAAAGAAATCAAAAACTCCTTTTATAGTTGTTTTAACAAAATCAGATCTTCCTGATGTAAATGTTGAAAAAGTAAAACAGCAATTCTTAAAAGAAGAAATAACCCTTGAAAGTTATGGCGGAGATGTTCCTTCAATTGAGGTTTCAGCAAAATCAAATCATAACGTAAAAGAACTTTTAGATTTAATTCTTTTAATCTATGATGTAAATTCTGAAAAGTTTACCTTTTCAGAAAAAAAAGAACTTGAAGCAATAGTTATAGAATCAAAACTTGATCTAAGAGCAGGTCCAAAAGCTACAGTAGTTATAAAAAATGGAACTATTAGAGTAAGAGAAGAAATTTGGGCAGGAAAAATAAAAGCAAAAGTAAGAAGTATTGTAAATGATAAAGGAATTCAATTAAAAGAAGTAACTGTAGGACAGGCAGTAGAGATTTTGGGTTTCGAAGAGACGCCAGAAGTAGGAGAAATTGTTACGGCAAAATTTGAAGAGAAAAAAGAACTTGTTGAAATTCCTTTAGAGATTCAAGAACAAGAACCTCACGAAATTCAAGATGAAATGCCTACTTTTATAATCTGTGCAGATACTTATGGATCCCTGGAAGCTTTAATAGAATCTTTGCCTAAAGAACTTAAGATAGCATCTAGTAAAACAGGAGATATTGAAAGCTCAGACGTATTATATGCAAAATCAATAGGTGCAGTAATTTTAGGGTTTAATATAAAAATAAAACCTGATGTTTTAAAACTTGCTGAAACAGAAAAAGTATTACTTAGAAACTATAGCTTGATTTACGAAATGATACAAGAGGTTGAAGATTTACTAGAGGGTAAGAGACTTGCAATGCTTGAGCAAGTATATGGAAGAGCAAAAGTTCTTGCATCATTCCCTTTTGAAAAAACTAAAGCATTGGGGATAACAGTTTTAGAAGGAAGAATTGCTAAGGGAGACCATGTGAGGCTAATGCGAGGAGAAGAAATTATCGGAGAAAGCCATGTAAATTCTGTAAGAATTGGCAAAGACCCAACCTCCAAAATAGAAAAAGGGGAAGAAGCAGGAATTATAATTTCCCCTCTTCTTGACTTTACTATAGGCGATATGTTAATATGCCATAACTAAAAAATAGGCATATATGGATTCACTTACTTTTAAACAAATTAAAGATTTATTAAGCACAGCAAACACAGTTGCTGTTGTTGTTGGAAAAAATCCGAGCCTTGATGATATGGGTGCTGCCCTCTCTTTGTATTTATCTTTAACCTTAGGAGGAAAATCAGTTATAATCGCAGCTCCTGATCAGCCGATTGTTGAAATATCTAACCTTGTAGGTATAGACAAAGTAAAGAAAACCTTAGGAATGTCAGGTGGAGACTTAGTGGCGTCATTTCCGTATAAAGAAGGAGAAATTGAAAAAGTTTCCTATACTCTTGAAAATGAACTCTTAAATATTATTGTAAAAGCAGGTCCCCAAGGACTTAATTTTTCCCAAAAAGATGTTAAATTTACAAGTGGATCTTCAAGTAAACCAGCCATTTTATTTATAGTAGGAACTCCAAAGCTTTCCGACCTAAGCTCAATTTTTGATGTTGCAGATCTTAAAGACACAAAAGTTATAAATATTGACAATAAATCTGAAAATCAGGGTTTTGGAGATATTGCCGTAGTAGATTCAAAATCTTCTTCGGTTTCAGAAATTATTTCAAATTTAATTCTATTTTTAGGTTTACCAATGGATCAGGATATTTCTCAAAATCTTTTGTCAGGAATATCATTTGCAACAAGTGATTTCCAAGATCCTGAAACAAGCTATCTTGCGTTTGAGATGGCAGGAGCACTAATTAGAAATGGAGCAAGAAGAATATCTTTAGTAAGACAAAGATCAACAAATTTTGAATCACTACAAACTATACAAGCTCCCCAACAGCAGGTATCACAACTATCTCAGCAACAACCAGTTCAGCAGTTTCAGCAAACTTCTAAACAGCAAGCAACACAGAGTTCAGCTGATGTAATGGAAAGACTTAGAAAACAGATTGCTGAATCTCAAAGAAGACAGGAGGAAAAGGGAAGTAATCAGCCGGAAATAGCACCTACTGTTAAGAAAACAAACGAAACAGTTCCAATAGAACAAGTAGAAAAAGAAAAACAAATCGAGAATCCTCCCGAAGATTGGCTTGCCCCAAAAATCTACAAAGGCTCCACAAATTTTTAAATGATTGAAAATTTTAAAAATAACTGTTATAATACTAAAATAAAGAGAATCAATTATAAGATTTCAATTAAATAAATATATTAGATATGCCGCTTAGTACCACTCAGAAGCAAAACATTATTAAAGAGTTTCAAACTGTAAAGGGCGATACGGGGAGTCCTGAAGTTCAGGTTGCTCTTTTATCAACCAGAATAACAAAACTTACAGATCATTTAAAAGCACATGATCATGATAATCATTCAAGACGTGGACTTTTATCGATGATTGCAAAAAGAAGAAGACTTCTTAGTTTCTTAAAAAAAGTGGACGCAAAGCGCTCCTCTGAAATCGAGAAAAAGATAGGATTAAAAGTAAAATAAATGAAGAAAACCTCAGTAGAACTGGAATTATCGGGTAAAAAAATAACTTTTGAAACAGGTGAGTTGGCAATTCAAGCCACATCTTCTATTTTAGCAAGAATGGGTGATACCATGATATTAGCAACTGTTACAGAAGGAAAGCTAAGAGAAGATATTGACTATTTTCCTCTTACTGTTGAATACGTTGAAAGACTTTATGCAGGTGGAAGAATCAAAGGAAGCAGATGGGTAAAAAGAGAAGGAAGACCATCAGATGATGCTATTTTAACCGCAAGACTTATTGATAGATCAATTAGACCCCTTTTTCCAAAAGAATTCAAAAAAGAAGTTCAGATAATTGTGACAGTTTTATCAGTTGATGGAGAAAACGAGCCAGATATTTTAGCAATTAATGCAGTTTCAGCAGCGCTCTCTATATCAAAAATCCCTTGGAATGGTCCAGTTGCCGCAGTAAGAATAGGTTTTGTGAAAGAACCAAATAATGGTAGTTTTGAATACGTTGTTAACCCTGGGAATGCTGAATCAGAGTTCTCAGAATTAGATTTAATTGCAACTCAAACTAAAGAAAAGACTTTAATGCTTGAAGCAGGTTCAAATCAAATTTCAGAAGATAAAATTCTTGAAGCAATTAAGAAAGCACATGAAGAAAATAAAAAGATCATTGAATTTATAGAAAAACTTACTAAGGAAATAGGAGTAAAAAAGGAAGTTGTTAATTTTGATCAAAAATTTGAAGAGGCAAAAAAACTAATTCAAAAATCATATAAAGAAGAAGCAGTAGCGCTTCTTAAAGAAAGACTTAGCAAGGAATCAAATGGAAACGGAGCAGGAGATTTAGTAGATGAGATTTTTGAAAGAGAACAGTCTACAAATTCTGATTTTTCATTAGATAAAAAAAATATCGCAAAAGCAATAGAATATGTTTTGTTTACAAGTATTAGGGAAAATATTCTTAAAAAAGGATTAAGACCAGATGGAAGGAAAATGGATCAAATAAGAGAAATTTCTTGCCGTGTTTCAATTTTACCAAGAACTCATGGATCTGGAATTTTTCAGAGAGGTCAAACACAAGGGCTTACGGTTGCAACATTAGGATCTCCAAGACTAGAACAATTAATTGAATCAGCAGAGGGAGAAGAGTCAAAAAAATATATTCATCATTATTCTATGCCTCCATATTCTGTAGGAGAGACAGGAAGAATGGGTTTTTCTTCAAGGAGAGAAATTGGACACGGAGCTTTAGCAGAAAGAGCACTTAAGCCTGTTATTCCTGATCAGATTAAATTTCCTTATACAATAAGAGTTGTTTCTGAAATTCTTTCTTCGAATGGATCAACATCTATGGCTGCAACTTGCGGATCAACGCTTGCCTTAATGGACGCTGGTGTCCCAATTAAAAATCCTATTGCAGGAATTGCGATAGGGCTTATGACTTCTGATGAAAAATACCAGATACTAACTGATATTTTAGGATTGGAAGATTTCTCAGGAGATATGGACTTTAAAGTTGCTGGTTCAAAAGATGGTATTACAGCAATTCAATTAGACGTTAAAATTGCAGGTATAACTATTGATCAAGCCAAAGAAGCTTTAGAAAAAGCAAAAATTGCTCGATTGTTTATTTTAGAAAAAATGCTTTCAGTTATGCCTCAAGCAAGAGAAGAAGTTTCAGAATATGCACCAAAGATTGAAATGGTTAAAATCCCAGTTGAAAAAATAGGAGAAGTTATTGGTCCGGGAGGAAAAGTTATTAAAAATATTATTGCAATGACAGGTGCAACAGTAGATGTTGAAGATGATGGATCAGTGGCAATTTCGGGAACTTCTGAAGAGGCAGTACGAAAAGCAGTAGATTGGGTTAAGAATCTAGTTCGCGAGATAACTTCTGGTGAAATTTTTGAAGGAGAAGTAAAAAGAATTCTACCTTTTGGAGCATTTGTAGAAATTTTACCAGGTAAAGAAGGAATGGTTCATGTTTCTAAAATGTCTTCAGAGTTTGTAAAAGACCCAAATGAAATAGTATCGATTGGACAAAAGGTGAAAGTAAGAGTAATTGAAATTGATGACCAAGGTAGAATTAATCTTTCTATGTTGTTTGGGGAAAATGCAGACGGGGGAAATAAAGGAAGAGAAAAAAGCGGTACTGAAGAAAACTCTTCACAAAAAGAAGAAGGATCTTCACAAAAAGTGCAAAGTGATCATCCCCTAGCAATGCAATTTAGACGTGAACGAGAAAAAGAATGGCATGCAAAAAATATGGGAGGAAGACAAGTTAGGCCACAGAGTGGAGTATCACGTTATAACAGGAAGCCACGTTAATTTTAAAATAGCGAATAGCTATTTTCTATTTATCTCCTAATTGTTGTATTATAGATATATGGATCAAACAGGTTCTTTAGAAATTCAAGTGCAAAAACTTGAAGAAAAAATAAAAGTAGCAAATTTACCTCCAGAGCTTTTGGAAAAAGTTAATGGCATGCTTTCTATGTTAAAAGCAGGTCTTAAAGCAGGAGGGGCAACTTTTATAAATTTTGAGAGTGCTGCAAAATATATAGACTGGATATGTGCGCTTCCCTTTACAAAAGAAACAAAAGATCTCTTAGATATAAACGCAGCAAAACAGATTTTAGATAAAAATCATTATGGACTTGAAAGTGTCAAAAATAGAATTTTGGAGTATCTTTCTTCAATAATGCTTAATTTAAAAACTAATCAGGGTCAGGATATGACAATTAGAGCGCCTATACTTTGTCTAATTGGTCTTGTTGGAACTGGTAAGACAACACTTGCTTATTCTATTGCCGAAGCAATGGGAAGAAAATTTGAAAGAATTCCTTTTGGAGGAATGGGAGATGCAAAAATCTTACGTGGTCAGTCTCGCGCTCTTGCTGAAGCAGAGCCAGGCGCGATTGTTAAAAAAATTGTTCATGCACAAAGTAAAAATTCAGTAATTCTTCTTGATGAGCTTGATAGAGTAACTGAAGCTGCAAGAGCAGATATAATGGGTGTTTTAGTTGAACTCTTAGATCCTGAACAAAATAAAGCATTTACAGATCATTACATTGATTACCCTTTTGATTTATCTCACTCTTTATTTATTACAACTGCAAATAACACAACTAATATTTCAACAGCAGCTCTAGATAGACTTGAAATAATTCAAATGCCATCCTATACAGATGAGGAAAAAACAGTTATCGCAAAGACATATCTTTTTCCAAAGATTAGAAAAGTATCTGGTCTTTCTGATAATCAGCTTTTAATTGATGATACTTTATGGCCAAATATTATAAGACCATTGGGTTTTGATTCAGGAATTAGAAGTCTTGAGCGAACAATTGAAGGGATTTGTAGAAAAACAGCAAAACTTATTATTGAAGGAAAAGTAGGGCAAGATGCTCAAGTTCATGTAACGGCTGAGAATTTAAAGCAGTTCCTAGCAACTTAAATAAAAATTATGAATGAAATAAAATTTATACCATTAGGTGGATCAGGGGACGTGACTAAAAACATGTATCTTTATGAATCTGAAACAGAAATATTAATAGTTGACTGTGGAATTGGTTTTGCAGACGAGACTGTTCTTGGTGTGGATTTACTGCTTCCTGATATTTCCTATTTATTACAAACTAAAAAAAAGATTGTTGGAATGATTCTATCTCATGGACACGAAGATCATATCGGTGCATTACCTTTTATTCTTCCTCAGCTTCCTTCTTTCCCAATTTTCGCCAGCCCATTAACTGCAGCGTTTGCAAATGGAAAACTTGAAGAATTTAAATCCCCTATTCGAGTAAAAACAGTTGATTTTGATGGAGGAGATGTTTCCTTAGGGGGATTTAGAATTTCTTTTATAAGAGTAACTCATTCTATCCCTGATGCTTCAAATCTTTTTATAAGAACTCAGGCAGGAAACTTTTATCATGGCAGTGATTATAAGTTTGACTTAACACCTTTTGATAAAAAACCTGTTGATTTTGCCAAAATAGCAAAATGTGCAACTGAGGGCGTTTTATGTTTAATGTCAGACGCATTAGGTGCTGAAAGAGAGGGGCATACTCCTTCAGAAAGAAAACTTGAAGAAAGTATTGAAATGGAAATGCGGAAATGTGAAGGAAAATTTATTCTAACAACTTACAGTTCAAACATTTCAAGATTAAACCAAGCAGTTATTGCTGCCCAGAGAACTGGTAGGAAGATTTGTTTCGTAGGAAGATCATTAATACGAGCAAAAGACATTGCAGAAAAATTAGGATATATGAGTTTTCCAAGAAATTTTGTAATTACTGCTGATCAAATAAAAAATTATAAAGATCGCGATCTTTGCTTAGTAGTTGCTGGAAGTCAGGGCCAGGAAAATTCTTCCATGACAAGAGTTGCTAATAATGAACACAGATTTGTTAAATTAAATTCAGGAGATGTGGTAGTTTTTTCAGCAGATCCAATTCCAGGAAATGAAATTTCCATAAACGCAGTAATTGATGCAATTTCAAGAACAGGAGCAAGGGTGGTGTATTCTGAAATAAGTGATAGTTTTCATGTTTCAGGACATGGTTCATCACAAGAAACACTTTTGTTAATGGCTTTAACTAATCCTAGGTCTACTGTTCCAATTGGTGGGACGTATAGACAAATGGTTGCCTATAAGAATCTTGCTAAATTACATGGACTTTTAGAAGAAGACATTTTTCTACCAGAAGATGGGCAAGAAGTTGTATTTTTAAATGGGAAAGGAAAACTAGGGAGAAAAATTCAATTAAAAACAGTATATGTGGATGAGATTTCAGGAGCAGAAGTTGAGCAATTTGTTCTTCGCGACAGGCAAAAGATTGCACAAGAAGGAGTGGTTATAGTAATGATAGAAGTTGATGCATCAACAGGACAAATTGTAGAAAATCCAAATATTATTGCAAGAGGTTTTTCATCAGACGAAGCAAGAATTCTTAGTAGAAACTTAAGTCAAGAATTAAAAAAAGAGTTTCAACAAAGAAAGGGAGCAGTTAAAGATTGGATAAGAATAAGAAAAATAACTGGAAAAATTTCTGAAGCATATATCTACAAAAACTTTAAAAAACATCCCCTGGTTCTTCCTGTTGTTGTTGAAGTTTAGTCAAAAATAGATAAGTAGGAAATTTTGAAAACATCTGGTAAGATTTAATAAACTATTCTGAACAGTAATCTGAAATGAAAAAAATCATTTTTTTATTTGCAATATTTTTCTTTGTTTTTAAACCTTCTTTTGTTTTTGCTGAGGTAATTCACTCTTTTGATGTTTCAATAACTGCAAAAAGCAATGGACAGATGGATATTATAGAAACGATTAATTATGATTTTGAAAATTTAGAAAGACATGGACTTTATAGATTTATTCCCTTGTATGCTAAAGTAGGTGGTTGGTATAGAATAATTGAAATTGAGAATGTAAGAGTTGAAAAAGACGGAAGTAATGAAAATTTTAAGAAAACAAAAAGTGCAAATCAAGTTGAAATTAAAATAGGAAATGCGAATAGAATAATTACGGGAAATCATATTTATAAAATTTATTATACAGTTAAAAACGGAATTGGTAGTAATTTTTCAGATCATGACGAAATCTACTGGAACATAACTGGAAATAAATGGGAGATAGTTATTGAGAGGGCAAGTGCAGAAATAATTACAGACTCTAGTACAAAAAAAGAAAAAACAATTTGTTTTACTGGAACTTTTTCATCAAAAGAGAAGAATTGTGATATTCAAGAAGGTATTGCATCTACCTTGGAACCTCTTAATATAAATGAGGGGTTAACAGTGGTTTCTGTATATCCCGTAAATACTTTTCCAAAAAGTATATTATCAAAAAATCCTCCAGAAAATTTTGGAGATAAGCTCTTTAATTCTATTTATAAAAATTACTATTTAATACTTATTTTTCTAAATCTTATGCTAGCTCCATTTTTAATTTTTAGGTACCGAAAAAATAAAAATAAAAAAAGATTTGGTAAGCTTAGTGTTAATTTTGATATTCCTAAAGATGAAAAAAATCAAAGAATTATTCCTGCTTTATCTGGAATTATTGACACCGCTAAGCTTGAGAAAGACGACATCATAGCAACGATATTTGACTTAGCAATAAGAAAATATATCAAGCTTGAAGAAAAAAATAAACAATCAAAAATATTAGGAATTATTGATACGAGTAGCAAGGAACAAGTTGTTAGAAAACTCAGAAAAGATGATAAAGATTTAACAGAGTTTGAGAAAATACTAATCAATAGACTATTTGAAGATGGAGATAGTGTAAAAATTAATGATCTAAAAGTAGATTTTTATAAAACATTTTTAAAATTAGAAAAAGAAGCTTTCAATACTTTAGTTGAAAGAAAATATTACACAAAAAATCCTAAAATACAAAAGAGATTACTGATAATGGCAGCGCTTTTTAGTATTTTTTCTTTAAATTTTTTTC
>DASRON010000047.1:0-17869 GCA_035646815.1 Patescibacteria group bacterium | reverse complement strand
TACTTCTTTTGTCTCAGACACTTTTGCCTTACGCTTCTCTTCTCTTTTTTTCTTTTGCTCTTGATAAAGAAATTTTTTAAAATCAATGATCTTTGCTACAGGTGGTTTTGCTTTTGGAGCAATCTCTACTAAGTCAAGTTCTAGCTCTTTTGCTTTTTCAAGCGCTTCGTTTCTGCTTAGAATTCCAATCTGTTTTCCTTCAGTATCTAATACACGTAAAGTCGGAGCATAAATCCGTTCGTTAGTTCTGTAAAATTTTCGATCACTTTGCTTTCGCTTATATCTTTTTATCAATTTCTTCTTTTACCCTTTTTACTAAATGAGAAAGGTTTAGTTGTCCTAAATCTTTCCCGTCTCTTGCTCTTATTGCTAAACAGTTTTTATTTTCATTTTCTTTGTCCCCTATTATACCCATGTATGGTACCTTTTGTAAAGTAGCTTGCCTTATTTTGTTTTGCATTGTTTCTGCTCTGTCATCAACCTCTACTCGTATTCCTTCTTTTGCAAGTTCTCTTGCATATCTGTGGGCAATTTCTGCGTGTCTATCAGCAATTGGAATTATGACTAATTGAACTGGTGAAAGCCATAAGGGAAATGCTCCTTGGTAATGTTCAGTTAATATTCCTAAAAACCTTTCAAAAGAGCCAAAAATTGCTCTATGAATCATAACAGGTTGTTTTGCTTTTCCAGAATTATCAATATATTTTAGCTTAAAAGCTTCTGGCATGTGAAAATCAAGCTGTACAGTTGCAAGTTGCCAATCACGATTTAAAGAATCTTTAATATGGACATCAATCTTTGGTCCATAAAAAGCTCCATCCTTATTTTTTATTTCATATTTTAGTTTTTTTGATTCAAGAGCTTTTTCTAAATCCTTTTCCGCTTTTCCCCATCCTTCTTTTGTTCCGGCAAAGGTTTCAGGGCGAGTAGCAAGCATAAATTTATATTCAAATCCAAAACTGTTATAAAAAGAAATCATCATATCTAAGATTTTTTCAATTTCTGAAAGAACTTGATTTTCAGTTGCAAAAATGTGTGCATCGTCCATGGTTATCTGCCTTACTCTTAAAAGTCCGTTTACTTCACCTGACTTTTCTCTTCTATGAAGTCTTCCTATCTCAGAAAGTCTTAGCGGAAGCTCTTTATATGATCTTGGTCTAAACCTATATGCAATAGTTGCTTCAGGACAGTTCATAGGTTTTAAGGTATAGGAGATTCCCTTTGAATCATCATTCTCATCAGATAGAATCAAGTTATACATATTGTGTTCTCCAAATTTAGTCCAATGTCCTGATTCTTTGAAAAGTTGGCTTTTGACCATAATAGGAGTAGAGATTTCCTGATATCCTCCTTTTTCAGTAATTTCCCTAATATATCTCTCAAGTTCTTTAAAAATAATCATGCCTTTAGGTAGCCAAAAAGGAGCACCTGGTGCATAATCATGACTAAAGAACAATTCTTGCTCTTGCCCTATTTGTTTGTGGTCTTTTAAGTTTTTATCATTCATCGCGCTATTTTATCAAAAGAGGTTTTGTTTGTAAATTTTCCAAAACAAATTTAGTGACATCTGTAACAAAAGTTCCAACTACTGGAATAAAATCAAGCTTTGTAGAAAGAATAAGGCCTAAGATGGCAAATAAGAGAGACATTCCAATTGTTGCACCAATTCCCCAGGCAATTCCTCCCATAAAGTTATTTCGAAAAATTCTTCCCATGCTTGATTCAGCATTTTGATATTTGTTAATCATATTTTAATTATATAGCTTATAGCTCAAGTTGCAAGGAGATGGTTTGCATTGCCTTTAAAGAAAGGTCAATAAATTCATTAAGCGGAATTCCTAGTTTTTCTTCACACATTTTAATCTGCTCTCTGTTTGCTCCTTTGGCAAAAGATTTTTCATTAAATCTATTTAAAATAAACTCGACAGTAAGAGATGAGAGTTTTTTATCAGGATGAATAAGTGCTCCTGCAACAATAAGGCCGGTTAGCTCGTCTGAGCAGTATAATGCCCAGTCAAGAAGTGATACAGGCTCAACTTTTGTAAAGTTTTTATTATGAGCAAGAATTGCATGAATAGATTCCTCATCTATTTTTCCGACTAATTTTTCAGAAAGTAAAACAGCATGCTTTACTGGATTATCTCTGGTTTGTTCATAATCTGCGTCATGTAAAAGTCCGACAATTGCCCATTTATTTTCATCTAAAACAGAATCTTCTGGTTTTTTTTTGGAGTTAAAATATCTAACAAGAGTTTTCATAACAATTTCTGCTGCTAAATGATGTTTTAGTAGATTTTTATTGGTTACGTTATCTGTTAAAAATTTATATGCTTCGTCTCTTGTCATAAATAAGTAGAAACTGTGGACCCAAGAGGACTCGAACCTCTGACCTCTGCAATGTCAATGCAACGCTCTAACCAGCTGAGCTATGGATCCGCAAAGTTATTTTACCACAAGCAGTTATTTTGTCACAACGGCTTTATTGATATGTTAGTTTGAAGTTCTATTATAGATATTAAAAGGTGGGAAAACGTTTACTTAGTTCATTGACAGTGTTAACGCCAAATAGAAATTGAGGAGGCCTGTAATTTACGATTCTTTTATCAAAAGATTCAAGGGCATTTGCAACATTTTGTTGCGTCTCAAGAAGAAATTGTTCTGGCGTCAAAGTTGTGCCCTTTTCCTCGTTAATTACGGAAGTTAACGTTTCCGCATCTATGATTAAGCATGGAATATCTGTTATTTCAAATTTTGGAGCATATCTTACTCTGTGATGCCCATCAATAATTATCAGTTGAATACCATTTGCAAAACTATTACTTAAAACAATAACAGGATTTTTAAGCATGTAGTCCCTTCCATCTATTTCAAATTCAGCTAATACTTGTCTTCTTTTTGCTTGACTATATTCAGATAATTCTTGAGTACCAAATAAATAGCTTCTAGATATTACAAACCTCTTACCTTTTGAACCAATATTTTCTTCAAGATTAATCCCATCATAGAGTAAATTATATGGAGTATGTCTCCTTGATGATTCATTTGGGTGTTGCGTTCTTCCAGGTGATTCAGTCATGTTCTTAAAAGAGGTTAGATTATAGATGCTTTGCTATCGGTTGTCAACTATAGGATAAATCTTAATAAGCAGGCGGAAATCTTCTTTGTAATTCTCTCATGCTTTGTATTCCGTATATTGGAACTGGTTGTTTATGAGCAGGCATTGATCTAAAAGAAGCTAAAGTTGCTGTAATATCTGTTCTAATTGAATTATCTAATGCTTTCGGACTAAGACTAGTTGCAATATCTGGGTTTGCTTGGGTTAACACTTCACTTAACTCAGAAACACTAATTGTCAATATGGGTGAATATATCGGTTTTGACTTTGTATTACCGAGATTTCTTACTCTGTGATGTCCATCAGCAAGTGCAATAACTGCACGCCCACCTTCAATCAAAACACAGCCTAAGGGAGGATTTTTTCTTAAACATGCAATGCCACATCTAGAAAGTTTATCTTGTACTGACCGATTTTTGCTTTCAATATATTCAGAAACCGTTTGTGTTCCAAATAAATTTATTCTTGGAATATCAAGAAGCATTCCGTAGCCTTGATTCATAATATCGGAAGCAAAAATTCCTAAATAAGGCTCAATAGGGTGAGGACATTTATCGCATTCATGAGGAGTTAGATGACTAGCATTACCTGCCGATTCTTGATAACCATCAGTGTCCGTTTTTATATATAAATGTCTTTCCATTTTTATAATAAAAAACTCCCTAAAGGGAGTTAATAAATTCTTGGTTTTAGATCTCCCAATTTACTAAAACCCTTATTAAAGGAGTTTAAAAATAAACTGGAAAGAAATTGTTTTCATAATAATATATCATAGCTATCCTGTTTGAGTTGCAACCATGCGCTCTCCTGAGAGACCAAATTGAGTTCCTTTTCTCTTGTCTTGAGTCCAGTGACCTTTTTTAGCAGATTTTGTAGACATTTGCTTCATCCATACTTTTGAATCTTCAATTTTTACTCTGGCTGTCTTTATTACAGCAAGTACCCACTCTAAGAAGTTAACATGGTATTTGCCAGGATTTTCAGGCATTTGAAGTATATTAACATCTTTAATTTCTGCTGCAATTTCTCTTGAAGTTGCTTTAATTTTTCCAATTTCACTCATGATTTCCTGAACAGTCGTTTTTATTTCTCTGTTTGTTTCCTGAGTTATTCTTTTCTCTGCATGAATTACTTCTGCGGTATAATTAATTCCTGCTTCAATGTTTCTTAGTTTTGCTTTTTTCTCAGCAAATTTTTGTTCTTCTTTTTTCTTTTCTTCTGTTTTTTTCTTTGTCATAAGATCAATTTCTTGACCTTCTTGCATTTCTCCTTCTGCTTTCCCAAATCTTCCAATTCCAAGAAGCATTTCCCAAGAATTCCAAGCATCTTGTTTAATTTCTTCACTTAAAGCTTTTGATACAGAAGACGAAACATTCCTTACGGTTTCTATGGGGTTTGTATAAATATTATTTAACGCTAATGATTTTGCTTTTTTGCTTGACATAATATAGGTTTGTTATATCACAGGTTCTTTAGGAAATCAAGCGTTTTTTGTTGACGTAGGATGTTTGCTAAAAGGTATCTGTTTGATTCTAGATTCTTTTTTTCTGCATCTGTTTTTGCTTGATTTATTGCTTCATCTATTTCTTTTTCCTCTACACTTATTTTTTCATCCTGAGCTACTTTTTGTAAGGTAAATTCAAGTTTAACGTCATTTTCTGCTTTTGTAGCATATTCTGCTCTTAAATCAACAGCTGTTTTTCCTGTAGATCCTAAATATTGCTCTAGAGTAAGGCCAAGTTTTTTTACTTCATCAAGGGTTTGTGAGAGAAGTCTGTCTACTTCTTGTTCAATTATTACGCTTGGAATTTTAATTTTTACAGATTTTAATAATTCTATAACTATTTCATCAAAGCTAACTTGATTTTGTTCTTTTCCAGGAATTATTATTTTTCCCTTAGCAGTTACTTTTTTAATATTTTCCTTATATCCCCCTAGATCAATTTCAGGTGCTTCACAAGTGATTGCTTCAAATTCCCAATCGCTTCCCTCTTCTATTTTATGAACATGTACTTTAGGATTTATAATCGGTTTTATTTTATGCTCATTTATAGCTTCAATGTATGTTTGGGGCAAAAGCTTTCTTAAAGCTTCTTCTTTTACTTTTTCCTGGTCTATTTTTTCCAAAACTATTTTTTTAGGTGCTTTTCCTTTTCTAAAACCTGGAATTTGTGCATTTTTAACATAGTCCTCAGTAATTGCTTCTTTTGCCTTTACAACATCTGCTTTAGGGATTGTAATGGTTAGAATAATTGTTCCGTCTTCTTGTTTTTTAATTGTACTTGCCATATATTTCTGAGTCCTTTTATGCGTATTTGTGCCAGGGAGAGGACTCGAACCTCCAAGGGTTGCCCCACATGGTCCTAAACCATGCGCGTCTGCCAGTTTCGCCACCCTGGCGTTTTGCTATTATACAAAATTTACAAAGAAAGCGAAAGCGTCTCTTTAGGATTAGAAAACCCATAATTTTCAATTCTATTCATATATAAGGTTACATTTCCAGCCCATCTAGGAGATGAAGCATAAAAACTACCTATTTCATATACATTTGTAGCTCCCCATCTGTCCATGTATTTTTCTCTAAGGTTTTTTGAGACAGTTTCAATTCCGTCTTCCCATGAGGTAAAATAGTGAACATTTGTTCCATATACTCCCCATCCCCATGCATTATATGAACTATATGGAATATGAAGTCCAAATCCAGATTCATTTCCAGCAATTGATGCAACAAGCCTCCAGTCAAGATCATACTTATCTGCATTTTCAACAAATGCATCTGCATGTTCTGCTAAAGGTGAGTTGTTTTTCTCAAGATAGCTTTTTAAAATTTTTGCACGTACGTTTTCCTCAGGAAAATTAGTAACAAGTGCTATTTTTGCAGAAGCTCCCCTTACCCTTTGATCTGCATTTGCAGACGTAGGATTTATTAAAGAGAATATAATAGTTATAAGGATTAACGTAATTAATCTTTTCATAGTTATATTAAAAAAAACTTGCAAGCTTGCAAGTCCATAAAAAAATCCTCACGTATGCATTTGGAGTGGCATACCTAAGGATCTGAAAAGGAGTATAGCATATAACTATAGGGTTGTCAAGTCCCCTACTATAAGTCCATCTTTTATTAATAAAATAAGGCTGATAATACTAATTGTGAATAATTATTTTAGGATATATTACTTAAGTTGGTTTATGAAATGTGTAACACTATCTGCCCATTCTCCATTGTTTGAGGGTGTGTACTTAGACATAATTTCTTGAGGAGAAACAAGGCCTTGTCCAATATAATCTCTTGCTAGAGCCTTTGAAACAATATCAATGGCTTGTGGATAATTATCAAACCTAGTTACTTTTTTCCCGTATACACCAAAACCCCAGCAATTATATGATTCCTTAGGTTCCTTTTTGCATAAATTTGATTCTTGCATGCCTATTGCAGGCACTAGTCTCCAATCAAGTCCATATTTTTCTGCTGCAGTAATTACATCTTCAGCATATGGTAAAAGTGGTGATTTATGTTCTACAAAGAATTGGTTTAGTATTTCTATTCTTGCGTCCTTAGTAACAATTTTACTTTCAACAACATTTTCTGTACCTGGAAGTGCTGCATATGCTACATCACGGTTAAAGATTAGTGAATATTGAGCCCTGTTTCTCTCAAAAGACATAGATGAGAAGTATAGAATGCAGAAGATTAGAAGAAGTGGAGTAAACGTAAAAGACGATACGAGCAGAATAATCTTCCTCATTAGAAAAATATTGGCATACTTTTTAGTCTTTTGTCAAGTTTTTAGGCTAGTTTTGACACCTTTTATCTATTGATTGAAATTTGTAACCTCTTGAACTTTATTTTCAAGTGAGTTAAATACTTTTTTCAAGTTAGGTCCTTTTATTTGTACTGTTTCTGTAGCGATCATTGGACTAAACAACATCCATTCTTGTTCATAAATCAGCGGATCAACATAAATATTATATTGAGGATCAAAACCAAATGGGTAAGCACAACCAGGCTTAGCACCGAAATATTCACTTAATTCCTCTGGAGTAGAGAGTCTGACCTTACTTACATTTAATTTTTCTTTAATTGCATCAAAATTTACTCGTTTCCCTTGAAGGGTAACATAGACAATTAATTTGTCTCCAGTTTTAAATACCATGCATTTTATCTCCGTGCCAAAAAAGCCAGTTTCTTTTTGGACTTTCCCTAGGTCTTTCCATGTCAAAGCTTCTCTGTGGGGTAAATAGTTTGTATTCAGCTTGATTGTTGTTAAGCAAGCTAATCAATTTTTTGTATGCAATGCTTTGGTCAACCATCTATTGTTTTTTGTTAATTTATGTAGCTTTTATTTACTTCTATCATTTATGAGCGGGCGATGGGAATCGAACCCACTACCTTCTCGTTGGCAACGAGACGTTCTACCGATGAACTACGCCCGCAATATCTCAGAGTATAGCAAATCTATATTCCTAACTCAAGATTTTTGTTATAATGCACGACTACTATGTCACTTAGAGAAAGAATGAGGCTTATAAGAAGACCTGATTTGTCTGATACACAAGGTAGCATTGATATTGGCAGTATGAGAGAAGAAGACAGAGAAGATGTTGTAAAGTTTCTAGAATTTTGCAATGGTTTGAGTCAATTTGTTTTAGAGAGAAATATAGCACAGCAAGAAGAAGGAAAAAGATCAATTTTTGTTGCAAGAGATGGATTTAAAATAGTTGGAAGAGTAGACTTATTGTTTAATGAAGACAGAGACAGAAATCCACTTATTAAAAATTTAGATGTTTTAAGACCATATAGAAGAAAAGGCATAGGTACAAGTTTAGTTAGTCGTTGTATAGATGCTGCAAGAGATAGGAATTGTGAAGCTATTGAAATTGATGCAAAAGTGAATAACTCAGAAGCAATACGTATATATCAAAAGTTAGGTTTTAAAATTGTATGTATAAATGGATTCTTTAGAATGGGAGATTCAGAATTTAGAATGTTAAGAGAATTGTAAAATAAACCTAATAAATGTTTTGTAAGATTAATCATTTATATTGTGATAGGAAGAAGGATTAGAGATTTAATCCTTTAGATCTAGCAGCAGCCAGAGTTCCTGCTGTGTTACCTCCATATGATTTTAAACCGTTGTAGACAGATCCATGCTTTGCTAAGTAATTTGCAGCAGTATAAACTGCATCTTTTGCATCATCAATATTTGTTTTTCCATCACCATTCCCGTCAACAGCATAAGCTTTAAATGTTCCTGGCATAAATTGCATTGGTCCTCTTGCACCTGAACCTTGTTTGTTATAGACAGTACCGTCTCTTTGCCCAGTTTCTGTTAAATGAAGACCATAAAGAACTTGCCAAGGTACTCCAAATTTTTCTCCCGCTTCTTTGTACAAGTCTTCATAATTTGTGTTTTCATTAGGAATACCAACGGGCATGTTTATATTTATAACAGTGGGTTTTACTTTGTATGCATTATATGCAAGTATAAGTTTTGTATTCTCTTCTTTTAAAGCTGTAGCTTCACTTAAATCGTTAGGTTCTAAAACTCTTTGTCTTAATTTAATTTTCCAGCCTTTTTCAATTATGTTAGGATTTTCTATCCAAGGATTATCTTTTAGGATTATTGCAGCTAATTTTTGATTTCCATAATAATTACCAGCAATACTTGTTAAAGTATCTTTATTCCTAACTACCCAAACAGTTTGCTGTTTAGAAGTTTCGGAGAGGATTTGTGGATTTATGAGGTTTTGAGAAGTAATAGTAGCCTGATTATTTGCGAGCAGCATTGTCAAAAGTGGCAATACTGTAGCAAGTACTCCTTGTATCATCGTTTATAGGGGTTTTAAAACCCGAGTCATGGATTTTAGTGAAAGAAGATGTCTTTGTCAAGTTTATAAGGCTAGGCTGTATCAAATTATATTAAGTATTTTTTTGCAAATTCATCTGCTTCAAGTTCTTGTCTGTTAATCTTTTCTTTGCTTTGTTTATGTTTATTAACTGTTACAAATAATTTGAAGTATTAAATTTTCTTAAATATATAAGAAGTGTAATTTTGGACTTAGTGCCGAGAGTGTGAGTCGAACACACATAGCCTGTTCTTCAGACAGGTGCCTTGACCACCTTGGCTATCTCGGCTTTTGCAAACTAAATTATATCATTCTTTACGAAAAAATCAAAAAGAGACTTTTTATCCTATAACAATATTACCTATTGACACAAGTCCCCCAGTTCGTGATAGAGTTTTTATATCCCCTACCAGGGGAGTTAAAAATGGATAAGAAATTTATTATTGGGATTATCATATTTATAGTATTAATTGTTGGGTCTGCAATTATATTTGCTGGAAATTCTTCTTCAAAAGCAGTTGTTGAAAAAACTCTTGGGGCAAAAATTCAAATAGATCACAGTTCAAAAAGTCTTGGGGATATCATTTATGATAAAGGCATAGTTGCTCATTCATTTCCTTTGAAAAATATAGGTACAAAAAATCTTGAAGTTGCAAATTTAAGCACATCTTGTATGTGTACAAAAGTATACATAAAAACTAGTAGTGAAAAAAGTGATGAGTTTGGAATGAAAGGCATGAGTTCTCCTTCTGATTGGAA
The DNA here is from genome assembly GCA_035646815.1 of Patescibacteria group bacterium. Taxonomy (GTDB): domain Bacteria; phylum Patescibacteriota; class Microgenomatia; order Levybacterales; family UBA12049. The sequence continues at coordinate 8,148 of DASRON010000047.1, read as the reverse complement.
AGGGATAATAAAGCCTGGAGAATCAGCAGAAATTGTTGCTGAGTTTGACCCTCAATATCATGGGCCACAAGGTGTTGGTCCAATTTCAAGATCAGTAAGTATGGAAACAAACGATCCTGATCATCCGTATGTAGAATTTAGCTTTGAAGGAGACGTAATTAAATGAAAAGACGAATTACAAGAAAAATAAAATTGGCTACTGGTAATATAAATTCATTACTATTGGTATTGTTGCTTGTAGCAACATTTTTATTAGGAGCACTTACAAACCAGCTATCAAATGCTGCAAAAGGAAAAGTTAGTTCAAATGATGCAGCTTCTAAATCTGTTAAAGAGGTAACTCAAAATGATTCTGATTTAGCATTGCTTCAAAAAAAAGTAATTTCAGATAAAGGATACAGTTTTAGTATTTCCTGGGGAGATTTGGGGAAAAAATTAGTTGAAGATGGAGTAATTGATAAAACAAAACTTGCACAATCTTTAACTGGTTCAGATACTATGCCTTCTGATGTAGAAAAATACTTAGATGGAAGTAAGCAAAAAATTGAAATTAATGAAGGCAATGCTCATTTTTGGCTAAATGTTCTATGGGGACTTGGTCTTGCAAATAAAAATGACATTCTAGATAAAGGTGATATGCAAACAGCTAGTGACAATAATCCTGCAAACTTTGCCTCTACTGGTGGGTATACGCTTGGAGTAAGCGATGCAATGAGTTATTACAGTAAAAATACCTATTTTAAATTAAATGATAAACAGCAAAAACTAGTTGAGGAAATTGCAGGAAATGTTTATAGACCATGTTGTGGTAATTCAACTGCTTTTCCTGATTGTAATCACGGCATGGCAATGCTTGCTTTAATTGAACTTATGGTTTCTCAAAATTATTCTAAAGAACAAATTTACGATACAGCTTTAAAATTTAATGCATTATGGTTCCCACAAACATACTTTGATATTGCATATCATTTTGAAAAAGCTGGACGTGACTACACTAAGATTTCATCTAAAGAGCTACTATCAAAGACATTCTCAAGTGGTCAAGGGTATGCAGTTATAGCAAAAGAAGCGGAAGGTCTTTCCTGGCCGGGCCAAAAATCCGGAGGTAGCTGCGGAGCATAGGTATGGAAACAGTATTATTTCAAACATCGCTTATAGCTGCCTTTTTTGCAGGAATAGTTGCACTTTTTGCCCCTTGTTGTATTAGTTTTCTCCTCCCTGCTTACTTAGGAAGCGTTTTTAAGGAAAAAGAAAAAGTACTCCTAATGACTCTTATTTATGGTCTTGGAATTTTTGTAACGCTGTTTCCTGCTGTAATAGGAATTTCACTTATTTCAAAATATCTTTTTAGATTTCATGATAGTGTATATTACCTTGGTGGAATAGTGCTTCTTTTAGTCTCTATAATTACATTTCTAGGAGTTAAGATGCCAATGCCAGGCATTACAAGAAAACAAAAAGAAGGTAAAGTAGATGCATTATCGGTTTTTATACTTGGAATATTCTCTGGTATAACCAGTGCGTGCTGTGCACCTGTTTTAGTTGGAATCTTAACTTTTGCTTTTCTTTCCCCAACTTTTTTTGGTGCAACATTAATAGGCATAGCCTATGTTTTGGGAATGATTACACCTCTTTTACTAATTTCATTATTCTTAAACGGAAAGATAGATAAAATTAAATCCTTAAGAAAGCCAGTATCTTTTATAAAGCTTTTTGGAAAAACGTATACAATTCTACTTGCAAACTTAATAGCAGCTGCGATATTTTTTGTAACAGGTGTATTTACTATAGTTTTAAATTATCAAGGTAAATTTTCAATGGTAAAAAGTGAAAGTTTTACAAAAACAATTCAAGATTCGGCAGGTTATGCGGCAAACCTATTTGGTAACAACATATTTATAAACATTTCCTTTTTAGTAATCCTTGTTTTATTTCTTTACCTTCTTTTTAAAAAGATGTAGAATTTATAAGTACGCTAAGTTAACGTACTTCTATGCCCTAGGGGGAGATTATTATGTATAAACCTAAAGATCAAAAAGAAAGAATAATTCATAGACTCAAAATTGCTAAAGGCCATATGGAAAAAGTAGTTAAAATGGCAGAAGAAAACGAGTATTGTATAAATATAGTTCATCAGTCTCAAGCAGTTCAAAGTGCCCTAAAAGAAGTTGACAATCTTATTATGGAAAATCATCTTTTAACTTGTGTATCAGATGCCATAAAACGTGGTGAACAAAAGCAGGCAATTTCAGAAGTAATGAGTGTAATTAAAAAAACAAAATAATTATGAAAAAATATTTGATTGTATTAATGTTGGCGTTGGCAGTAATTTTTGTAACAAATCCCCTATCTTTTGTGAGTGCACAGATGATGAATGGTTTAAACTCAAATGGCAGTAAAGCAATAACTGCTGATGAAATTGCAAAAACTAAGCAAGAGGAAAGCTTAGGAAAAGAGATTTATAATAATTTAAAGAATAAAAAAGTAAGTTGTGATTCCTTAGATGATGAGGATTTTGAAAAACTTGGAGAGTATTTTATGGGACAAATGGCAGGAAGTTCTGAAAACCATGTGTATATGGACAAAATGATGCAATCAAGAATGAATGCGGATGAAAATGAGTATCATATTGCAATAGGAAAAAGACAAAGTGGATGCTACTCTAATAATAGACTTAAGAATAAAGGAGGTGTGTATTCTATGATGGGATATGGTTTTTCAGATATGATGGGAGGAGCTTATGGTTCTTCTTATTTTGGATTATTTCACGTTTTGATTGGAGCAACTGTTTGGATTGTACTTGTACTTCTAGCAGTGTATTTGTATCAGAAAATAAAAAACCCAAAAAAATAAATGGATAAAGTAATTGTCACAATTATAGGTGCTTTTGGCATCGTTTTTACATACTGGTTTTTTTTATTTAAAAAAGAAAAGGAAGTTCAAGCAAATGGATCTATTGACATTATTGTTGATGGTGGATATTCCCCTTCTCTAATTTCTCTGGAAGTAAATAAAAAAATTATAATTAACTTTTTAAGAAAAGATTCTAATAGTTGTCTTGAGGAAGTTGTATTTCCTGATTTTAAAATTAAAAGATATCTTCCTTTAAATAAAAAAGTAACTATTGAATTAAATCCTTCTAAAAAAGGAGAATACTCTTTTAGATGTGGAATGAATATGTTTCATGGAAAGATAGTTGTTAAATAATGGCAAATTTAAAAAAAAGCTTCTCAATAAAAGGAATGCATTGTGCATCCTGTGTAAAAGTTATTGAAAAAGAGTTAAGTAAAACAAAAGGTGTTGTTTCTGCAAATGTTAATCTTGCGACAGAAGAGGCTTTCGTAGAGTTTGATCCTAAGCTTACAAGCGATGCTGTTATTTGTTCAGCAGTTTCAAATGTAGGTTATAAGGCTTTGGCTTCTGAAGATAAAACAGACAAAGAACTTGAAAAAAAAGAAAAAGAAAAAGAAATTAAAACACTGAAGAAAAAGGCATTTATTAGTTTGTTTTTAGGAGGACTTATTCTTTGGGGAAGTTTTCCTGGAATAGTAAATTTTTCTCCAGTATTTTTAAGAAACTTCTTTGTGCAGTTTTTACTTGCCACCCCAGTTCAATTTTGGGCAGGTCTTGCTTTTTACAAAGCAACAATTCCTGCTTTAAAACATAGAACAGCTAACATGGATACTTTGGTTGCAGTAGGAACAAGTGTTGCCTATTTGTATTCAGTCTTTATTACTTTTTTTCCTAACATAATGCTTAAAATGAGTATTGAAATAATGCCCTATTTTGATGTCTCAACAATTGTAATAGGTCTTATTCTTTTGGGACGATTTTTTGAAGCAAGGGCCAAAGGTCAAACCAGTGAGGCAATTAAAAAATTAATTGGTCTTCAGGCAAAAACAGCACGCGTGTTAGTAAACGGTAAAGAAAAAGATGTTTCAATTGAAGATGTAAAAATCGGAGACATTGTAAGAGTAAGACCAGGAGAAAAAATTCCTGTAGACGGCTCTATTATAGAAGGAGAATCGTCAATTGATGAATCTATGATTACAGGAGAAAGTATACCTGTTGATAAATTTAAGGGAGACAGAGTAATTGGTGCAACATTTAATAAATCAGGCACTTTTCTTTATAAAGCAGAAAAAATTGGAGAAGAAACAATGCTTGCTCAAATTGTAAAACTTGTACAAAGTGCTCAAGGAAGTAAAGCTCCAATTCAGCGTCTTGCTGATACGATTTCATCATACTTTGTACCCATTGTTATTATGCTTGCAATAGTAACTTTTGTTATTTGGTTTGATTTTGGACCATCTCCTTCACTTCCCTTTGCACTTTTAAATATGGTTGCAGTTTTAATCATTGCTTGTCCTTGTGCAATGGGACTTGCAACGCCAACAGCAGTTATGGTTGGTACAGGAAAAGGAGCGGAAAACGGTATCCTTATAAAAGATGCCCAGAGTTTAGAAATTTCTCATAAGATAGATACTGTGGTTTTTGATAAAACAGGAACCTTAACTAAGGGAGAGCCAGAAGTAACAGATGTAATTTCTTTAAGTTATGATTTAAAAGATAAGATTCTTTTTTACGCAGCATCTTTAGAAAAAGGATCAGAGCATTCACTAGCTGATGCAATTTTAAAAGAGGCAGAAAGTTTTAAGATAAAACTTAAAAAGGTAGATAAATTTAAGGCAATTGCAGGACATGGAATTGAAGGAGAGATTGATAAGAAAATGATATATTTTGGCAATAGAAAATTAATGGAAAGGGAAAAAATTGATATTAAAAAGGCAGAAGAAAAACTTAGTAAATTAGAAGAAGAAGGTAAAACATCAATGCTTTTGGCAGAGAATAAAAAACTAGTAGGAATAATAGCAGTTGCAGATCCGATTAAAGAAAGTGCTAAGGCAGGAATAGACGAATTATCTTCTATGGGAATTGAGACTGTTATGCTTACAGGAGACAATGAAAGAACAGCTAATGCAATTGCCAAAAAAATAGGAATTAAAAAAGTTCTTGCTGATGTTCTTCCAGAAGATAAAAAAATTGAAATAGAGAAGATTCAAGAAAATGGAAAAATTGTTGCAATGGTTGGAGATGGTATAAATGATGCGCCTGCTCTAGTTTTAGCAAATGTTGGAATAGCTATGGGAACAGGAACTGATATTGCCATGGAATCTTCTGATATTACTCTTGTTAATAAAGACTTAAGGTCAGTTGCAAAATCTGTTAGGCTTTCTAAACTGACAATGAGGACTATTAGAATGAATTTATTCTGGGCATTTGGATATAACATTATTCTAATACCAGTTGCAATGGGTGCTCTCTATCCCTTTTTTAATATACTTTTAAGTCCAATTTTTGCTTCTGCTGCAATGGCTTTAAGTTCAGTTTCAGTTGTGACTAATTCATTAAGATTAAAAGGTGTAAAATAAATATATGGATATAGCAAGTTTGGGAGCAATATTTATAACAGGTCTTTTAGCAGGTGGACTTTCTTGCATGGCTGTTCAAGGAGGATTGCTTGCTGCAACAATTGCACAACGTGAACAGGAAAAACTTGAAAATAAATTTAAGAATACAAATAGTGCTCTTCCTATTATTTCTTTTCTTGTTGCAAAATTAGTAGCGTATACAATACTTGGAGTTTTTTTGGGATGGATAGGATCAGTCCTTCAGCTTTCCTTAACAGCAAAAATATTTATTCAAGTTTTTGTTGCTATATTTATGCTTGGAACGGCACTTAGCATTTTAAACGTTCATCCAATTTTTCATTATTTTATTATTCAACCCCCAAAATTCTTAACAAGAATGATTAGAAGAAAATCAAAAAGCGCAGATCTATTTGCCCCTGCACTTTTAGGTGCATTTACAATATTTGTTCCCTGTGGAATAACACAGGCTATGATTGCTTTGGCAATTGCTTCAGGGAATCCTGTTTCTGGGGCTTTGATTATGTTTGCCTTTATCTTAGGAACGACACCTATCTTTTTTATCTTAGGTTATTTTACTGCGAAACTCGGAGACTATTTTCACCAAAAATTCATGCGAATAGTTGCATTTGCAATTATTATTCTTGCAATTTTTAACCTTAACAATTCTATTGCCTTAACAGGAAGTTCTTTTACGCTTGAAAATGTTTGGCAGAATATAGTTTGTACAGTGTCTTGGTGTAATATAAAAACAGAAGCTTCAGGATTAGTTGGAAATACAGATGTAACAATTACCATAGATAATTATGGTTACACTCCAAATGTTTTAAATATTAAGGCAGGAGAGGAAATTACAGTTCATTTGGTTAATAAAGGTGGAGGAGGCTGTGCTCAGGCATTTACAATACCTTCTTATGGTATACAAAGAATAGTTTCAAATGGAATGACAGATACGGTGACTTTTACTGCACCTAAATCTGGGACAGTTTCGTTTATGTGTAGCATGGGAATGTTTAGAGGTAGTTTTCGCGTAATATGATTACTAAAAAGTTTAAAATAACTGGAATGCATTGTTCAAGTTGTGCAATGAATATTGATGGAGAGCTTGAAGATACAGAAGGTGTTAAAGAAGCAAAAACAAGCTTTGCAAAACAAACAGTAGAAGTTGAATATGATGCAAATAAACTTAATGATAAGAAAATAACTGAGATTATTAAAACTGCAGGCTATGATGCAACACTTTTAGAATAAATTACTTTGTTCCCTCGTCCCAAGAAGATAAATATATTTTTTGTTCTGGAGTTAATGTATCAATGGAAATATCCATGGCTTTTAATTTTAGTCTTGCAACTTTTTGATCAAGTGCTTTTGGAAGTACGTATACTTTGTTTTCAAGTTTTCCTTTATTTTTAACAAAATATTCTGCAGCTAAAGCTTGATTTGCAAAAGACATATCCATTACTTCTGCAGGATGACCTTCTGCAGCTGCTAAGTTAACAAGTCTCCCTTCTCCTAGAACATAAAGTTTTTTGCCGTTTGGCATTAAATATTCATCAAGTGAGTTTCTGATTGTTCTTTTTTTGTTTTTTACTTTTTCAAGGCTTGCCATATCAATCTCAATATCAAAATGTCCAGAGTTTGCAATAATTGCACCATCTTTCATAAGTCTCATTTCTGCAATTCCAATAACATGTTTATCTCCAGTTGCGCTAATAAAAATGTCCCCTATCTTTACTGCCTCAATCATTTTCATTACTCTAAATCCATCCATTGCTGCTTCTAGTGCTTTGACATAGTCAACTTCAGTAACAATTACATTTGATCCCATACCTTTTGCTCTCATTGCAATTCCCTTACTGCACCAGCCGTATCCTGCAATAACTACATTTTTTCCTGCCAGAAGTACATTTGTTGCCCTAATAACGCCATCTATAGTTGATTGACCCGTACCATATCTATTATCAAATAAATGTTTTGTGTCAGAATCATTTACAGCAATAACAGGAACTTTTAATGCCTTATCCTTTTCCATTGCTTTAAGTCTTATAACACCAGTTGTTGTTTCCTCAGATGAACCCAATATATCTTTAAGTTGATTTTGTCTTTTAGTGTGAAGTAAATGAATTAAATCTCCTCCATCATCCATTGTAATTTGTGGCTTATAATCTAAAACCGTATTTAAGTGTTTGTAATAAGTCTTGCTATCTTCTCCTTTAATTGCAAAACATGGAATATCATAATCTTTAACAAGGGACGCTGCTACACTGTCTTGAGTAGAAAGAGGATTTGAAGCATTTGTTACGACAGTTGCTCCTCCTGCTTTTAAAGTAATAAGTAAATTTGCAGTTTCAGAAGTAACATGAAGACAAGCTGCAATCGTAAGACCTTTAAGAGGTTTTTCTTTTTTAAATCTATCTCTTATTATGGACAGAACTTGCATCTGCTTATCTGACCATTCAATTTTTAGTTTTCCTTCTTTGGCAAGACCTAAGTCTTTTACGTCGTAGTTTTTTGACATTTCACAAGTTTAACATAGTCTTATAATTTTGACCATACCTTTTTATAAACTCTTTTTTTGTATATACATGTTCCTGGCATCCGAAGTTTTCAACAGCATAAACTGCAGCAATAGATCCCATTTGGCCACAAGTTTTAAGATCAAAACGTTTTTCTAGTCCAGTTAAAAAACCTGATCTAAACGCATCTCCTGCTCCGGTTG
>DASRON010000046.1:0-6994 GCA_035646815.1 Patescibacteria group bacterium | reverse complement strand
CTTTTATTGTACCAAGAATGTTTTTATCTATCCCCACCTTTACAGCAAATATTGATGAACTATCACTTGTAAAAAGCGTACTTGAAGAAGAATTTGATGTTTTCTCTATTCTTCCAATTAAATTATTATTTATAATTACTGTATCTCCTTTTTTAACTCCACTGCTTTCTCCCTTATCAAGGGTTAGCTTCTCAGGAACAGATACTCCAGGAATAAAGCCAGGAGCACCAATTACACTTGCAGGAATTAAATTTAAACTTTTCGGATAAGCTATTTGAAATTGATCTAAAAGAGCTTTATTTTGATCTTTAAGTTTTTTTTGATCAACAAGCATTTTTAATAGTTCGCTATTATCTTTTTTTAGTCTCTCTTTGTCTGAATCTAAAGTAAAAGTTGTAAAAGAAATAAAAGTTTTATGAATTTCTCTTTGTACCGGAGAAAAAATAGATGTTATAAGATTTCCCTTAAATAGTCCTCCTGTTGAAAGAAAAAAAATAAATAGTGAAAGAAGAAATAATATCAAGAAGATATAGAAAAATTTAGTCCTTTTTTGCATAAGGCTATTGTAATCTTTTTGCCTTATTGTGGCAAGTTAAAAAGTATAAAAAATCAAATTTATATGACAGGAGAAATTCCTAAATTCTTTACTGTTTCTCTAAGTGATCGATAGGAAACATCATTTAGTTCTATCCCAAAGTAAAGAACTCTTTTTCTCCTATCTTCATCTACTAACCTTAGTTTATGATCTAAAACTGCAAAACTTCTTAATCTAAGCTCTTGTTCTTTTGAATTTATTTCAATAGGATCTGAAGGGCCTGGAGGAGAAAAATATTTATCTCTTTCAATTTCTCCACATGGAATTGAATATCTAGAAACAATTTCTTCCTTACCATTTTCTCTATCTTTAACTCCTCTTAATTCAACTGCAAAATTCGTTACTATATTAACGATTCGTTTTTTATTAAAACCTAATTCAGTTAAAATTGTTTTTTCTGTTGCCTCTGCCACAATTCCATCCGAAGCTCCTTCAGAAAAATTTAGAAAATCAACTAAAGAGGAAAATTCTATTGCTTTAGGTTTTGATTTTGTCCCAAGCCCTTCTTTTATTCTAGCTCTTATTTTAGATCTAACTGTTTGTTTAACTTCACTTGTTTCCATAGCTAAATAAAATAACTATTTAGTAATTTTATATTTTGTATTGTTTAAATTTTTTATAAGATTATCTGTTTTTTTCTTAATATCTACAAATATTTTATCTGCTTCTTCCATGTTCCAAATATCTTTAAGCAGTCCGTCCCTGTTTAGCTCATCTGTTAACTCTATAAGATCTTTAACGTCCCATACCTCAAACTTATCAGATAAATAATTTAAATTTTTTCTACAAAATTGAAGATGCTCATTTCTCATAAAGATAGTAATATCTCCTTTTTTAAGTAATTCTTCTGTGGTTTGTTGCCACATTAAAGAAACATGAGGAATTAAATTATTCTTTTGAATTATTCTCTGCGTGTACCAACAAATTGAGCCATTTAAATATTTATCTGCTTCTACTCCACTTGAGAATACATTAAATCTATCTTTTACTTTTGATTTAAAATATGCCTCAGCAAGTCTGCTTCTAAAAGTATTTCCCGTACAAATAAAATGAATTGTCATTATTTTAATCCACCTATTACTTTTACTCTTTGAAGAAGTGAATCATCTTCTAAGACTTTGCCAGTTCCTCTGACAACTGTTGTAAGCGGATCATCAGACCTTATTACTGGAATATGCGTCCTCTCAATAATTAGATGGTCAAGGCCTGGTAAAATAGAACCGCCGCCCGTAAGAAGAATTCCATGTTCTAAAATATCACTTGTCAACTCAGGTGGTGACTCTTCTAACACATCGACTATTCCATCAATTATTTGTGCTATGACAGGAGATAAAGCTTCTCTTACTTCAACTTCTGTCATCCTTAAGCTCTTAGGAAGTCCTGTTTCAATATCTCTTCCTCTAATAACTGCCATCTTATCATGTTCTTTTTCACTACCTAAATATTCTTTATCACCTTCAGTTTGATTTTTGTAATTTGCTTTTTGAGGTTTTTTGTATGCACTCCCTATTTTTATTTTCAAATCTTCTGCAGTTTTTTCTCCAATCAAAAGTCCATGTCTAAGCCTTATATAATGAGTAATTGCCTCATTCATCTCATCTCCTGCTATTCGTAAAGACTTACTAACTACAATTCCTCCTAAAGAGATAACAGCAATTTCTGTTGTTCCTCCTCCGATATCTACAACCATTGCTCCTGTTGGCATGAAAACAGAAATATCTTCTCCAACAGCTGCTGCCATTGGTTCTTCAATTAAGAATGCTTCTCTTGCTCCTGCTGAAAGTGCTGCCTCCCAAACTGCTCTTCTTTCAACCTCAGTAACTGCTGAAGGAATTCCAATTACAACTCTTGGTCTTGACCAGGCAACAGGTAAGATATTACCAACTTCATGAACATTTTGAATATAATGGGAAATCATAGCTGTGGTTGCATCAAAGTCTGCGATAACTCCACCTCGAAGCGGCCTAACAGTCTCAATTGTGGCAGGAGTTTTCCCAATCATTTTTTTTGCCTCAGTTCCAATTGCAAGAATTTTTTTAGTTTTCTTGTGCATTGCAACAACAGAGGGCTCTCTTATAACAATTCCTTTGCCTTTTACCCAAACTAATGTGTTTGCAGTCCCAAGATCTATTCCAATGTCATGTGAGAATAAAGAAAAAAACTTATTTAACATAAATAAAAAAAGTACACAAAAGCTGCCAACTTATTTCTTATTGAATAATAGCATTTGAAAGCTTTCTTGCCAAGATGAAGTTAATAGATTAAGCAAATCCAATACCATTAAAAGGTCTATTTCTCTCAATTACTCTTTGCATTTCAGCACACTCTTCAGGAGTCATATATCCATTATCTAAGCAAAACTTGTTTATTCGAGTTGCTGTAAAAACTGAATGAACATCATATCCTCTTTTTCTAAGCTCTTCAACTACTCCTCTTTCTCTATCTACCAAGATAGCAATTGATGGTTTTTCTCCATTCTGATAATGTTTTGATAAATTATCCATAATGCTTCCTAAATCATCATCAATTACAAAAACTGGGTTTCTTACAGAATCAATTGGCAGTTTATGACGTACTGTTACATCAAGCACATCTATAATCGCATTCTCACTTGCTCCATCTAAGTAATTTCCAGGAACTATCGGAAAAGGAATGTCACCTTCTCCTATTGAACGATCAATCACTCTTGTTCTAAGTAATCGTTCTAGGGCATTCTGTCTTACAGGAGATATTTCAACACCATACCCATTTTTTGAGGCATCTCTTCTAAAAGGAGCTATTATATTTACTCCGTTTCTTATTACTTCTTTACCTATTGCCATAATCTCTTAATTACCTCCTTAAAATACAATTTGTATTTTCTATTGTCAAGAGGAAGAATGCAGTTTGTTTTATAAATCCTATTGCCTCATAAAAACTGTTATGTTAGGATTATTAAATAATAAAGTTTGTCTAAAGACATAAGATATAACTATTGTTATAAACTTTAAATGAAACTTATTGGATATTGTAATCGAACAATAGAATACTCCTTTTATCTAATGTTTTTCCTTACTCCTCTTGTAATAAGTGGAAAAACTTCAGAGCTTTTTGAATTTAACAAAATGTGGCTTACTTTTGGATTCACTATAGTAATATTTTCTGCTTGGATTATAAAAATGATTACAAGACGAAAAATTAAAATTCTAAAAACACCTCTTGATATTCCAATTTTAATATTCTTAGCATCTCAAATTATTTCTACTATTGTTTCCCTTGATTCTCATATATCTTTCTGGGGATATTATTCAAGGTTTAACGGTGGTCTTCTTTCTACTATTTCTTATGTTATTCTTTACTATGCATTTGTTTCAAATCTTGCAACTCTTGCTATTTTTAAAAGATTGATAAAAACAGTGCTTTTTTCTGGTGCTATTGTTGCATTATGGGGACTTCCTTCTCACTTTGGATATGATCCAACTTGTCTTATTTTCAGAGGAACAGTTGATGTTTCATGCTGGACAGCTGATTTTCAGCCAAAAATAAGAATCTTTTCTACAATGGGACAGCCTGATTGGCTTGCTGCTTATGTTTCGGTTTTAATTCCCATTACAATATATTTTTTTATTGATAGTCTTAAGAAAAAAGCAAAAAGCATTAAAGGTATTTTCTCTGAATTTACTTTGCTATCCTGGCTCTATCTTCTACTAATAGCCTTATTTTATTTAGATTTAATCTATACAAGATCAAGATCTGCAATTCTTTCAGTCTGGATATCTTTAATTATCTTTGGTGCTATCTTTCTTTTTATTAAAAGGAAAAACTTGAAAACACCAGTAAAAGAGCTTCTTTTTAAATTTTGGCAAGGAATAATAATTGGTTTTGTCTTAATGCTAATTACATTTTTTGTTGGACAACCATTTGCTCAACTTGATAAATTTACCTACCCGGGAATAACTGCAAAAATAAATGAATTAAAAACTGCTTCAAAACAAACTAAAACTGTAGACAAAGAAAAAGCAACCGAAGAAATTCACTATGGAGAATTGGGCGGAACTGACTCAAGCAAAATTAGACTTATTGTCTGGGAAGGAGCACTTAATATCTGGAAAAATAATCCAGTTTTTGGAACTGGGGTTGAAACATTTGCATTTGCATACTATAGATATAAGATTCCCGAACATAACTTAACATCTGAATGGAATTTTTTATACAATAAAGCCCATAACGAATATCTAAATTATCTAGCTACAACTGGCATACTTGGACTAGGAAGCTATCTGTCAATAATTTTCATTTTCTTATGGATTGTATTTATTAAACTTTTTAAGAAATTTAGCATTAAGGAAATAGATAATAATCTTCTCTTCACACTTTCCCTAGTTATTGGTTACTTTACAATATTAATCTCAAACTTTTTTGGATTTTCAGTTGTAATTATAAACTTGTTTTTCTTTTTAATTCCTGCTTTTGTCTTTGCAATTCAAAAAATTACTTCTGAAGAAAAAGCATTTACACTTAATCTTCCTTTTAGAAATTCAAAAGAAGCAGTAAGTAAATATCAAGACAGTGCTTTTAAAAACTCTACTTTCCAAACGCTTATAATATTTATTGTTTTAGGAATATCCTTAGTAATGCTTTATAAGCTTTACTTCTACTGGGAGGCTGACAAGGCTTATGCTTATGGCATGAATCTTAACAGGTCAGGACAATATCAAGATGCTTATCCATATCTTCATAAAGCAGTTGAGATAAATCCCAATGAGCCTGTTTATAAAAATGAGAATGCTGTAAACGATACTATGCTTGCTATCTCAATCCTTAGTCAAAAAGAAGAAGAAAAATCAACAGATTCTGCAAAAATTGCAGAGTCTCTTATACAAGAAGCTGTAAAACAAACAAATGAAGTCACCATCAATCATCCAAATAATATTGTATTTAAAAAAAGCCAAACTAGGATTTTTTATTCACTTTCTCAAGTAGATCAGAGGTATCTTCCCTTAGCTCTTGAGGCGATAAAACGTGCTCAAGATCTTGCTCCAACAGATGCAAATATTTCATATAACCTTGCTGTTCTATACGGACAAAATGGTCTTATTGATGAATCGATTAATGCACTTAATAGAACAGTTGAACTAAAACCAGATTATCGTGATGCATTCTACGCTCTTGGAGTTTTTTACCATCAAAAAGCAACTGATAATGCTTCTCAAAGCGCAGAGTTAAATCAAAAAGCAACTGAGGCAATGAGATATATACTTACTAAGATAAATCCTAAAGATACTCAAGCTCAAGAAGCAATAAAAACTTGGGAAGGAAAATAATTTTCAAAAACCAAAACTTCTATGCTATAATCTTCTAAGTGTCTGAGATTGTAATTGCACCAAATAGCGTCCTTGCAAAAAAAACAAAACCTGTAGGAAAAGTGAATAAAAATATTCTTAATATTATTGAGGATATGAAAGTTTCCTTACTGTCTGCTACTGATCCTATTGGCGTTGGACTTGCTGCACCTCAAATTGGAAGATCCTTACAAATATTTATAACCAAACCCACTATAGAATCAAAAATTAGTGTTTTTATTAATCCTAAGATAATACTTTTAGAAAATACTGTCCTTAAGAAAAAAGAAAGCAAAAAGTATACTAAGCTAGAAGGCTGTCTTTCTCTTCCTTCTATTTGGGGGGAAGTTAAAAGATCTTCTAGTTTAACCCTTGAATATATTGATACAAAAGGAAAAAAACATACAAGGATTTTTAAAGGTTTTATGGCAATAATTATTCAGCACGAAATTGACCATTTAAACGGGGCTTTGTTTCCAAAAAGGGTTTTAGAGCAAGCAGGAATATTATATAAATCAGAAAAAAATAAAGAAGGCAAAGAAATTTTTGAAGAAATACAAATATAAACCCAAATCCTTTTAATTCACTAAGATTTAATATGAATGTTATTTTTTTTGGCAATTCAGAATATGTAATTCCTATTATTAAGTATTTAAAAGATAGCTTTAATTTAAAATTAGTTATTACAACTGAAAAAGAAACAAATGAGGCTGTTATAAGCTATTGTCTAGAAAATAAAATAGATTATCTTTCTGTAAATTCTGTCTCTAGCCCTGAAGTTAAAGATAAAATTACTGATATAAATCCAGCATTTGCAATACTTGCTAATTTTAGATTTATTCTTCCAAAAGAAATATTAAAAATATTTCCTAAAGGAATTATTAATATTCACCCTTCACTTCTTCCTAAATATAGAGGGGCAACGCCTGGACAAACTGCAATATTAAAAGATGATAAAACTACAGGAGTAACTATTATAAAACTAGATGAAGAAATTGATCATGGAAAAATTATTTCTCAAAAAAAAGAAAGTATCCTAACAAAAGATACTGCCAAATCACTCTATATAAGGCTCTTT
>DASRON010000045.1:0-10563 GCA_035646815.1 Patescibacteria group bacterium | reverse complement strand
ATAGGTATTGAGGCAGTTCCTGTCTTTCCGGCGATTCTATAGCCCTTTAAACGCGCCCAAGAAGCCTCTCCCTTGTCTACTGCATTAACCATGATTTCAGTCATAACCTTTGCAGTTTCTTCAGAAATTGGGGAACCTAGGGATTTTGGAACAATTTTTATATTACTTCCATCAGAATTTTGAATAGCAGATACAACATGAGGCTGCATTCTCTTTCCCTTATTTGCTATTGCAGAAATCGCACTTAAAAGTTCTATGGGTGTAATAGAAATTCCTTGACCAAATCCAGTAGTTGCAAGATCAACTGGATACCAAAGATTCTTAGGCTTTAAGCCTGGCGATACTTCTCCTTGAAGATCAATTCCAGTTAAATCCCCTATTCCGTATTTTTTTAGATATTCAATCATTCCATCAACTTTTAATTTTTGAGCAACGTAAACCATACCAGTATTATCAGAATGTATAATTACATCAACCATATTAATATCTTTATTATATTTATCATTCCAAGTATGAATGTCATATCCTCCTATTGAAACAGGCCCTGCGCAAATTGGACATTTTGTCTTTGGAGTAACTAATTTTGAATTTAATGCAGCAGACATTACCAAAGGCTTAAACGTTGATCCTGGCTCATAAGTATCTGATATAAAGGGA
Organism: Patescibacteria group bacterium; assembly: GCA_035646815.1. Classification (GTDB taxonomy): domain Bacteria; phylum Patescibacteriota; class Microgenomatia; order Levybacterales; family UBA12049. Next base: position 9,906 of record DASRON010000045.1, on the reverse strand, counting down.
TTTTTATATAATGCTTCGGAATATATTTCGTAATTCATAGGGTCAAAATTAGGAAAAGAAGCCATTGCTAAAATTTCTCCAGTTTTAGGATTTATTACGCCTACCATTCCTGATTCAGCACCGTATTTTTCTATTCCATCTTTAAGTATTCTTTCAACTAAAAACTGAGCAGACCTGTCTATTGTCAGCATAAGATCACTGCCGTCTATTTGATTTGAAATACTGCTTAATTTTGCCAAAATTGGCCTTCCAAATGCATCATGAACTTGAATTGCTTTTCCCTCTCTTCCCTTAAGAAGCATGTCATAATAACCTTCAACACCAAAATATCCCTTTGATTTTGCTAAATCATCTCTCCCAACAAATCCTATCAGCTGAGCAGCCATTGATCCTTCAGGATAAAACCTTGTAAATTGCTGCTCAAAGCCAACCCCTGGTAATTTAAGCTTTTCAATCTCTTCTCTTTTTTCAGGATTAATGTTTTCTGCAATAGAAACCCAAAATAGATTTAGATTAAGATTTGCGCTAACAGATGCTTCTTTGATATCTAAGGCTTGAGAAAGTTTTAAAGAGGTTTCTTTTATATCCCTTATTTCTTTAGGGTTTGCAAATACTCTATAAGTTACTTTATTTGTTGCAACAGGAAAGTTATCAGAAGTTTTAATTTCTCCTCTTTTAGGAGTAGTCATTATTATCTTTCCATATTGCAATTGCCCCATAATGGAAAGCTCTTGGGCTCTTATAACTTGCCAATAAAAAAGCCTTAAAACTACAATAAAAAAAAGAAATAAAATTGAAACGAAGATAAATCTAAATCTCCAACTCATTGTTTAACTGCAATCGGCAAACTACTAGAAATTGCAAAGCTTGTTTTTTGATCTACAAAGCCTAATTTTGCAGCTTCTGAGGAAATATTGGTTAAAGATGCTTTTAGATAAACCATCTCTTTTAAAGAAGCATTTTCTGTTTTATAGTAATCTAATTCTTCACTTACTCTTGAAAGCATTGATCCTGAAGTAGACATACCATTTGATACTACAGTTCTTACAACTGAAAGTACAAGAACTATTAATAAAAGTAATATAATTAATGTAATCGGTTTTTTCATATTTTCTCAAATACCCTTAACTTTGCACTTTTACTCCTTGAGTTTTCCCTCATTTCCTCTACTGTCGGAATTAAGGGTTTTTTAGTAATTATTTTTCCCAGACCCTGTTTTTCAAATTCTAAAAATTTATGTTTTACAATCCTATCCTCAATAGAATGGAATGATATTACTATTAGTCTTCCTTTACGATCAAGCAGATTTACTGCTTGAGGTAATGTTTCTTTTAAATTTTCAAACTCGCTATTTACTGCAATCCTTAATGCCTGAAATACCTTTTTTGCTATTTTCGCTTTTAAAAAGGGCGATATATCTTTACTCTTAATCTTATATGCCTCCCTTATTACATCTATAAGATCGTCTGTTGTTTGAATTGCCCTTATTCTACGGGTCCTAACAATACTGTCAGAAATGACCCAAGCACGATGCTCCTGACCAAACCTAGAAAATATTTCATAAAGTTCTCCTTTCTTTAAGACATTTACAAGATCACTTGCTTTAACTTGAGCATTTTCATCCATTCTCATGTCAAGCGGACCCTGTTTTAGATAACTAAACCCGCGTTCTCCTCTATCAATTTGATTTGAAGAAACACCCAGGTCATATATTATCCCTGCGACTTTCTCAAACTCATTTAAACGTGCAATTTCCTCTAATTTTCTAAAATTCCCTTTTTTAAGTATTAAATTCTCTTCACTTAGTTTTTCTTCCTTAACTATCTTTTTCCATTTAACTTTTACGTGCTCAATTGCCTCTGTATCTAAATCTATTCCGAGTACTATCCCATTCTTTCTTAAAATCTCAAATGTATGTCCTCCTCCGCCCAATGTTGCGTCAATGTATTTTTTGTTTTTCTTTATTTGTAAAAGTTCAAGCGCTTCAGTTAAAAAGACGCTTTTGTGATAAATACTCATTATTTAGTTTTGTCATTTTTGTCTTCTTCAACTAATCTTTTTGATATAGCGTCTATATTTTTTTCAAGGTTCTTTCTATACTCTTCCCAGCGTTTCTTACCCCAAACTTCAACATATCTTGAAAGTCCTAAGAATACGATCTCATTTTCAATTTCTGCAAATTCTCGCAAATAAGAAGGAAGTATAAACCTTCCCTTACCGTCGAGCTCGATGCTGCTTGCTGCTCCAAGTAAAAAGCGCTGAGTTTCCCTTGTTTCGGATTGAATAAATGGCTTACCTTCTGTTCCTTCAAGGAGTGCTTTCCAGTTTTTTTCTGATACGATAATGAGCGAATTTTCATATCCTAACGTTATTATTAATTTGTCTCCTAGTTCTTCTCTAAACTTTTTGGGGAATGCTACTCTTGCTTTTTCCCCAACAGTTCCTTCGAATTGTCCGATAAGCATAAGTTTCTCCTGCCTTTCTTTTATCCCACCTTTTCCCACCTTAGACCACTTTATACCATTTTGTATCATTTTTTTTATCATGTCAATAGGAGAAAGATATGGAATAGTGTTGTTTTTACAGCATAAACACTAAATAAGAGGTTTTAATTAAAATTGCTTATAAAAAGAGGATTAAAGTTCTGTTTCTACTTCTGCTTGATAAACCATTCCGTTGGTTTTTGTTACTTTTACTATTAATTTAATATTTGTAATGTCTTTGTCATAGTGACAAACATCAGAACAAGTTCCTAAAATTATTTCTTGTTTTATCTTTTGTCCGGGAGTTTTAATATCTACATGCCCAATTGCTCCTCTTGGAATATCATCTGTTGTGGTATATGAAAGCTCATAATCAACACCTGCAATATCTTTTGTGTTTGTTATTTCCATATACAATCTTTTACCATCTGCTCCAGGAGTTAAAGTAAGACCAATATCAGAAGGCATAATTGTAGGAATTACTTCCATAGTAGGCTCAATCAGAGAAGCTTGATTTGAACTATTTCTTTGAGAAAAGAGATAAACTGCTCCACCAACTAAAATTAATGATATTGCTGCAATAAGAGGAATTAAATACTTTTTATTCATCTAATTCATAATAGAGGAAAAATATTTAGTCTGTCAAGATATTAAGAAAGTTTTTCTTGTAAATAGGATGTTAAATCTTTAATTTTTATTCTATCTTGTTTTGTAGTATCTCTATCTCTAACAGTTACTGCTTCATCTTCTAAGCTTTGAAAATCAACTGTTATACAAAAAGGTGTGCCTATTTCATCTTGAGCAAAGTATCTCTTGCCAATATTTCCCCTGTCATCAAACACAACTAATCCATTTATTTCTTGTTTTAGTGTTTTATATAAATCTTTTGCTTTTTTTACTAAATTCTCTTTATTTGCTAAAAGTGGGAAAACAGCAACTTTAACAGGAGCAACTCTTGGTAAAAACTTCATAAATACTCTTTTTTGTCCTTTAACTTCTTCTTCGCTATATGCATCTATTAAAACTGTTAACGTAAGCCTGTCAGCTCCAAAACTGGGTTCCATAACATGAGGTGTATATTTTTCTCCAGATTCATCCTGAACTTTTAAATCTACTCCTGAAAATTTTTCGTGCTGATTTAAATCATAATCAGTTCGATAAGCAACTGCTGCACACAGCTCTCCCCAACCAAATGGAAACTTATATTCTATGTCTGTTGTTCCTTTAGAATAATGTGATAACTCATCTTTCTCATGATCTCTTAATCTTAAATTATCTTTTTTAATTCCAAGTTTGCCAATAAAAGCCCAGCTTTCTTTCTTTAGTTCTTCATATAGCTTTTTCCAGTCGCTTTTCTCAGGATTAAAAAAATATTCAATTTCCATTTGTTCAAATTCTCTTGTTCTGAAGATAAAATTTCCCGGAGTTATTTCATTTCTAAAAGCTTTTCCTATTTGAGCAATTCCAAAAGGAAGTTTTTTTCTGTATACATCCATTATATTTTTAAAATTAACAAAAATTCCCTGAGCAGTTTCCGGACGAAGATAAATAAGCGATTCCGAGTCTTCAGTTACTCCCTGAAAAGTTTTAAACATTAAATTAAAGTTTCTTATCTTCGTGAAATCATTTTTTCCGCAATTAGGACACTTTATTTTTTCTTCTTTTATTAATCTTGATAAATCACTAAAACTTTTTCCAGCAACTTTTTCTACACCTATTTTTTCTTCCAGCAACTTATCTGCTCTCCATCTCATTTTGCAACTTCTGCAATCCATTAGAGGATCTCCAAATGCTGCTATATGCCCTGATGCTTCCCAGGTTTTAGGATGCATTAAAATTGCCGCATCAAGTCCAACCATATCATCTCTTAAATGAACATAATGATGCCACCAAATTTTTTTAACATTGTTTTTAAGCTCAACCCCAATTGGTCCATAATCCCATGAATTAGCAAGTCCTCCATAAATTGAAGATCCAGGAAAAACAAAACCACGTCTTTTTGCAAGAGCAACTACTTTATCCATTAGATCATTTTCCATAGGCTAATCATAACAAAAAAGAAGAAATTTAAAAAGAACTAACTTAAAAAAGGAGCGATTTGTCTTGCTTTTAACTTTTTTTCTAAAAGCTCTTCTATAAAAGGTATTGTTTCAAAAGAAGAAGAAACAGGAATAGATTTTATATAGCCAAGCATTGATAATAAATTTAACTCAAAACCTCTAACTAATTCTTTTTTATCTACTCCGTTTGTAAGTTTTGAAAAAGTATCTTTTAATAACATAAAGACTTCGTAATTTTCCTGATTTTCAGGACAAAGATTATCAATAAGCTCACATAAATGATAAGCAGCTGCAACTTTTTTTAAATCTACTTTTATATCTGAAAAAGTATCTATTGATTCTGCTTCTGTAATTATGGGAAGATTTCTTCCTATATATAAAGAAAGGGATACGTGGTTTAGTAATTCAATATGGGGAGATCTTCTGCTAGTTATTTTTCTTACTCCTGGTGCCTTCACTTGAAGTTTTCCAAATTTTCTTGTAAAGATTGTTACTATTTTATCTGCCTCACCAAGATTTCGCCTTCTTATAACAATCCCTTCCGTTTTATAGGTTTTCATAATTATCTTGGGAGAGATAATTTAAGTTCTTTATCTGTTGCAAGTTTAAACTTATCTATTTGTTTACCTTTATTTGAAATCGTATATTCAAAGCTATCAGTTCCTGACTGTTTTTGCACAAGAAGAGGAAGCGGGGAACCCTTTTCAAGCTTAAAGGGAAGTTTATAAGTAATTGTTAATTTTGCCGCTCCTTTTGGTCTTACAGTTAAGAATCCATCAAAAACTGTTTTGTCTAATTCATCATAAGTTGTAACTTTTACTTCAGATCCTTTTATGTCTACAAGCTTACTTCCTTTTGGCACATATACTCTAAACCAATCTCTTAAAACTGCATTTAAACAAAGATTTCCACGCTCTAAATTACAATCAGATGGTGGATAGGGATTTTTATAGTCAACAGTTACTGTTTTTGTAATAGTCCCGTCACTACTGATATCATAATTTTGATCAACTGTTTCTGAAACAAACATATTTGATTTTGCTCCTCCAAAGTTTGCTTCGTTTATATGCAAATAATCTCCTTCAAATGGCATTATTCTGCCTGAAGCATTAAGTGCTTCAAATCCTAATTGTGCATCTTTATTATATGAGTAAAAAAGAACATTTTTTTCAGAAGTTTGTGTTATCATTTCCTGAAATAATGGTCCCCAATAAAGTTTTGGAGAAGATGAAAAAGCTTTATTCATAATTGCGTACATCAAATCTCCAATAATTCCCTTTCTATTTGTTCTTGTTCCTTGGACTGGTTTATCTGAAAATACCTCAAGCATATAGATTACCTGCGGACAATCACATCTTGGATCAATTTTGGTGGTAAATTTAGTTCCATTTGTCTCAATATCTCCTAAGATATCCATTGCCGCAACCAAGGCTCTTGTATTAACAGCAATTATTCCGTCTACATCAGCAGAAGACGGAGCTTTATCATAAAGTTTATTAAACTCCTTCATTGAAAGGATAAAATCAGGAGAAAGATTTGTATCTCTTAGGTTAAGTCTTGGCACACTGGGAAGATATTGCAAAAGGGGTTTTGGAGCAACCGGTTTTCCGGAAATCGTATCATCAAGTTCATAAATATCAGAAGATGTATCAACATGAACTATTCCTTTATCAAACCTAAAAATCGCATAAGCTGTAATAAAACCACCAGTTGGTCTTATTTCTTTATCATTTTGAAAAAGAACTAAGTATTTTTTCTCTTCTGTATCACCTAAAATTTCTGGTAGAACCTTAATAAGCGGTTTTGCTTCATCTACAAAAGTTACTCCTTCATCTACTAATTTTTTTGCTTTTGTTATTTGTTCGCTAATATTTTTTCCTACTAAAAATGATGGATATCTATCAGGATTTACTTTATCTATTTCTTCTTTTGCCTTATTTAATTCGTTTGCAATATCGTCAATTTTAGGAGTAATCTTTCCCATTGTTGTAACTGCTGTTTTTACTCTTTCTTCCGCAGAACCCATTACAAAACTACCCTGCCCTTTAAGACCCAAAACATCTGCGTATGGCTTTACAGAATCAACCATTATTACTGATGCATTAAGTCCGTTAAATCCTGCATTTACAAGATGTTTTGCATCGCTATAATAGCCGCTTGCCAAGGGAATATAGGCAAAATAACTCATCTTATCTAAATCTTTTTTAGTTTGAGTAAGTGAGTCCTTTGTTTTTGCAAGCTCAACTGAAGCAAGATCTACATTTTGTTTTTTAACAGCATCTGCTGCTATCTTTGCTTGAGCAATAGTTTTTTGTGCTGAAGAATAAGCAGCTTTTGCAGGAAGAATTACTCCAAAGACTGAAAAAAGAATAAAAATTACAAGCACTCCTGCTATTACCTTTCCTTTTTTACTCTTTAAAAAATTCTTAAAATTAATGCGTTTCCTTCTTGATACTGGCATTTCTTTTACTTCCCCTTTATTTGTATCTGCTACTTCATTTGTATTAGCTTCAAGATCAATCTTTTGAAAACCGTCCATAAGCTATATCATAGTAGAAACTACATGAGCCTGTCAATATGGCTAAGGTTACTGGCAATACTCATTGACAAAGCAATATTTTTGTAATACAATTTATTACATATGAGAGCAATCGTAAACATCTCTTTACCAACTGAGTTAAATTCTATTGTTGAAAAAGAGCTTAGTTTTGGCCATTATGCAAGTAAAAGTGAGTTTTTCCGAAATCTCTTAAGGCTTTGGATTGAGGGTCGTTTTGCTGAAGAATTGAAAGAAAGTAAAAAGGAATTAAAAAAAGGACGTGGAAAACTTTTAAAGTCTCTTTCTAATCTCCGTTAATTTTTTAAATGAAAATTTATTACTCAAGCAAATTTGCAAAAGAGTATAAGAAACTACCTAATAAAATTAAACTTGAAGCTGAAAAGAAAGAAAAAACCTTTAGAAAAGATCCATTTGACCCAAAGCTTAAAGCCCATAAACTTTCAGGGAAACTTAAAGAATATTATTCATTCTCTATAGATTATCAATATAGAATAATTTTTGAGTTTGCCAGTAAAAATATTATTTGGTTTCATTCAGTTGGAACACATCAAATTTACCAATAACCTTAATACAAAACATATTAGAAAGAAATAATGATGATGAGGCTAGACAACCTTGTAAGGTTTTATATTAATCGGTGAATTTTCTAAAGAGCACCTTTTCCTGAGATCATTGCCCAGGGAGTTTTTAGAATTATAAAAAGGTCATATAAAACAGATCTTTTTTTTACATATTGTGCATCCATTTCTATTCTTTTATCAAAATTAATTTCACTTCTTCCTGAAACCTGCCAATAACCAGTTAGCCCTGGTCTTACCGAAAGCACCACCTTTACAGAATCACGAGTATTAGGATATTTTTTTTGTTGTTCACGAAGTTCATCTGGATAATATGCTCTTGGTCCAACTAAACTCATATCTCCATTTAAAATATTTACAAACTGAGGAACTTCATCTAAAGAATGCTTTCTTATAAAATGACCTGCTTTTGTTATACGAGGATCATCTTTTAACTTATAACTTCCTTTTTTATATTCATTGTAATATTCAGAAAATTTAGGATTATTTCTTAAAATTTCATGAGCATTTTGAATCATTGATCTAAACTTATACATTTTAAAAGGCTTACCGTTTCTTCCTACTCTTTCAGGTGTATCAGCTAAGATTGGTCCTCTTGAATCAAGCTTTACAGCAATTGTGACAAGTGCTATTACTGGTGAAAAAATTATTAAAAGAGTTAAAGAAAAAATAATATCTAAAATTCTTTTAGTTGTTTCGTAAAAAACGCTTTTTTTTATTTCTATATAAGGCATATTTAGGTTAAATACTCAAGGGGAGTTCCCGTTAAACTCTCAACTAGTTTTTTTATTTTAGGAACTGATTTTTTAGGACAAACTAAAATAACATCACTAGTATTAATTACTAATAATTCTTCAAGATCAATTCCAACAGTTAGTTGATTTGTAAAATTGAAAACTAGGCAATCTCTTGAATCTTCAATCATTACTTTTCCTTTTGTAACGTTTTCATCAGCTGTTTCTGATAATGCTTCTTTTAATGCTTCCCATGCACCTATATCACTCCAGCCAATATCAACTGATAACACTAATCCATTTGAAGGATTTATTTTTTCAAGCACAGCATTATCAAAAGATATTTTTTCTATTTTTGGATAAATTTCAGAAAGTACTTTTTCATAATCTTTTGTTTTATATGCTTTATTTATTTTCTCAAGATCTTTAAAAAGTGACGGGGCAAATTTTTCAAATAATTTCCATAAAAATCTTGGAGTTGTAACAAAATATCCTAAGTTCCAGGAATGCCTTCCATCTTTTAGAAAGCGCTCTGCAGTTGATAAATGCGGTCTATATTCAAAACCGACAAATTTTGACACAGGAATATCTCCAATATCTTTTACTTTTTCACCATATTCAATATATCCTAAGTTTTGATTTGCAAACCTTGGCTTCTGACCAATAAAAACAATTTTTTCAGGATCTTCTAAAACTAACTTTTCAGCTGCTCTTAAAGCATTTCTAAAAACTTTCTCATTTTTTACAAGATGATCACTTCCCCAAAGTAAAGCAATTGGTTCATCAGGATCTTCTTTTTCAAAAAGGGCAGTTATTAGTCCAACTGCAGGCCCTACATCTCTCATCTCAGGTTCAACGATTATATTATTTGAAGGAAGTTCTGTTAACTGCTCTCTGACAATGTCTTCATAATGAATTCCTGTTGAAATATAGATATCATTCCAGGAAAACTCTGGAAAAAGCTTTTTAACTGCTATTTGAAGCATTGATTTGTTTCCGACAATTTTTTCAAATTGCTTAGGGGTATTTTTTCTTGATAAAGGCCAGAGTCTTGTTCCTACTCCTCCTGCAAAAATTACAACTTTCATTTTATTTTATTTTTTAAGCTCTTTTTTATAAACTTTTTAAGTTCTTTTTCAAATATGTTAAAAGAAAATCTTTTAGCATTATTTCTTAATAATAAACTATTATATCTTTTGTTATTAAAGCTTTTCAATACTTTTTTTAAGGATGAAACGTTTTGCTTAGTAAAAAATGTGCCTGTAACTCCTTCTTTTAAAATGTCTAGTGCTCCGCCTTTTTTATATGCTATTACTGGCTTTCCAAAAGACTGAGCTTCAACCATAACTAGTCCAAATTCCTCAATCCCTGGAAAAATTAAAGCCTTACAATTCTCATAATAATACGAAAGCTCTCTGTCAGTCAATTCTCCTAAGAACTCAATTGTTCCCCCAGCAAGTTTTTTTAGTTCTTTTTCAAAAGAACCGATAC
>DASRON010000044.1:0-20382 GCA_035646815.1 Patescibacteria group bacterium | reverse complement strand
AAATAGAGCAATGTATAAAGATTTTTATAAAGCATCTCAAAAAGGGTTAATTACATCAGCAATCGCCGTAACTAGAGGTGGAATTGGGGTCTCTCTTGCAAAGATGACAACCGCAGGAAACTTAGGAGCTGAAATTAAGCTATCAAAAATAAAAGGTATTATAACGAAAGATGATTATGCTCTTTTTTCTGAATCTCAAGGAAGAATAATTGTCAGTATTGCAAAGAAAAATAAAAAACATTTTGAAGAAATAATGAAAAAACATATAGTTTCAAGAATTGGAAAAGTAACTAGTGATAAAAAAATAAAAATTTCAGGATTAAAAGGAAAAGAAATAATTAATATTAATCTTGATGAAATTTTAAGCACATATAAATCAAATTTTAAAAATTACTAACATGAAAAAACCAAACGCATTAATATTCTCTGGATACGGACTAAACTGCGAAGAAGAAACAAAATTCGCCTTTGAACTTTCAGGAGCAAAGGGAGAAATAGTTCATATCAATGATTTAATTAAATCTCCAAAAAGAATAAGAGATTTTCAAATTCTTGCTTTTCCAGGTGGATTTTCTTATGGGGATGATACAGGATCAGGGAATGCATTTTCAAATAAACTTAGAAATCATCTTTGGAAAGAAATTGATTCTTTTGTAAAAAACGATAATCTTGTTTTAGGAATCTGTAATGGTTTTCAAATATTAGTTAATTTGGGACTTCTTCCAGCATTAGAAAATAAATATGGTAAAAGGGAGGTTGCTCTTTTGCCAAATGATAGTGCAAGATATACAGTAAGATGGGTTGATCTTAAAATAAAAAACAACACTCCTTGGCTTAAAGAAATTAATCAAATATCACTTCCTATTGCACATGGTGAAGGAAGATTTTATGCACCAGATAATATTTTAGATGAAATTAAAAATAAAAATTTGATTGCAGCAAAATACACTTTAGGTGGAATATGCAATTATCAAAACTTAAAAGCAAATCCGAATGGGTCTTTAGAAAATATTGCAGGAATAACAGATGAGTCAGGAAAAATTTTAGGAATGATGCCTCATCCTGAGCGAGCAATCTTTTTTACCCAACTCCCACACTGGAATTATTTAAAAGAAAAAAATCAAAGAGAAAAAAAGATTAGTCCTAAATTCGGACCAGGGCTTAAAATATTTAAAAATGCTGTTAATTATTTCAAATGAAAAAAATAACCTATTCTAAATCTGGTGTTGATTACGAAAAGCTTGACCCTATTAAAAAACTTGCTCAAAAAAGTGCTAAATTAACTTCTGTAAATTTAGATAAAAACGGATTTAAAGAAATTCCAGACACAAGAGGTGAATCTGCATTTGTTTGGAAACAAAAGAATATTTACATGGCTTCTGTTGTGGAAGGCTTGGGAACAAAAAGTTTAGTCGCAGATGAGATGGAACGAGATAATAAAAAAAATTATTATGAAATTATTGGACATGACACAGTTGCAACTATTATAAACGACCTAATTACTGTAGGGGCAACTCCTCTTTCTATCCATGCTTATTGGGCTGTTGGAGATAATAAATTTTTGAATAATCAAAAAAGGATGAAAGCTTTAATTAGTGGGTGGAAAAAAGCTTGTGACTTAGCAAGTGTTACATGGGGTGGTGGTGAAACACCTACACTAAAAGGAATCATAGAAAAGGGAACAATTGACTTAGGAGGAGCAGCTACAGGAATTATTGATAATAAAAATAAATTAATAACTGATAAAAAAATAAAAGAAGGAGATAGGATTATCTTGATAAAAAGCGATGGTATAAACGCAAATGGAATTTCCTTAACTAGGGCTCTTGCAAAAAAAATGTCAAAAGGGTTTAAAACAAAAATGAAAAATGGAAAAACATTCGGAGATGCAATTCTTACCAAGAGCAACATCTATGCATTGCTTATTAAAAATTTACAAAAAGAAAAAATAGATATCCATTATTTGGTAAATATCACTGGACATGGACTAAGAAAAATCATGAGAGGAAAACCTAGCTTTACTTATGTAATTGAAACTATTTTTAAACCTCAAGAAGTATTTCTTTTTATTCAAGACCTTGCAAGCTTATCTGACTATGAAATGTATGAGACATATAACATGGGTCAAGATTTTGCAATTTTTGTTTCAAAAAAAGATATAGAGAGAACTCTTAATATTATTAAGAAAAATAAATTTAAAGCAATAGACGCAGGATATCTTAAAAAAGGGGAAAAACAAGTAATTATTAAACAAAAAAATATTACCTATAAAGAAGGAAGCCTTAATTTAAGATAATATCTATTCCCATTCCATTGTCGCTGGAGGCTTTGTTGTTATATCGTAAACAACTCTTGAGACATCAGGGACTTCATTAACAATTCTTGATGAAATTTTTTGCAGTAAATCATAGGGAAGTCTAGCCCAGGTTGATGTCATTATATCTCTTGATTCAATTATTCTTAGTGCAATTACTTCTCCGAAATTTCTCCCATCTCCTTTAACAGCAGTTGACTGAGCTCCAGTTAAAACTGGAAAAGACTGAAAAATATCTCGCAAAACATTTGCAGCCTCTAGCTCTTCCAATACGATTTTATCTGCAAGCCTTTGTTTTATTAATCTCTCTTTTGTAACTTCTCCTCTTATTCTTACAGCATATCCTGGTCCAGGAAAAGGCTGTTTTTGCACAAATTCATCTGGCAATCCTAACTTTCTTCCTATTTCTCTTACTTCATCTTTATAAAAACCCCTCATAGGCTCTATTAATTTAAGCTTCATATTTTTTGGTAGGCCTCCAACATTGTGATGACTTTTTATGTTAGCTGAATTTTTGCTACCTTTACTTTCTATTACGTCTGAATAAATCGTTCCTTGCATTAAAAATCTAACGTCCTTTCCAAATTTAATTAACTTCTTCATCTCTTTTTCAAAAAGGTGTATATATAAATTACCAATTATTTTTCTTTTTTCTTCAGGGTCGGTAATTCCTTTAAGTTTTATTAGCGTTTCTTTTTCAGCATCAACAATATTTACTTTTATTCCAATATGTTTAAAGATTTTTTCAACATATTCTCTTGTGCCATCTCTCATTAAACCATTGTCAACAAAAATAGGAATAAACTTTTTACCAATTGCCTTTGCTGTTAATACTGCTGCAACGGTTGAATCGACACCTCCTGATACAGCGCCTATTACATATTTATTTTTTGCTATTTTTTTTATTTCATCCTCTATCGCCCTTATATCTACAACGTGTTCTTTTGTTTTTGTTTTACAAATCTCTGCAAAGTTCTTTAAAATGTCATTCCCATATTCTGTATGATCTACTTCTGGATGGAACTGCACTCCGTAAATTTTTCTTTTTAGATCTGCAACAAAAGCCATTTTTACATCGTGTGTTGATCCCAATATTTCAAACCCTTTTGGCAGGGAAATAACCTCATCTCCGTGACTCATCCAAACAGTATAGCTTTCAGGAAGATTCTTTGTAAGTTCTAGTTCTTTAATGATTTTAATTTTTGCAGGACCATACTCTTTTTTTCCAGGAACTACTTTTCCTCCCAGTAGTTTTGCTGTTAATTGCAATCCATAACAAATTCCCAATATAGGGATATTGAAACCATAAATTTCTTTACTTACTTTTGGTGCGTTTTTACCATAGACAGAAGAAGGACCGCCTGACAAAACAATTCCTGCTGGTTTTTCTTTATTAATAACTTCTATTGCGTTTTCAAAATCAATAATCTTTGCTTTAACACCAAGCTCTTTAAACCTTCTTGAAATAAGATGAGTTACCTGTGATCCAAAATCAACTATATAAATCATAATTATGCGTAGTTTTTTCCTGGATTTGTTACCAAGATGCTATGAGGATGACTTTCGCCAAGAGATGCTTGTGTTATCTGAATAAACTTTCTATTTTGCCAAAGTTCTTTAATATTTTTAGTCCCTACATAATACATTCCTGATTTAACTCCTCCAATTGCTTGATCAAGCAATTCTTTAACTGTTCCTTTTATTGGCACCATTCCTTCAACTCCTTCGGCAACTAAAACTCGGTCTTTATAATTTTTCCCATGAAACTCATCTTCAGATTTTATTTTTGCACCTTTTTCCATTGCAGCAACTGAACCCATTCCTCTATATTGTTTAAATTGATAAAATTCATCTCCTGAATCTACTTTACTTTGTTTTTTTTGATAAATACTTACCATTTTTTTAATAATCTTACTTCTTTTACTTGAGATCCTAATTACTTTTTCTTTATTATCAAATATGCTTTGAAAACGATTTGGAACCAGGTCTCGAGAAAGAAGAACTACTTCTCCAGGAGATTCAACTGCAGAAGCAAAATAACTACCCATCATAACTGAAGATGCACCTGCTGCTAAAGCCTTTGTAATGTCTCCTGAATATTTAATTCCTCCATCAGCTACAACTGGAACTCCTGCTTTTTTAGCAGCTCTTACTGTTTCAAAAATTGCCGTAATCTGTGGAACTCCCATACCAGAAATCATTCTCGTTGTACAAATTGCTCCAGGACCCATCCCAACTCTTAATCCATCTACTCCTGCTTTTATCAAAACCAAAGCACCTTCATAAGTTGCAACATTTCCGGCAATAACATCAAGCTTGGGATATTTTCTCTTTATATATTTAATAGTATCTATGACTCCTTTTGAATATCCATGTGCAGAATCTACAACTAAAACATCTACTCCTGCTTTTTCTAAAGATTTTATCCTATTCTCATTCTCGCTGCTTGCACCAATTGCTGCCCCTACTAAAAGCTTTTCTTTCTTTACATTTTTTACTTCATTTGCTTGATCTTCAATAGGAAGATTTCTATGAATGATTCCAATTCCTCCAAGTCTTGCAAGTTCAATTGCTAAGGCACTTTCCGTAACAGTATCCATAGGAGATGAAACAAAGGGAATTTTTAATTTAATTTTCTTTGTAAGGTTTGTAGTAAGATCTATCTCTGATCTCTGAAAATTAGCAAAATTTGGGAGAAGTAAAACATCGTCGTAGGTTAGACCAAGAGGAAAATTAATTTTTGTGCTATCCATAATTTAATATAGCTTTTTTGATATTTATTGTCAAGGATTTTTTTACATTTAAATGTTAATATATTAATGTAATAGTGCTTATTTTAAGCTATGGGAAAATATAAATATGTAAATTATTTTTTAATCTTTTTTCTATTATTTGCCGGATTTTTCCACCCTATAACTGCAATTACACAAGATTTAGGAAGACACTTTTTATTAGGAGAGATAATTTTAAAAACATTTAATGTTCCATCTGTAAATTTATTTTCCTATACTTATCCTAATTTCCCATTTGTTAATTTACATTGGTTATCAGAAGTAATTTTTTATCTAGTTTTTAAAGCTATAAATTATAATGGGATTTTAATATTTTCCACTTTAATTATTATAATCGCATTTTTTCTCCTTATATTAAAGGCTGAAAAAGATAGACTCTCCCCTGTTGTTATTACGATAGGTTCTTTACTTTATCTTGGAATTCTTTTTGAAAGAACTGATATAAGACCTGAAATATTTAGTTTTCTTTTCTTATCTATATTTATTTATATCCTTTATGATTATCGGAAAAAGTTTTCAAATTGGATTTTTATTCTCCCCTTTCTCGAACTTTTATGGGTAAATATTCATATCTATTTTATTGTTGGAATAGCAATTTTATTTTTATTTTTACTTGAAGATTTAATAAATAGTAGAAAAAAATTATTTACTAAAAAAACAAAAACATTAAGTTTAGTATTTATACTTTCATTGTTTTTAACTCTTTTAAATCCCAACGGAATAAAAGGAGTTATCTATCCTCTTATTTTCCAACAAAATTACGGATACACAATTGAGGAGAATCAAAACATTTTATTCTTATGGAACTATTCGCATAAGCAAACTGTTGTTTATTTTGCAGTATCATCAATTCTTCTTTTTCTAAGTTTTATTGCACTTTTTAAAAAAGCACGTTTGATAGATTTTTTCTTAAGCATTCTTTTTATATATCTTTCACTAACAGCAATAAGAAATTTTCCTCTTTTTGTATTTGGAACTTTTATTGCTTTCTCATATAATTTTTCTCTAGTCTTTAAAAATATTCCTAAAAAGGTAATACGGTACGTATTTTTATTCCTACCCTTTATTTTAATTTTTCAGATATCTCAAGTTATAACTATAAAAGGATTTGGTTTTGGAGTTGACTCAGGTGGAAAAAAAGCAGCTGACTTTTTTATTGAAAATCACTTGAAAAATCCTATTTTTAACAACTTTGACATTGGAAGTTATGCTGAATACCGTTTTTACCCAAAAACTAGAGTTTTTATTGATGGT
Organism: Patescibacteria group bacterium; assembly: GCA_035646815.1. Taxonomy (GTDB): domain Bacteria; phylum Patescibacteriota; class Microgenomatia; order Levybacterales; family UBA12049. Next base: position 14,022 of record DASRON010000044.1, on the reverse strand, counting down.
AGACCCGGAGAATATCCAGCAGAATTCTTTCAAAATGTCTATATTCCAATGCAGTATGATGAAAAGATATTTAAGAAGATTGATAATCAATATTCTTTCAATACAATCTTTTTTTCCTACCTTGACCAAACTCCTTGGGCAAATTCTTTTATCTATAGCATTGTAAGAAATAAGGACTGGAAAATTGTTTATCTTGATGACTATGTAATTATTCTTGTTAAAAACAATGATGAAAACAATGAACTTATAAAAAAATACTCAATGGATTTAGATAATCTTAAATTCTCAAATCTTAACGAGAAAGATAAAACATCTCTTATTAGGGCAGGTGTTTTTCTAGATAGAGTTGAACTTAAAAATAAAGGTGTAGAAGTTTATGAAAAAATATTAAAAATAGATCCCTACTTTTGTCCTGCATTATATAATCTTGCTATCTTTTACTCAGAAGAAAGCAAAGACCTTTCAAATATTTATTCTTTTAGGTATCAAAAAAGTTGTAGGTAAATAGCTAAAGAAATTTTTGTTGCTTTTTGTCAATTTTCTCTTTGGGAGGATTAAGTCCAAAATGGTAATATGCTGCTTTTGTCACCATTCTTCCTCTATTTGTTTTTTTTAGAAAACCGCTCTGCATTAAAAAGGGTTCAATTACATCTTCTATTGTTCCCACATCCTCTGCTATTGTCGCTGCGATTGTTTCAACTCCAACAGGCCCTCCTGCGTGCTTTTCTATAATAGCTTTTATAAACCTTATATCTGACCCATCTAACCCTGCCTCATCAACCTCAAGCATCTTTAAGGCATCTTTTACTAAATCTTTGTTAATTTTTCCCTCTCCTTTAACCTGCACAAAGTCCCTAATTCTTTTTAAAAGCTTTAAAGCAATTCTTGGTGTTCCCCTTCCTCTTTTAGCAATTTCCTTGACAGAATCTGCATCTATTGATACTGATAATTTCTTAGCAGCTTTTAAGATAATATCTTTTAATTCATCTGGTGAGTAAAAATTTAAACGATGTACAACTCCAAAACGATCTCTCATGGGAGAAGACAAAAGACCAATCCTAGTAGTTGCTCCAATAATTGTAAATTGAGGAAGGTCAAGTCTTAGTGTTCTTGCAGAAGGTCCTTTGCCGATAATTATGTCTAAGGCAAAATCTTCCATTGCAGGATAAAGTGTTTCTTCAACCACTTTATTAAGTCTATGAATTTCATCTATAAAAAGAATATCTCCTTCTTCAAGATTAGTTAGAATTGATGCAAGGTCTCCTGCTCTCTCAATAGCAGGTCCAGAAGTAACTCTAATACTAGAGTTCATTTCTCTTGCAATTATATGAGAAAGAGTTGTCTTTCCAAGACCTGGGGGGCCATAAAGAAGAATATGCTCGATTGCTTCTTTTCTTTTTCTTGCAGCAGTAATAGAAATTCTTAAAGCTTCTTTAATGTTTTTTTGACCTGCAAAGTCATTCCAATCTTGTGCACGAAGTGAAATAAATAGTTTTTCTTCTTCAGGATTATTCTCCTTAACTTCTTTTTCTGTTTTTAGCTTTGATTTTGTATTCATAAAAAATTATTTTCCTAAATATCTAAGTGCAAGTTTTATTTTTTCTTCTACAGTTTTTGCATCATTTTTTATTGATCTTAAAGCATCCTGTGCTTCGTTTGTTGAAAATCCAAAACCTTTTAAAGCAACTATTATCTCACTGTTTTCGCTTCTGTCTTTTCCTGATAAATCAAGTTCGCTTATGCTCCCCATCTTATTCTTTAGTTCAATAATAATTTTTTGAGCATTTTTTCTTCCAAGCCTTGGAACCTCTGTAAAAAAATCTACATCCCCTTCTACTATTGCCTTTATTATTTCCTCCCCCGCTCCATAAGAAAAAATAGAAATTGCTGTTTTTGGCCCGACTCCAGAGACAGAAATCAAGCTTTGAAAAAGCTTAAGATCTTCAGGAGATGAAAATCCAAATAACTCCAATGCGTCTTCTTTTACATGCGTGTATATAAAAAGCTTAACTGAATCATTTAATTTGAAGCTTGTAAGAAGTCTATTGTAAAGAAGGACTCTATATCCTACTCCGTTAACATTTATTATTACGTATGAATTATCCAATAATTCAATTACTCCATTTAAAGAACCTATCATAAAAGTCTTCTGATTATAGCATAGCTTTTTTAATTCTTTTTAGTCTTGAAAAGCTATGTGTTATTGCAACTGCTAATGCATCTGAAACATCATCTGGTTTAGGAATTTCTTTTAAAAGAAGTAAATTTTTAACCATAATCGCAACCTGTCCCTTCTCTGCTCTTCCATAGCCTGTTAAACTCATTTTTACTTCAAGAGGTGTATAAGTAAAATTTGAAATTCTTGCTTTTTCTCCAGCAAGAAGAATCACTCCTCTTGCCTGTCCGACTGCAAATGCAGTTTTACTGTTTGTGTTAAAAAATAATTCTTCAACTGCCATTTCTTCTGGTTTATGAAGTTTAATAAGTTTTGTAATTTCATCATAAACACTCTCTAGTCTTTTTGAAATATCCTCTTTTGCAGGAGTTTCTATGCAACCAAATTTACAGACCTTTAATTTTGAGTTTTGAGCTTCAACAACGCCCCAGCCTGTTCTTCCTATTCCAGGATCAATTCCTAAGATACGCATTTTCATATAAATTATAACACTCTTGTAATCCATATTTCTTTACTGTAGAATATCAAGTTATGAAACATCCTCAACTTAAAGTTGAAAAAAGAAAGGTTTTAGGAAAAAAAGTAAAGAATTTAAGAAAAGAAGGAATACTTCCTGCAAATATTTATGGAAAAGATATAAAATCTACATCCGTTCAAGTTTCTTATAAGGATTTTGACGAAATTTATAAACAAGTTGGCTCAACTGGAATTGTGGATGTAGAATTTGAGGAAAAAACTATTCCTTCTCTTATTCATAGCATTCAAACTGATTATCATAGAATACCTCTCCATGCTGATTTTTTTAAAGTAAACCTTAAAGAAAAAATAAAAACCATGATTCCTCTTTCTTTAGTTGGAGAACCCAAAGCAGTTTCAGATAAATTAGGTCTTTTAATGGAAATCTTACATGAGATAGAAGTAGAAGCATTACCAGAAGAACTTCCTGAAAATATTGAAATAAATGTAGAAAATCTTGCCACAGTTGATGAACAAATTACAGTAGGAGATATTAAAGCTCCTCAAGGTGCAGTAATATTAACTGATCCTGGACAAGTAATTGCTAAAATAGCAGAACTAATAGTTGAAGAACCTGAACCAGAAGAGCCTATTAAAGGTGAAGGCGAAGAAGGTGTCACAGAAGGTGAAGGCGAAGGAAAAGAAGAAGGAGAAAAGAAAGAAGAAGCAGGAGGAGAAAAACCAAAAGAAGAACAATCTAAACCAAAAGAGGAAAACTAATTACCACTTAACCTCTTGTCAAGCTCAATTGCATCTGAATATTCAGGATCTAGTACTAAAGCTTTTTTAACGTATGTGCTCGCTTTTTCAAAATTCCTTATCTTATATTCAAGTGCACCTAACTGAAGATATGCATCCTTAAAGCTCGGATACTTTTCAATAATCCCTTGCCATACCATTATCTTATTCTCTGTTTTTTCTTTCTCTTGTCTAAGCATAACCAATATATTGTAATTATTATAAAAATTAAAACCTAAGTAAACAATTAATGTAATTAAAGATATATAAATAAAAACAAACCCTCCAGCTCTGGTATTTTTATTTTTTATTAAAGAATTTAAGTTTTCGGTAATAAATCGGTAAATCTTCGGGAATTCATGGAGTTGTTTCTTCAAATTTTGCTTTTTCATAAAACTTAGGGTCAGATTCCAAAGTTAACTCTCTTGATTCTACCCTATCTATATTAATAATTCCATCCATATGATCTAGTTCATGTTGAAAAACTCGATTATAGATCTTATTTGTTTTTGTATCATTTTTTCTATTCCAATACCTTCTTACTCCCTTCTCATCATAATATTCAAACTCAATCCAGGAAGGACGCGTAACTGGTGCTATTACTGGAAACGCACTCATACAAATTTCAGGATACTTAAGATATTTTTTAGAAGTTTTAATTATTTTAGGATTTATTAATATTAAATATTTTCCTTTAATCTCAGGCATATAAACAACTGAGAATCTTTCTAAAATACCTATTTGTATAGCTGATATTCCTCTACCTGTTCCTGTAAGTTTTCTATACTTTTTTAAACATTCTTTTATATATTTAATTTTTTGCTTAAAGTTTTTGGAATTAATTAATTCAATAGGCACATTTTGAGATTTCTCTCTAAGTAAAGTTGATTCACCAATCTGGTAAATAATATTTGCTGTTAAAAAAGCATTTTTAAAAACTTTTTTCTTATGTTTTACAAAAGGAGGCAATTTTGGTTCCCATGTATTTTTACTCATATTGGCCAAGAAGAAATTATTAAGTCTTTATTATCTCTATAAAGTCTTTTATTTATTTCTTCTGTTATAAAAGGCATAAATGGATGAAATAATTTAAGCAAATTATTAAATAATGAAGCTAAGACCATATATGAGTTAATATCTATCCTCTTCTTTACATCTTCTATGTATTTATCTGCAAATTCATGCCAGGTAAAATCATATAAATTTTGCGCTGCATGGTTAAAATCATATTTCTCCAGTAATCTTGTTATATCTTTTGCAAGCTTTTCAGTTTTTATAACCATTTCCTTGTCATTTTTATTAATAGCACTTTTTTCTAACTCTTTAAAACTTTTATTTTCTTTTTTATTATTTATATTCTCAGGCTTACACATTTCAATAAAGCGAGCTATATTCCAAAGCTTATTAGTAAAGTTTCTCATTGCCTGAAGTTTTGGATAAGAAAGAGATTGATCGTTTCCTAGAGCTGTTCCATAAACTAAGGCAAATCTAACTGCGTCTGCTCCGTATTGATCTATGACTTCTAAGGGGTTTATGACATTACCTTTACTTTTACTCATCTTTTTGCCATAAGGATCATTTACTAACCCATGCAAAACAACATCTTTAAAAGGAACCTTATTGGTAAAATAAAGCCCAAGCATAATCATTCTTGATACCCAAGCAGGCAAAATATCATATCCTGTTTCCATTACAGAAGTCGGATAAAATTTATCAAAATCACATGAAAGATTATCAAGCTTATAAAATTTATAAGCATATAGGTATGCATCAGAATTTAAGCTTACTTTTTCATCAGGATTTCTTAACTTAAATGCATCAATTAATTCGTCAACCGACTCGTAAGTCTTATAATGAGTTTTATCTTTAAAATCAATCTTTGCTATTGTTGTTTTTTTTACATCTGTAATAACACCATAGCCAAACAGTGATTCTTTTTGAGTATCTTCAAATAAAACCTTTTGTCCAATTTTAAAATTATGGTCTCTGAGTCTGTAGGTTTTTGTTTTTCCTTTAAAAACTTGCGGAACAACATCCTCATGAAAGCCCATTTTTTCTAAACCATAGTTAGTTTTCAAAGTTACAATTGGCCATTGCCCAGAGGAAAACCAAGTGTCAAAGGTATCTGTGTCTTGAGCAAGTTCTTTAGATCCACATTTACACTCCTTTGGCTCTTCCCCTTTAGTAATAATCCATTCTTTACACTTCTTACACTGCCAAGCAGGAATTCTAATTCCCCAAACAATTTGACGAGAGATATTCCAATCTTTTAAATTCTCCATCCACTGAAAATATCGTTTTTCAAAATTCTTTGGATAAAACTTAATTTTATCTTCCTTAACTGCTTTAATTGCATTTCTTGATAAACCTTCTACTTTTACATACCACTGTTTAAGAGGCAATGGCTCTATTGGATGTTTGCATTTATAACAAAGACCAATTCTATGAACATAGCCTTCATCTATGTTTTCAATAAGTCCTTTTTTTTGCATTTCCTCAATAACTGCCTTTCTTGCTTGTTTTACGTATAAACCTTTAAATTTACCAGCTTTTTCATTCATTTTTCCGTCATGACCAATAACCTGAACCATGGGAAGGTCATGTCTTTTAGAAGCTTCGTAATCATTAAAATCATGTGCGGGGGTAATTTTTACAACTCCTGTGCCAAATTCTTTATCAACCATTTTATCTGCAATAACCTTAATTTTTGCTTTTCCTAAAACTGTTTCTATCTCAATCTCTTTACCTATATATTTTTTGTATCTTTTATCGTCTGGATTAACAGCAACTGCTGTGTCTCCAAACTTTGTCTCTGGTCTTGTAGTGGCTAAAACTAATGGTCCGTATTTAATATAGTAAAGTGGATTTTTTCTTTCTTCATATACAACTTCTAGATCAGAAAAACTTGTTCCATCGAATGTGCAGTAATTAACCAACCTATCTCCTCTATAAATTAATCCATCATCATAAAGCTTTTTAAAAGCTTTATGAACTAAGCTAACAATATCATTATCAAGTGGAAATTTTTCTCTTGTCCAATCTAGAGAAAATCCTAATTTTCTAAGTTGATTTTCCATATTACTTTTATTTTCTAATACGTAATTTAAAATCATTTGATAGAGCTCATCTCTTGTGTAGTCAAAACGGGACTTCCCTTCTGATTGAAGTTTTTTCTCAAAAACAAACTGAGTTTCAAATCCTGCATGATCTGCTCCTGGTAAAAATAATGCGCTTTTTCCTCTCATTCTCTGAAACCTAATCAAGATATCTTCAATAGACATCATTGCGTGGCCAAAATGAAGATTTCCATTCGCATTTGGAGGAGGAAGAATAATACAATATGGTTCTCCTTTGGGATTTATTTCTGGTTTAAAATATCCTTTTTCTTCCCATTTTTTATATATTTTTTCTTCAACTTCTTTGTTCTTATATATCTTATCCATAGATTGCTATTTTAGCATATTTTCTTTATAAGAAAACTATTTTTTTCCAAGCTTGATAGAATAATCTAAATCTTTTTCTAATTTAAAAGAACTACTAACACCAGTGCTCCTTTTTGAAAAATTACTTGACTGCTCAACAATCTCAAAATTCTCTGGATATTTTAATGAAAATGCATACGGGTTATCATCCTCTCCTGGTTGTTTATAAATTCTTAATTTATACGTAAAATCTGGCCAAACAAAAGATATTTGTTTTGGATTTGTATAAGATATTTTTACTGACTTTGTTTTCCCTTTTGGAATGTTTATAAAAAAACTATACATTGATTTTCCATAATCTTCTTCTTTTTCTATTTCCAGTCCCTTAGGAGGTAAAAATCTACTTGCCTCATATATTAATGGCTCTGTTACAGCATCTGCTAATACCTGTTTTTGATCATCAACTTCTACACTGTCTATTTTTGAACCTAAGGGAAGAATAATTGTTAAGTAATTTTGATAGTCCCCTCCAGGCCAGGAACCATCACTTGAATTCTTATAAGTAATTTTAAGCTCAGATGTAATTTTCCCACTACTACTAATTATTGTGTTATAAGAAGTACTTTTTTTAATAAAGTAGTTTGCTTTATTTCCTCCAACATTTGCTTCGCTTACTCCAACATAATCGTTTATAACAGAAGGTTCTTCCTCTCTTCCGTCCCATAAAGAAGCTGACCAATTATTAACATTAAATATATTTTGAACACTAGGTTTGTCAAATACTAAAAGTAAATGTTTTTTTTCTAAAGACTCAAAAATTGATTTAGTTAGAGAAAGATAGGAAATTTTTTTATTACTATTTATTTCATTTTCAATAGAATTAAACAAAGCTCTCAAAAAATCCTTTTTTTGAGTCGATCCTGGAAAGAAATCTTTCTCTACGTGAGATTCTGTAATAGTAAAAAAATTATTCTCATCAACTGTTTCATTATAATCTGAAACTTTAACAGGCCCAATACTTTTTAAAAGACTTTTTACAAAAAATAAATCAACTCCAACAACTCCATTTACTTTTTGATTTTTTTCAAGATTTAATATAAAAGCTGCTTTTGCAGCGTCTTCAGGAAAATCTGGGCTAAAATTACTATCTCTTAAAAAGAGAGTATTATTTTTTATATATCTTCTTACAACCAATGGTGGCTCTAGTTTTGTTTTCAATTGTCCGTCTGCATCGTAAACATCATGAATTGCAAAATCTACAACTCTTCCCTTGTCTACTGTAATTATTCCGTATGAACCTATAAATCCTCCTCCAGGCCTTAGCTCCATATTATTTTGAAAAAGCATAAGGTAAGTCTTTTTTTCATTTATTCCCATAACTTCAGACCAAATATCTATAGTGGCTGACGCAAAACTAATAGCTGGGTCACTATCTTTTAAAATTCCTAGTAGGTCTTCTCCTTGGGCTTTTTCTTTTTGCACGAATATTATCGATTGACGCAAATTGCTAATTGCATCATTGAAGTCTTTACTTTGGTCTTTTGACACTCCGTAATACACGTCTTTAAATGAACTCGCTGCTCTTGCTAAATAAAGCGCAGTTTGAGAAACTCCCTCCCCTCTTTTAATTTGCGTATTAAAATTTTGAGTAAGCCTACCTTGTCCTATTAAATTTGCTTCTAGGACTAAAGGAGTTATTGTTTTTGAAGCATATTTAAAAAAACTCTCTGCAGACTCTGCAGCTACTATTGCACTTTTTGAATCTCCTTTTTCTAAATTTTTCTTTGCAATATTTAATGCCTGCACTCCTAACAGGGAAAATGCAATAGTTGATAACAATGGAAGCATAATTAAGAAAATTAAAAACGACAATACAATAAAGGTAATATGAGATTTTTTCTTTTTTTCTTTAAAAACATCTGGTTTAGTTTCTTTTTCTTTTTGCTCCCTTTCTGTTCTTTCTCTAAGTTCTAAATTTCTAACTCTTTGTTCAATATTATAATTTTCACCAAAAATATACTTACCTTTCTTTGGTTCAATTTCAGGTTCTTCTTTTTCTTTTTTAACAAAATCAATACCTACCCCTGGTATTGCTTTTTGAATTGCCCTGGCAAAAGTTAAAAGTGTTAAGGGTTTTTTAGGCAAAAGGTAATAGATTTTATTATCTTTATCTGTTCCAAACAAAGCTTCTAAAATGCCTAAGATAACGTCCTCAAATAAAACAGGATAAATATTTGTCATTCCGCTACCGGGAACTTCTATTCTTCCTGAGTTTTCTGCTTGATAAATTAATTTATTTAATATTGTGTTAAAAACTGGTTTCTTACTAAAGACTGTTCCGTAAATAACAGCTTTTGATCTTGAGTAATTTTCAATTACATAATTAACTGTTTTTTCGCTTTCTTCTGATAGACAGGTTGCAAACAAAAAATTTGACTTATCGTTTTCTGCTTTTTTAATAAATGAGGGAATTGCTTCTCTTGTCGCAGAATCATTATCATCAATTATTATTATGCTTGAATAATTATTATCAGGGATCTTAGGAAATTTTTCAGCAAACGGAATATGAATCGTGTTCTCTAAAGAATCTTGTGGTTTTTTAGTTACTAAAACTATTAATGCTTCTTTCTCTAAATGTTTAGCAAGCTCTTCTCCAAAAATACCTATCTTATCAACAATTAGGATTGGGGATTCATGCTTCTCTTCTGTTACAAGGGCAGGATTCATGTAAACCTATTTTAACGAGATTAAAGCATGTTGTCTAGAGCAAGGTTAACCATTCTATCCGCTTTTTTGTTTTTTTCCCGAGGTATATGTTTATAGGTTGTATTAACACCTAGTTCTGCTTCTTTTTGTCTTATTGAAAATATCAATTCCCGAATTTTTGCATTTTTGACTTTGAACATACCTGAGAGCTGAGATGAAGCAAGCAGTGAATCTAAGAAAAAATTAAGTTTTGCATTTTTTTCTAATATTTCATCATTTTCTAAAAGCCAGATTAATGCTTCTAGTATTGCCGAATATTCAGCAACATTATTTGTTGTAACTCCAATTTTTTTTCCAATTGATATTATCTCTTCTCCTTTTAAGGTCTCTATGTAAAAACCAATTGCTGCTGGACCAGGATTCCCTCTTGCTCCTCCATCTGTAAAAACATTAATTTGATTTACTTTCATATTCCCTTTCTAATAAAATTTTAAGATTAAACACCTTAATGATTAATACTACCATTATTATAAATTCTGATACACCCGTAATTATTGCTGATGCAATATATGAGCCCTTAGGAATAAATATTATGTTTAATACAATGTTAATTATCGCAGAAAATAAATATGCTTTCATTAGGAATTTCTGCTTACTTTGAGCAATTAGAGTCCATTGCAAAAGACTTGTTACAAAAAACAAGGGAAGTGATAATAATAAAATTCTAAATGGAACAATTGCTAAAGAAAACTCACTTTTTATTAATGTAAAAAGCGGGGATATAAACCAAAAGGGGATTACTAATAAAATTCCAATTAAACTAAAAATTAAAAAATACTGCCTTACTAAGGTATAAAACTTTCGCAAATTATTCTTATCTTTTAAAAGAAATGGATATAGGGAGTTTGATAAAAATAAAGGCAGGGCAATTAGAAACTCAAAAAACCTATATGAAAGTCCATATACTCCAACATCTTTTGTAGATTTTAAGACAGATAATAAAAATATGTCTGCTCTAAAATAAATCAAATTAAAAATAAGCATTATCGCAATAGGGGACGACGTAATAATAAGTTTTTTTACATACTTAAAATTAAAAGCAAATAATTTTTTTTCATATATTAAAACAATTGAAATCAGTGAAGTCACTATTCCACTAATGACAAAAGAGATGATTATATAAAGCAAGGGCATTTTAAATGAAACAAAAATTCCGATTAAAGTTAGGTTTAACAAAGACCCTGCAAATATTGCCTTAAAATAAGAATAATAGTTTAAGGTTTTTTGAAAAATTGCAGTGCATGAAAGAATAACTGCTTGACTAAAGTAGCTAAAAGAAAAAACAAAAATTCCTAATCTTACAAAACTTGAATAACCAATATCTAGGGATTTGTTATAAGGAAGAAAAAAAGCAATAAGATTAGATAGAACTAATATTAATAAAGCAATTGCAAGTCTTAGGGTAAAAAGGTATTTATAGTTTTTTGTATTTTTTTCTTGTAAGAAAATAGCGTTTAGTCCAAAATCTAAAGATAAATAAAAAAAAGCAACATAAGTAGTTATTTTTACAAAATCTCCATATCCTAAAACTCCATATTCTCTTGCAAGAAGAATTGTAATTATAAAACCTGTTCCAGAAGTTGCAATTTTTCCCAACGCTTGATAAAAAGTATTTTTTGCAACTTGTTTATGCATTATTTTATTTTATACTAACTAGAAGTCTTTACCCAGCAAAAGCCTAAAACAATTGACAAAAGGAGTTGTCCTTGCTGAAGAGTTAAAAAATAATGATCAAATAGTCCTAAAAAAAGAATAATTATAATGCTTGGAAAAAAAGGAGAAACTTTACTAATTCGTTTTATTGAATAAAAAATTAATAATATAAATCCAAAAAAACCTAAAATTCCTGTTTCAGCTAAAATTAAAAAATATATATTATGAGCAGGTTGAAGTAAATATAAACTTTTTATTTTAGTGATAGCTGGAAGCATAACAATAAAATTATTAATTCCCACTCCAAAAATTGGATTTTTTATAAACATTTGAAATGCTATTTGCATAAGCAATATTCTTTCATGTATAGATGCTTGACTTAAGCTAATTTCTGTAAATCTTAAAAATAGAGGAAAGAAAATAAAAAGTGAAAGTAAAAAGAATAAAACTGTCATAAATAACCAAAATGTTTTCTTTCTTAATTTATGCTTGGCAAGTAAAATTAGAAATAATGAAATAAACCAAATAATTATTGCAACTCTACTTAAGGTTAGAAAAAGTGCAATAGTGCCTAATACCATTGCGAGCCAATAGATTATTCTTTGGGAGTTTTTTTCTTTTAACATCTTTACTAAAATTGCAGACATAATAACAACTAAAAAACCAGCTAAAACATTGGGGTGAGAAAAAGTACCATACGCTCTTAAAATTAACTCTCCGCCCAAAGAAGCATTTGCAATGCCAGGAGTTTGCCCAGTAAAAGTTCTTTCTCCTAAAAAATACAAACCTCCGCCTAATGAACCTTTGCTTAAAAATTGTGCAATCGCAATCACACTTTCATAAATTACAGAAAATGATAATACTATAAAAATTGTTTTAAAGCTTTTTATAGTATTTACAATAAAAATTGATAAAAATAAAAATTCTAAGAATTTTACTAACCCATAAAAGGAAACATGTTGATTTTTTGCAAATATAGATGATCCTAATAAGATTACTGCTGTGATTGCAATTAATTTTGCATTTTTTGAATTTATTTTTTTAAAAATATTCCCGTCTTTAATTCTTTTTAAAAAAAAGAAGATTAAAATAATTAAAATTAAAATGTCAGTTAAATAAAGTGTGGGGGACAGATAATCTATACGAAGGCCATATACAAACGACGATTGTAACCAAAAATGTTTTCCAACTTGAGTTGGTAAAAAAAGAATTAAGAGGTAAAAGAAAAATAGGGAAGGGTTATTCTTTTGGCTTAACAACCAAGACCCTATCCTTGCCCTCTCCTGTTGACTCGGAGACAACTTCCTCATCATTTTGTAATATTAGATGAACGACCCTTCTTTCCCATGATTTTAAATCATAAAGGTGTACTTCTCTACTTTCTGCTAAAACTCTCTCTTTTGTTTCACTTGCTAAATTCGTCAACCACTCAGATCTATTTTTCTTATAATCTCCAACCTCAATTGAAACTCTTTTAAATTCACCTAATTCTTTTTGTAATACCAATGCTAGTATCAACTGCAGCGCTTCAAGAGTGTCTCCATGATGCCCGATAACTATTCCACTGTCTTCTGTTTCTAGTTCTACTTCAATAATTTCTTCATCTTCTGATATCTTAATTTTTCCATCAACACCAATTGTTTTAAAAAATTCTTTTACTTTTGTTTCTAGTTTTTTATTTTTTACCATATATTTTATTTATCCAAACAGATAGTCCTCCAAGGCCAGCAATTTTATATTGCTGTATGATACCAAAAATTGTAAAAGTATTCCAGTATAAGGACAATCCTATTGGAAACGTGTATGAAAAGAATCCAATCATTATTGGAAATATGTACATTGATTGCGACTGAAAGACAGAAGCAAAATCATCCTTTTTTTTCTCTTTTTCTCCTTCTTTTTTAGGAGGAACGGAAAACATCATTTTTGATTGTATAAACTGAAAAAATCCTGTTAAGACAGGTACTAGAATTGCTATTATGGCCATTGTTGAAAATAATTGAGCTGGAGTTTTTCCAAGAGGTAATCCAAAAAAAGTGGGATCCCAAGGTGCACTAATCTTAAAAAAGCTTAACACAGGATAAATTTTACTATTTACCTCTGAGACAACTTTATCAGGAGCGAGCCTTACAACTTCTTGCAAAACAGAATAAAGACCCCAAATTATAGGAAGCTGGATAATAACAGGAAGACATCCTGCTGCAGGATTAACTCCATGATCTTTATAAAGCTTCATTGTTTCCTGTTGAAGCCTTTTGGCATCATTTTTATGAGTAGTTTTTAGGTTTTTTAAATGAGGGCTTAACTCCTGCATTTTTTTTGATGCTTTTAGCTGAGAAGAAATCAAAGGATAGAGAACTAGTCTTATTAAAACAGTAAGTCCAATTATAGAAAATCCAAGTGCGTAGGGAATATGAAGGAAGATCATTCCGTTATAAATTGCAATAAGAATGTTAATTATTATTTGTGTCATATATATTTATTTTTGCTTTTAAAAGCAGGTTTTTGAAATGGCTGACAATTAAGTATTCTTGTAATAACTAAAGGCAACCCTTTTAAGACTCCTTTTTTTTCAATTGTTATTCTTGCGTATTGAGAACAGGTTTGTTCATATCTACATGTATTATTAAGTCCAGTAATGTTTTTTACTATGTATGAGAAAAAATTCTGATAAAAAGATATTAAAAATAAAAATATTTTTTTCATTTATTTAAGTTTTCTTTCTTTATTATAACCTGAATTGCTTTGCAA
>DASRON010000043.1:0-24484 GCA_035646815.1 Patescibacteria group bacterium | reverse complement strand
GTAGGAGCTTTTTCATTTTTTCTAAAAGCGACCTTTTTAAACAACGTAGGCTACGTTAGCTATGGAAACAAATTTATTATCCCTCAAGGCTTTCTTATCTTAAAACTTGTTATTTTATTTTTATTTATTTTATTTGTTTTTATAAAAAGAAAGAGCTTAAATCTTGCGGGGGTTTTTGTTTTTCTCTGGGCAGGATTTTCGCTTTTTAACGCTTTTTTCTCTCAAAGACCTTACACTCATTATATTTTAGTTTTCCTACCAAGTTTTTCATTATTAATTGGCTTTTTAATAGCTAATAAAAAATGGCAAAAATTTTCTTTAATTTTTATTCTCGTGCTTACGTATTTAATTATTAAAAACTTCCATATTTATGATAAGGTAATTCCTTATTATAAAAATTTCCTAGATTTTGCAAACGGGCAAAAAAGTTTAATAGAATATCAAGCATTTTTTGACAGAAGAACACCAATTGATTATCAAGTTGCTCAATACCTTTTACCTAAAATAAATAATGAAAATGTCTTTGTCTGGGGGAATAATGCTCAACTATACAAAATGCTTGGAAAACTTCCCCCGGGAAGGTATACGGTTGCATATCATATTACTGGTTATAAAGACGGTCTTCAAAATACCGCAGAAGGCCTATTAAAAACGAATCCAAAATATATTATTATAATGCCAAACGTCAGCTCTTATCCTTTTTCTCTTGAAAATTATGAACAAAGTGTTATCCTTAATGACGTAATTATTTATGAACGGACTCTTTAAAAATACTTTTAACGATAGGACTACTAAAAGAGGCTTTTTCTTTTGTATTATAATAATTGTTCTTTCTATTATTTATGTTGCTTTTTACTATCGCTTTCTTCCACCATTAATTCCTCTTTTCAATCAACTTCCTTGGGGTGAACAAAGACTTTCAAAAACAATTGGAATATTTATTCCTCCTCTTATTGCTTTTATAATTTTTCTAATTAATTTAATTCTTGCTTCTCGTTTTTATGCAAAAGCACCACTTCTATCAAGAATGCTTGCTATAACAAGTTTCTTAATCTCGATTCTCACTTTTCTTTTTATTATCAGAACCGTTCAGGCTGTACTATAAAATGTTTGATTTATCCACAACAATTATTTTTCCTTTTTTAGCAGCACTTATTGCAACTATTGTTGTAACTCCAATCTCTCTTATTTTTATTAAAAAGGTTGGATTAATTGATGATCCTTCAAAAAGAAAGCACCCTGCAGCGCTTCACACAAAACCAATCCCCAGAGCAGGAGGTATTCCCCTTTTTATAGGAATCGCAGTTGCAGGACTTATATTTTTACCAATAGAAAAAATAACTATTGCGCTTTTTTTAGCTGGACTTATTTGTCTTATAGTCGGTGTTTTAGATGATAAATTTGATATTTCTCCTTATTTTAGATTTTTAATAAATATTGTTTCTGCTACTATTGTTGTTTTTGCAGGAGCAAATATTGCCTTTATTACAAATCCTTTTGGCGGAATATTATATTTAAGCTCAATTCAGATTCCTTTTCTTGCAAGCTATAGTCCGATAATATTTTCTTATTTTGTTGCTATTTTATGGATTGTGTGGATTATGAATATGCTTAATTGGAGCAAAGGCGTTGATGGACAAATGCCAGGAATTGTTGCTATTTCTGCAATAGTTATTGGAATTTTAAGTCTCCGTTTTCCTGTAATTGATCATTACAGTCTAATCAGTGCAAAACTTTCTTTTATGATTGCTGGTGCTGCGATTGGATTTTTGTTTTTTAATTTTTATCCTGCAAAAATTTTTCCAGGATATAGTGCAACTGCAGTTTATCTACTTCTTGCAGTTGTTTCTATTTTAGCAAGCGCAAAACTTGCAACGGCAGTGTTGGTTATGGGAGTTCCAATAATTGATGGTATCTTCACGATTACTAGAAGAATTTTATCTGGAAAATCACCTTTTTGGCATGATAAAAAGCATCTTCATCATTTACTTTTAAAAAGAGGTTATGGACACAGGAAAATAGCGTTGTTTTATTGGTTTATTTCTGCTATATTGGGTTCGCTTGCCCTAGTTCTTTCCAGTAGGGGTAAGCTATTTGCTATTGTTATGCTCGCAATAATAGTAGGAGGAACAATACTTTTTTTGCAGCTAACCATAGAAAACCCAGATGATTAAATTATCGTTTGAAGTTCTAAGACTAATTAGACCCAAGCAATGGATAAAAAATTTTGCAGTTTTTGCTGCAATACTTTTTAGTGGACAATTATTTGATCTTCTTATTTTAGAAAAGGTTGTTATAGCTTTTTTCGTATTTTGTGGCCTCTCCTCTGCAACTTACATTCTTAACGATATCTTCGATATTAAAAAGGATAGAATGCATCCTTTTAAAAAATTTAGGCCACTTGCAAAAGGAGCTGTTCCCATTCCTCTTGCCATAATTATCGGAGCAATTCTCGTAACAGTTTCTCTCATCACGGCATTTTATGTCACCCCTGCTTTTTTTATTACTTGCGTCGTTTATTTGGTAATTCAGTTTATTTATTCCTTATTTCTTAAATCAATTGCAGTTATGGACATTTTAGCAATTGCCAGCGGATATATTTTAAGAGTATATGCAGGTGAATTTGCTAGTGGTTATCATATTTCTGTCTGGCTCTTGCTTACTACAATCTCTATATCCCTTTTCCTTGCTATTGGAAAAAGAAGATCAGAGCTTACTCTTTTAACAAGCAATAAAAAGGCAAATATTGCAGAAACAAGATTAACTCTTTCTCACTATTCCGAAAGGCTTCTAGATGTTTATGCATCAATTTTTGCAACCTCAACTTTTATAAGCTATTCTCTTTTTACTTTCTTAGAAAATCCAAGAGGGCTAAAAATAAGCTTGGGTCTTTTGATGCCTGACTTTTTACCTGCTTTTTTCCAAAGAAAATGGTTAATGATTACTATTCTTCCTGTTGTTTATGGACTTATGCGTTATCTTCAAGATATTTATGAAAAAAATGAGGGAGAAAGTCCTGATAGAGTTTTATTATCAGACAAGCCACTTCTTGCAACAGTCCTTATCTGGGCTCTTTTGGTAATTTTTATTATTTACTTTATCGGTCCTTATTAAGAAGTTTACTTTTTTGCGTATTGAGAACTAATCCATCCAGTTTTACCATCTTCAAATTTTATCTCAAACCAACCTTCTTGCTCTGAGATAAGTTCGTATTTTTCTCCAGGGGCAACAGTTCCTATTTGTAAAGAACTAATTGTTGCATCTTCTCTTACTCTTAAAAATCCTGTCGGAGTACTAAGTATTGTTATTTGACTTTGGGAAGTAGGTGATACTGATGGCGCTGGACTTAATTCAGGTAAAGCAGACTCTGATGCTGAAAAAAGATCTTGATTTATACTTAAAAAAACTATACTTTCAAGCTTATACCCTTTAATTGCTCTTATTCTTACTGCCTTATCTTTATAGCCTTCTTTTGAAAGTTTTATTTCATGGTCTGATTCTGTAATATTTTTTAAAAGCAAAGGACTTGTTCCTGACAAATTATTGTCTAAATAAATATTAGCTTTATCAGGAAAAGAAACTATTAGTATTTGCGCTTCTTTTTTGTCAGAAATTGGAGTTAAATCTATAATGCTTCCTTGTGAAAGACCGCCTTCTCCAAAAGTTCTATCAACTACTGTTAAAACAGATGGAGAAATTGTAATTTTATTTTCAAATGGATTGAGCTTGTTATCAAGAGGTACTAATTTAATAGTATATTCACCTATCTCAAGCATATTACCTTGCTCGCATTTACAAAATGGTGTTTCACCTAATAATTTCCCGTTTAGATAAATTTTACTCTTGGGGATTGATGTCACCTGAAGTGCCCCTTGATTTGCACTTTTATTTAAAATTATTGTAACTATTATAAAAATAATTATTGCAACAAGTGGAGGGAGTATAATTAATAGAACCTTTTTCATGCTTTGTTATTATATTATATCTGTTCTTTGCTGACAATAAAAAAACCGCGTTTTCGCGGCTTATTCTTTAGTTTCCTTAATTTCAAGCTTAATATCCCATATCACCCATGCCTCCTGGCATAGCCGGCATATCTTTTTTCTCTTCAGGAATATCAGTAACTAATGCTTCTGTTGTTAAAATCATGGTTGCAACCGAAATTGCATTCTGAACTGCAGTTCTAACAACCTTTACTGGATCTATAATTCCCTCTTTTAACATATCTACAGGAATTGCTCCTTCTACTGATTCTGTTTTTAAAACATTAAATCCTTGACCGTGTGTACTAACCTCTCTTGCTTTTGCAATTAATTGTCCTGCGTCAAGTCCTGCATTTTGCATAAGTTGAATAAAAGGTGCTTCTAAAGCTGCTTTTACTATTTCAAAACCAATTATTTCATCTCTTGCTGCTTTTGCATTTTCCAAATCTTTAGTATTCATTCTCTTGGATATATCTAAAAGAGCAACTGCTCCTCCAGGAACAATTCCTTCCTCCAGGGCTGCCTTTGTTGCAGCAACTGCATCATTTACTCTCTCCTTTTTATCTTTAAGCTCAACTTCTGTTGCTGCTCCAACATTTATAACGGCAACTCCTCCTGAAAGTTTTGCTAAACGCTCCTGAGACTTTTCTTTATCAAAATCCGAAGTTGATTTATTAATTGCTGTTTTTATTTGAGCAATTCTTGCTAAAAGTGCTTTAGAATTTCCTTTTCCACCAATTATTCTAGTATTTTCTTTATCTGACCAAACCTTATCTGCTCTTCCGCAGTCTTCAAGGGTAACACTGTCAAATTTCCTGCCAGTATCATCTGATATTACTGTCCCTCCAGTTAAGATAGCAATATCTTCAAGCATTTCTTTTCTTCTATCTCCAAAACCTGGTGCCTTAACTGCAATTGTATTAAAAGTTCCTCTTAGCTTATTTACAACCAATGTTGCCAATGCTTCTCCTTCAATTTCATCTGCAATAATTACCAAGTTTTTAGAAACTTTAACTAAATTTTCAAGGAAAGGAAGAAGTTCATTTAATGCTGATATTTTCTTATCTGTTATGAGAATATATGGATCTTCGATTTCTGCTTCCATTCGATCAGGATTTGTAACAAAGTATGAAGAAGCATATCCTTTATCAAATTCCATTCCTTCTTTATATTCAATTTCCGTTGAAAGACCTTTACCTTCTTCAACCGTAATTATTCCATCTTTACCTACTTTTTTAAGAGCTTCTGCAATTAAGTTTCCGAGTTCTTCGTCTCCTGCTGAAATGGTTGCAACATTTGCCCAATCTGATTGCTTTAGTTCTTTTTTCATTTTTAAAAGCTCTTCAACAACAATCTTACTTGCTTTATCAAGACCTTTTCTCATGATCATTGGATTTGCATTTGCAGTAATCATTTTAACTCCTTCTTTTACAATTGCACGAGTTAAAATTGTTGAAGTAGTTGTTCCATCTCCTGCAACATCCGCAGTTTTAGAAGCTGCTTCTTTCACAAGCTGTGCTCCCATGTTTTCAAACGGATCTTTAAGCTCAATTTCTTTTGCAACTGAGACACCGTCATGAATTACACTTGGCGCCCCCCATTTTTTATCAAGAGCTACATTTCTTCCTTTTGGACCAAGGGTTGTTGCAACAGCATTTGTCAATTGATCAATTCCTTTAATCAATAACTCTCTTGCTTCCTGTGAATATTTAATTTGTTTTGCCATATTATTCAATAATCGCTAATATATCTTTTTGCTCAATAATTGTCCACTCTTCATTTCCTACTTTTACTTCATTTCCTCCCCATTTTTTATACATTACTTTTTGCCCTACCTTTACAATCATGGGGATTTTTTCACCTTTTGGCGTTATATCTCCTGGGCCTATTGCCTTAATTTCTCCTGTTTGAGATTCTTTTTTTGCACTATCCGGAAGAATAATTCCACTTGCAGTTTTTGTTTCTGCCTCAAGAGGTTTTACTAATACGTTTCCAAAAAGGGGTTTAATATTTGTTTTCTTTATACTCATGTTAATTAGTCAAAAAATATCACTTACGAGAAGTGAGTGCTAAATTTATACAACAAAAGCTTTTTTCTGTCAAGAGCTAAATAAAATCTTACTCCTTTAATACTTGACACGTATAGCTAAGTTACTATACGATAATTTAGTATATATATGTCCATATTCTCGGGCAAAAAATTAATTTTACTGGGTTTTATTGTTGTACTTCTCGTAGCCATTCCCCTAACTGTCTACCTTGTGCAACAACAGCAAAAAACTAGAAGCAGTGCAGCTCCATCTACCGTACTTTCTCTTAAAGAAACTCCTCAAACAGTTGCTGTTGGAGACAGTGTAAGCCTTGACATTATGGTTGACCCTGGACAAAATTATGTTTCATTAGCAAAATTTACTATTTCCTATGATCCAACAAGATTATCTCTTGCAGAAGATGGATTTGTTGTAAATACAAATGCTGCAACAGTATTTGTACAGCCAACTTATGGTCCAAGCTCAGTTTCCGTTACTCTTGCAACTGGAGGAGGTCAAACAAAAGTACTTCAATCAATTACAAGAATTGCGACTGTAACATTTACTGCTTTGGCACCAACTGAAACTGCACCAACTCAGGTTACTTTTAGTAGTGACACAGAAGTATTATCTTCTGCATCAACTGATACTCCGAAAGAAAATGTCTTAAAAACAAAAAGTGAAGCTTTGATTACAATTACTGGCGAGGTTACAACCACTACCACAACTATACCTGAGGTTACAATCACTACCACAACAACAACAGTACCGCCTACAACAACAACCACTACACTACCTAATCAAAATCCTGTTTGCACAAGCCTTGGCTCAGGTGGAGTGGCAAGCGGAGCAGCTCCTTTAACAGTTAGTTTTACTGCTATTGGAAATGACGCAGATGGAACAGTTGGTAAAATTACCTTTAATTTTGGAGACGGAACAGTGAGTGATTTAACTGAAGGAGGAGGTGTTGGAACCGCCAGTATTAATTCTGTAGCAGATCATATATATAATTCTGGAGGAACCTTTACTGCAACTGCAATCTTAACTGATAATGTAGGCGGTGTCAGTACAACTGAGAATTGTACTCAAGCTATAACTGTTTCAGGTGAAAGTGTCGTTCTTCCTACAACGACTCCTGTTCCAACACTTGAACCATTAGCGACTCCTGTTCCAACACTTGAACCAACAGGGCCAAACGAAACAATAATGACAATTGGAGCATTGGGAGCAATTCTTACAGTAATCGGGACTATACTTCTATTTGCCCTCTAGATTTGAATCTATAAGAGAATATAATGCTTGCGGAGGAAGATTAATTTTTGCATGTCCAAACATTTTTGATTTTCCTTTTTTCTGTTTATCAAGTAGCTTATCCTTTCTTGTTCTATCTCCTCCGTATAGTTTTGCAGTAACATCTTTTCTAAAAGGTGAAATTTCTGTTTTAGCAATAATTTTCCCCATAGCTCTTGCTTGAATTACTTGTTTAAACTGCTGTCTTGGTAATAATTCTTTTAATTTTTCTGTTTTTTCTCTTGCTACAGAATAAATCTCATCTTTATAAAACAACTCTGATAAAACATCAATTGGATTATCATTTACAAGCACCTCTAGTTTTTCTAGATCTCCTTTTTGATATTTAGTCAGCTCATAATCCATTGTGGCAAAACCTGAAGAGATTGATTTTATTTCCGAAGCAAGACCTCTAATAAACATACTATATGGAAGCTCATAAAAAAGAATCGCAATGTCTTTATGATATTTAAGATCTATTAAATGACCTTTTTTCTTTTGGCAAGCTGTCATAATATTTCCCACATATGCTGAGGGCACATAAACAGTAAGATTCATATATGGCTCAAGAATTGACCCATCTTCTTTTTTTTCATATAAAACCTGAGGCATTGTTAGAATAGGATTAACATCTTCTTCTTGAATTAATCGCTCTCTTACAATGTCTGCATGTAAAAGTCCTAAAAACCCCCCCCTAAAACCAGTTCCTAAAAAAGCAGAGTACTCAGAAGAGATTGACAAAGAAGCATCATTTAAAGAGAGCTTGTTTAATGCTTCCCTTAAATGAACCAGTTCATTTTGATTTTTAGGATAAATTCCAAAAAACACCATTGGTTTGGGTGTTTTATATCCAGGTAATGGTTTTATCTCCTCAGCTAAGTTTTGTTTTTTAAGACTTGCAAGCGTTAATGTATCCCCGACCCTACAAAGCCTAATATCTTTTATACCTGTAACAATATAGCCAATTTCTCCTGTTAAAAGCTCTTTTTTGGAAACAAGAAATGGAGAAAAAAAACCCAAATCTTTAATATCTGCCTTTATTTTATTTCCCAAGAGCTCAATTTTATCTCTTTTTTCTATTTTCCCATCAACTACTCTTACAAAAGCAATTACTCCTCTATGCTCATCATATTCAGCATCAAAAATTAATCCTCTAAAAACTTTTTCACTTTCTCCCTTTGGAAAAGGAATATTTTTAACTACAGCATTAAGTAAATCTTCTACATTTTCTCCACTTTTTGCCGAAACATAAAAGATTTCTTCCTTCTTAAACCCTAGAAGATCTACTAATTCATTTACCACTGATTCAACATTTGCGGTTGATAAATCAATCTTATTTATTACCGGAATAATTTTTAAGTTTTCTTCTCTTGCTGCTTTTAGATGAGCAACTGTTTGAGCCTGAACACCCTGGGTTGCATCAACTAAGAGAATTGCCCCTTCACAAGCAGCAAGAGTTCTTGAGACTTCGTAAGAAAAATCCATATGTCCAGGAGTATCAATAAGATTTAAAATATACTCTTCACCATTCACTTTATATATCATTCTAACTGGCGCAAGCTTTATAGTAATTCCTCTTTTTCTACTAATAGGGTTTTGATCCAAAAACTGCTCATTTACTAATTTTTCTTTAGAAATTGTTTTTGTTATTTCTAAAAATCGATCAGCAAGCGTTGATTTACCATGGTCTATGTGAGCAATGATTGCAAAGTTTCTAATCTTAAATTGATTCATCTGATTTAGAAGTATACCTTTTGAGGCTAGTAAAAGCAATTACGGACTTATCCTTGTCCCATCTATTGTCTCTTCTGACCTAGTAAGTATTTGCTTCCAATCGCCTATTTTCTTAAACATCATTACAAAAGTTCTTGCTTCTTTTACATCAAAAAGCCAGGTTAAGAATAAATAAAGAGAAAGGCCAAGAAAACTAGATATTCCTGTTAAAAGAAGAAGGTTAACCGTTTTTGTTGTATCAAAAACTAATTGATCTAAAAGTTTTATTGGAATATATAAAGCAAAACCTGTAAAAAAAGTAGCTAAAAAAATCTTAAAGATAGATATTAATAATGGTTTTTTATCAAATCCTCCAGTTTTTCTATCTAAAAAGCCAAGAAGAATTATTGTGTTTATAATACTCGAGATTGAATAAGCAATAGCAATACTTACTATCCCAAAATGGTAATAAAATATAAATAAGGCGCCCAATGAAAGTGTCATTATTGTTGTTAATGTTCCTACAATTAAAGGAGTTTTTGTATCATGAAGTGCATAAAAACCTCTTGAAATTAAAGAAAAAAGTGCTTGTGCGAAAATTGAAATACTAAAAAAAGCAAGTGTTTGTCCAGTTAGAACAGTTGCCGCCCAATCAAATTGACCTGCTCCAAAAAGAAGTCTTACAATAGGAATTCTTAATACCAAAAGTAATGCTGAAAAGGGTAAAACCAAATACATTAACTGATTTAAACTTGTTATAAAAGTTATCCTAAACTGATCTAATTTATTTTTTTCTCTTGAAAGAACTGGAAAAGCTGCCTGAGCAATTGCCTGGCCAAAAAGAGCGACTGGTGCAAAAGCCAAAGTTTGTGCATAATCAAAAATTACATAGTTTCTACCTGGATTGGGCAAAAATGAGACTAAAGTAACTGTTATTATTGTCCCAAGTTGAAAAATTGCAATAGAAATAGTCCTTGGCCACATGAGTTTCAAAACTTCCATTACTCCTTTTGTCTTTATAGAAAGAGTTGGAATAAATGAAAAGTCAACTTTTTTAATCAATGGAAGCTGTGCAATTACAAAAATAAAGGCCCCAAAAATCACACCATAAGCTGCAGAATATATTCCAAGTGTTGGAGAAAGAACAATAATACTTACAATAATTCCTAAATTATAAAGAGCTGCTGCAATTCCAGGAATAAAAAAGTGGCTATAGGATTGAAGAACTGCAGAAAAAAAAGTTCCCACAATAAATAACAATTCTCCTGCAATGATTATTCGGGTAAGAGAGGCCATTAATTTAGTTTGCTCAAAAGAAAAACCAGGCGCCATAAGTCTTGAAAATGGCTCTGCAAAAATAAATAAAATAAATGAAAGAATAGAAAACAATATTAAGCCTAAGATAAGCAATGTTGAGGCCATTTTATAAGCTTCTTTTTTGTCTTTTCCTAAAAAATCCGAAAAAATTGGAATAAATGCTGATGAAAGAGCACCAGCAATAACCAGTTGAAATAGAAAATCAGGCAAGCGTGAAGAAGCAAGGTAAACTCCTAAAATATTTGAAGCACCAAAAATAGAGACTAGAAGTCTTTGTCTTATTAAACCAAGAATCTGCGAAAATACAATCGTAAACATTATTACGAATGCTGCAGAAATTATGTTAGTCTGCCTTTGAAGTATTACCTTGAGGCTCTTCTCTAAGATCTTTTTGGGCATATTGTTTTTTACAGTATAGCATGCTAAAATGACGCAATGCCAGTAATAAAATCTGCTAAGAAAAAATTGAGAAAAGACAAAAGAATAACTAAAAAAAACAAGGTTCTAAAAACTTTTCTAAAAGATGTTATTTCTAAAGCTGTTAAAAAGCCAACTGAAGAAAATCTTAAAAAAGCTGTTAAAACTATTGATAAAGCAGCAAAAAAAAATATTATTCATAAAAATAAAGCAGCAAGATTAAAATCAAAATTATCGACTAATAAAACAGTTGCTCCGAAAGTTTTAAGCACAGTAAAAAAGAAAACAGTAAAAAAAATCAAAAAGACTGCAAAAAAAACTTCAAAATAGCTTTCTTCTCTTTTGACAAAAGCTTAAAAAATCCCTAAACTTAAACTTGATATGCCAAAAAAAATTCCTTCCGTTAACCTGGTTAAGCCCAGGCACGCTGATTTTTTTGCAAATTTTATAAATTGGGCCTTAACGATAGGGAGGCTTGTGGTTATCGTAACAGAATTAATCGCTTTAAGTGCTTTTTTATATAGATTTTCTCTTGATCGTCAACTTATTGATCTTCATTCAAAAATTAAACAAGAGCAAACAATTGTAAATTATTTAAAAAAAGAAGAAGATACTTATCGCAACTTACAAGAAAGGCTTACAGCTGCCACAACTTTTTCAGAAATTTCTCAGGATAGAGTAAAATTATTCAATGATGTCTTACTTTTTACTCCCCAAGGTTTAAGTTTTTCAGAATTTACCTTAAATAACGATCGTTTAAAAATAGCAGCTGATGTTGAATCGGTAAGCTCTTTGAGTAACTTTGTTGAAGAATTAAAAAAATATCCTAAAATAGCAAGCATCAGTATAGATAAAATTGAAAATCGTCCCGCTATTGGATTAATAAAAGTAACCATATCAGCACTTATAAAGGAAAAGAAAGGCAATAATGATAGCAATTAATAAAAATGTTTTTAGAGATATTAAGAAAAATAAATATTTTGAGTTACTTCCTGATTTTAAAGCAGAAAAAACCAAAAAAATTACGACGCTTATCTTGACACTTGTTGCTCTTTCATTTTTTGGTCTTTTTGCAATTAGTCCTACTCTTTCAACGATTGCAAGGCTTCAGAAGGAACTCGAAGATAATAAATTTGTTGATAAGCAATTACAAACAAAAATTAATAACCTTTCTATACTCCAGCAAAAGTATTCAAGTATTCAAAACGATCTTCCTTTGATATACCTTTCTGTTCCTAAATCTCCTGAAGCGCCATTGCTAACAGCAGAAATTCAAGGATTAGCAAGCAAATTCAATCTTAAAATTACTTCTCTTCAAATATTTGAGGCTGAAGTAGAAAAAAAAGAAAATGATAAAAAACAGTATTCTAGTTTTATGTTTGGAGTATCTGCTGATGGAAGCTATGAAAATATTTCAAATTTTATAACATCTGCTATAGATATGCAGAGAATAATAAATGTAGAAATTCTTTCAATTGGAAAAAAAAGCGGAGAAACAACAGATTTACAAATGCATTTGAAAGGAGCTGCTTTTTTTAAAAAATGAAACATAAGGATATTTACATGTTGCTAATTCCATCATTTGTTTTAATTGTTTTTTGGATAATCTTAACTATTTATCATAATTCTGTTGCTTCAACAATTACGCCTACTCAAAGTATTCAAATAAAACCAATTAATGCAGATTTTGATTCAAAAACAATCAATGATATTAAAAATAGAGAGCAAGTTGCTCCTCTTTTTGAAATAAATAATCCTACAGAATCTGAAAAACCTGCTTCTTCTGAAGCAATTCCAGAGCCAGTTCTTACTATTATCCCTGCTTCTCAAGGAGGATCTTTATGAGAAAGAGTATTTGGGATAAAAGAATCCCTACCCTCTTAGGTATTTTACTTATAACAATTGGGGTTGCTCTCACTTCATCTTTAGTAAAACAAGGAATAATCTTTATTACAAAAGCATCTCCAACTAATGTTCCAAAAAATGTAAAAATTACCAATTCCACTGATTCTTCTTTCACGGTTTCCTATACAACAGACGACAAGGTAATTGGATCTGTTAATCTTGGAGAAGATGCAAATCTCGGACAAGTCATGAGGGACGATAGAGATCAAAAGTCAGGTGAGCTTACCTCTGTTAAATTACATAACATTACTGTCAGAAACTTAAAGCCAGAAACTAATTATTTTTTTACAATTACTAGTGGACAAGATACATTTTCCGATAATAATCAGCCTTATCAAGTGCTAACAGCTCCTCTAATAACAGAATCTCCCAGTCAACAGGAGCCAATTTCTGGAAAAATACTACTTCCTGATGGATCATTAGCAAAAGAAGCAATTATCTATGTAACTATTGATGTTGCACAAACTATTTCAACCCTTATTAAATCCGATGGAAGCTATATCCTACCTCTTAATTCACTAAGAGCAAGTGATCTTAATTCATATTTTCAATTCTCTGAAGATATCATAAAAATGCTTGCTGTAGGAGAAAATGATCAAACTTCTAGCGTAATCTTAAGTTTAAGTCAAATAAATCCTGTTCCAAGTATAACTTTAGGAAAAAATTATGATTTTAGCGAAAGCATAGAACCTGTTGCCACAGATTCAGCAAAGTTTGAAGGATTTCCTATTTTTTCAAATACAAAAAAAGCTTCTCAGAGTACTGAACCACAAATTACTACTCCTGATCAAGACGAAGAATTATCAGATCAGCAACCACTTTTTAAAGGAATTGCATTGCCTAATGAAGAAGTAAAAATCATTATTGAATCTGAAATAATTGAAGATAAAACAACTGCTGACGCCTATGGTAACTGGAAGTATAGACCTACTACTCCCCTAGAACCAGGAAATCATACTGTAACAATAATTACAAAAAATGCTTCAGGAATATTAAAAACAATAACCAGATCGTTTGTTGTTTATGCCTCAGGAACACAAATTGCTGAAGCGTCTGGAATATCTCCTACTCCAACCATTCCAATAACGCCTACTATTACAGTTTCAGAGACTCCTATTCCTTTACCTACACATATCAGTGCTCCTTCTCCAACAGAAGAGCCACTTATCACACCTATTTCTACTGCTTCACCTACTAGCGAACCAACACCTACTATTTCTATCAATGTTGCAACTCCTACTCCGACCATATCGAGTCCTGGAAATCCTTCAGCTGTTACTATTAGTATTTTAGGAATAGGACTTACCCTTCTTGGAGGCTTCCTATTTTTACTTACTCGTGGTAGTATTTCTTCGCTATGAAAATAGGAATCATCGGAGCCGGTTTTACAGGACTTTCTGCTGCTTATAAACTATCAAAGAGTGGACATGAAATCACAGTATTAGAAAAAGAGAAACATCCAGGTGGACTTGCAATTGGTTTTAAAAAAAATAACTGGAATTGGACTTTAGAGGAGCATTATCACCATTGGTTTACAAATGATAAATACATTTTTGATCTTGCAAAAGAGATAAATTATCCAATTCTTATAAAAAGACCTAAAACCTCTACATTTATAAAAAATAAGATTGTTCAACTTGATTCACCTATTACTCTTATAACTTTTCCCCTACTCTCTATTTTTGACAGAATTAGAATGGGACTTGTTTTAGCATTATTTAGATATAACCCTTTTTGGAAACCTTTTGACAAAGTAAAAGCTTCTAAGACTTTATCTTTATTTATGGGAGCAAAAGCATTTAACTTAATCTGGAAGCCTCTTTTTGAAGGAAAGTTTGATAAATATGCCGATAATGTTTCTCTTGCTTGGTTCTGGGCAAGAGTTAGAAAAAGAACAACAAAGCTTGCCTATCCCAAGCAAGGTTTTTTACACTTTGCTAAAACTCTTGAAAAACAAATAGAAAAAATGAGAGGTAAATTTATATTTAATTGCAATGTAAGTAAAATAATAAATAACACTAAGCCAACTGTTTTTTTTACAAAAAACGGTAAGATGGAAAGCTTAATTTTTGATAAGCTTATTGTAACTACCTCTTCTTCTCTTTTTATAGAATTAATGCCAAGTCTCCCTAAGGGTTATAAAGAAAAACTAAAAAAACTAAATATGCTGGGAGCAACAAACTTATTATTAAGACTAAAAAAACCTTTTCTTCCTGATAACACTTATTGGCTAAATATTTGCGATAATACTTCACCCCTAATGGCTGTCGTAGAACATACTAATTTTATTGACAAAAAAAATTATAACAATGAATACCTTGTTTATGTTGGAAATTACGTTCCAGTAAATCATCCTTATTTCTCTAACTCAAAAGAGAAAATGCTCAAATTATTTAATCCTTATCTTAAGAGATTGAATAAGAATTATGAAAAAAATTTAATAGGTATTGAGTTCTTTAAGGCTCCTTTTGCTCAACCTGTCATGCCAGTTAATTATTCAAAAAATATTCCTCCTTTTACTACTCCTTCTAAGAACATTTTTCTTGCTAACATGGAACAGGTTTATCCATGGGACAGAGGAACAAATTATGCTGCTGAGCTTGGAGAAAAAGTTTCCCAAACCATATTATTATGAAAAAAAAGATTAAAGAAAACTTTTTAGAAAAAATTATCATTTTATTAATGATTTTATTTAGCTCCTGGCTAATGTTTTCAACTTTTTCATACAATAATGGATCCATTATTGTTGCATCAAAAGCTTGGAGTGATTTTGCAAGCCATGTTCCCTTAATCAGATCTTTTTCCTTTGGGAATAACTTTCCACCGGAGTATCCAATATTTCCAGGTTCTCCTATTAGATATCATTTTCTCTTTTACGCATTTGTGGGTTTTTTTGAAAAACTTGGTCTTAGAATAGATTTTTCTCTTAATTTATTAAGCTCTGCTTCTTTTTTTCTTCTTCTTTTAGCAATTTATAAGTTATCTAAATTTCTTTTTAAAAGTATTTTTGTTTCTATTTTATCTGTATTATTTTTTCTATTTAATGGATCTTTTTCTTTTTTATATTTTTTTAAGAAAAATCCTTTATCATTTCCTAATTCAATCTATGAAATATTAAATAACCAAATATTTCCTACTTTTGCACCTTATGATAAGACTTTTATTAGTGGCGGGTTTTGGAATTTAAATATTTTTACAAATCAACGTCACTTTGCACTTCCACTTGCCTTATTTATCTTTATTATTTATTTTTTATTAAAATCTGAACAAACTAATAAAATTCTATCAAATAAACTTATTCTTATTTCCGGCCTTACTATTGGATTATTTTCTTTTTTACACGGAGCAGTCTTTATTATGTCTTTTGCTGTTTTAGCTTCTTTTTTCATTCTTTTTTCTAAACAAAGAAAAGTAATTTTTCTAATTCTTAGCATAGCTTTTGTAATAGCTTTACCTCAAATATTTTTTCTATGGGGAGCTGGAGCCGGTAATGCTATTAAATTAAATCCTGGCTATCTTGAATCAAATAATTTCACTGCTTTTAACTGGTTTAGATACTGGGTTTTAAACCTAGGCTTGGGATCAATACTTATTCCAATTGGCTTTTTACTCTCTAAGAAACCTGCTAAAAAACTTTTTATTGCTTTTTTATCACTTTTTATAATTGGCAATCTCTTTCAATTTTCTCCAGACATTGCAGCTAATCATAAATTTTTTAATTTATGGATAATAATTGCAAATATTTTTATTGCTTTTGCATTATTTAACATTTGGAGAAAAAACCTATATGGGAAAATAATAACAATTATCTTAATTTTTTTCTTAACTTTTTCCGGTGTAATTGATTTATTTGCTATTAAAAATGACACCATGTATTCAATCCCTGATTATCCTAGAAATCCTGATATAGAATGGATTATAAAAAATACTCCAAGAGATGCTATTTTTATAAATTCTACTTATATCTATAATCCTGCTTCTCTTGCAGGAAGAAAAATCTTTTTAGGTTGGCCATACTTTTCCTGGTCTCTAGGTTATGACACTAACGGAAGAGACTTAATTTTGCGACAGTTTTTCATCTCAAATGATTTGAAAAAGAATTGTGAGACTTTAAAAGATAATAAAATAAGCTATATAATTAGTCAGGATAAAAGTGATTTTCCTGTAAATAAAGCTTTTTTGAATAATAACTATCATAGATTATATAAAAACGAAAAAAGTGGCATTTCTATATATGACATAAAAAATGTTTGCAGTTTTTAACTCAATTAATACTATATTTATTTTTAACTGGTGGCTTACAATTTTTGTTATCGGTTATGTTTTTTTACCAATTTCATCTAGTATTTTTGGTAAATTTTTAGACAAGGGTTATCTTTTTTCTAAAATTTTAGGAATTTCTATTCTTGGATATACAATTTTTCTACTTGGCACTTTTCATATACTTCCTTTTTCACTATTTACTTGTCTTCTGCTAATAATTTTATTTTTCTTACTTAATTATTTTTTCTTTTTAAAAAAGAGAGAAAAGAAAAATAACCATTCTTTTATTAAAACAGCGCTTTTCCCCTTTTTTTCTAAAGATCGAAAAATATTTATTTTAGAAGAAATACTTTTTATTATTGCTTTATTTTTCTGGATTATTATCAAAAGCTTTCAGCCAGATATTCATGGACTTGAAAAGTATATGGATTTTGGATTTATTAACTCTATTCTAAGAAGCGAATATTTCCCTGCAAGAGACATTTGGTTTACTCCCTATTCTATTAACTATTACTATTTTGGACATTTAGTAACTGCTATTTTAACAAAAATCTCATCTGTCCCTTCACAAATAAGTTTTAATTTAATGCTTGCAACCTTATTTTCTTTAACATTTACAGCATCATTTTCATTAGGCATAAACTTATTAAATAGTTTTGATTTTAAAAAAAAGATATCTAGAAAATTTTTATTTTTTACTGGTTTCTTAACAGCATTTTTAGTTACGCTTGCAGGAAATCTTCACACAATATTTGCTTTTTTCAGATCATACTCTGTTGAAAACCCTGTACCTTTTTGGCAATTAGAATTTCTTCCCAATACATTTCCTAATTCTTATTGGTATCCTAATGCAACTAGATTTATTTATAATACTATTCACGAATTTCCTGCTTATTCATGGGTTGTATCTGATCTACATGGACATGTTTTAGATGTTCCCTTTGTCCTCTTAACAGTAGCATTCTTATTTTCAATGTTTCTTAACCTTACTCAAAAAAAAGAAGAACACAATAATATCTTCCTATTAACTAGTTTAAGAGCAAATAAATTTAATCTAAAACAGCAACTATTTTCTTATGAATTTCTTTCTTTAATTTTATTAGGTTTTTTACTTGCAGTTATGTATATGACAAATGCTTGGGATGGTGGAATCTATCTTCTTTTTACATTATTAATACTTTTCTTTATAACATTAAATGGAAAAAATAAAACAAATATTATAGCTAATTTTATTTTAAAAACTAGTATTATTTTTATCTCTTTTATTATCTTCTCTCTTCCTTTTAATTTATTTTTTAATCCTTTTACTTCTGGTATCGGTCTTCTCTGTGCTCCTGATTTTCTAACGAATCTCGAAAAGATTGGTCCATTTTTGTTTGAAGCAAACCATTGTCAAACATCTCCTTTGTGGCAGCTTATAATTCTTTATGGATTCTTTTATTTTCTAGTTTTATCATTCTTTGTTCTAGTATTTAAAACAAAATCTTACAAAAACGACTTTTTTATAACTGTTTTGATTATGTTCTCCACTATTTTAATTTTTATACCTGAAATTATCTATCTAAAAGACATTTATCCTGCTCATTTTAGAGCAAATACCATGTTTAAATTAACTTACCAAGCTTTTATTTTACTTTCTCTTTCTTCTGGATATATTATTGCAAGAATTTTTATTTATTTTAGAGAAAAAAATAAAATTTTTATAAAATCTATTGAGGTTTTGTGGATTATTTTTTTCACCCTTCTACTTTCTCTTATTATATCTTATTCTTATTTTGCAATTAACTCATATTATGGCGATTTAAAAAACTATCAAGGGCTTGATGGAACTAAATATCTAAAAGGTCTTTATCCTAATGATTATAAAGCAATCCAATGGCTTAATAAGAATATTAATGGACAAATTGTTATTCTTGAAGCACAAGGGGATTCTTATACAGATTTTGGGAGAGTTTCGACAAATACAGGACTTCCAACAGTTTTAGGATGGACAGTGCATGAATGGCTTTGGCGAGGAACCTATGATATTCCTGCTCCAAGAATTGAAGATATAAAAACACTTTATGAAACGAGTGATAAAGAAAAAACAAAAGAACTTATTAAAAAATATGACATTAAGCTTATCTTTATAGGCGAGCTTGAGAAGCAAAAATACAAAAATCTAGAGGAAGATAAATTTAAAGAGATTGGAAAAATTATCTATAAGAATTCCGAAGTAAATATTTATCAGATTAATTTTTAATAAATTTTGGAATAATACATCCTTCCATCTTTAGTTCGCAATCTATATATTTTTGTATTTCTAGGAAATTACCGTTTCCTGTTCTTGGAATTAATACCCATTGATAATCATATTCTTCATCTGGATCAGGATTAATAAGCAATCCTTCCCTGTTGGTCTTCTCATCTCCTATATCAATTAGGGCATTTTGAATTTTTGACTCTTTTGCTTTGTCCAAAAGCCTTACAAAGTCATCAAATTCAGTATCCTTAATATCTGTATCTATACTTTCTTTAATAATGCTATAGAAATCAAAAAGTTTTCCTGGATTTGCCAAAAATTTAAGCGAAAAGATTTTATCTTTAAAAGCTGTTATCACTTTTTCTTGTCTTCTACTTCTTGCAAAATCTGAACCTTCAGCTCCCTCCGCATGCCTTGATCTAACGTACTCAAGAACTTTTTCTCCGTCCATATGCTGCACTCCTTTATCAAAATGTAAATGTTTATATCTACAAGGAAAAGCTTCCAATTGTGACGAAGCTGTTGCTAATTCTTCTAATTCCTCTTCTTTATGACCACAGAGATCATTTTCTTTTCCTTCATCAGGATATTCATAATCATCAAAGCTTCTCTCAATATCTATATCAAGTCCTTCTAGAAGATCAACTGCTCTTACAAAGCCGTTAAAATCTATACGCAATCCATAATCAACATCTTTATTTAAAATTTTAGAAACAACTGCTTCTACAAGCACTAACCCTCCTCCTTTTCTTTTTGCTTCACCTTGAGCATAGGCAACATTTATTTTGGTTCTGAGATCTGGAATCCATAAATCCCTAGGAAGAGAAACCAAATTAACTTTATTTAGTTTCGGATTAATGCTTGCAAAAATAATTGTATCTGTAAGATTAGGGCCATCATGTTTTCCTCCCCCTATTCCCATAAGTAAAATGTTTATCTGATCGTCTTTTTGCTTAAGCTCAATATCACGGTTAAAGGTAAGCTGAAAAACAAAAGGGAAAAATCTGTAGCTAAAACTTATAACTTTTACAGCTAGAGCAAGAAAAATAATACTTACAATAATAATTAGTATCTTTTTATTTTTTTTAGACATATAAACTTAGTAATATTTAATCATTCATGAAGCATTAATTGTCTTGGAAAATTCTAATGGGTCAAGGCTTGCCTTGCCTATTAAAACACCATCTATTGAGGGCATTGACGTGAAATTTTTTACATTTTCGGAATTTACACTTCCCCCGTATAAAAAACTACGAAATCCTTTTTTCTTTATCATACCTCCTATTTCCTCTGCATTTTCAGGAGTATCAGGGTTTCCTGTACCGATTGCAAAGAAAGGTTCATAAGTAACTATCTCTACTCCGCTTGGAATATAAGTATCATTGCCTTGAATACAAAAAATAGGTTCTAAATCATAATTTCTAGCCATTGTTACTTTTTGCTCCAATATTTGATTTGTTTCATTAAAATTTTTTCTTCTTTCCGAATGTCCAATTATTACATAATTTGCAAAATCTTTTATTTGTGCTGCGTTTACTTCTCCTGTATATTGCCCACTGTCAAAAGCAGATAAATCTTGTGCACCTATTTCGATTTTTAGATTTTTATGAGAAATTAAGTTTTTTAGATCTGACAATAATGTAAAAGAAGAACAAATAATTATCTGTTTATCATTTTGAGAACTTTCTTCTGTATATTTTTCCACCCATTCCTTAACCTCTTCTAATGTCTTATTTGACTTCCAATTAGCGACAATCAGTGGTGATTTCATGTGGTATTATTATACGATATGAATAATGATTTTCTCAAGGACCTAAACCCCGAACAACAAAAAGCAGTCATGGAAACAGATGGACCGATGATAGTCTTAGCAGGAGCAGGAAGCGGAAAAACAAAAGTTATTACTCATAAGGTAATCTACCTTATTTTATCAAAAGTAAGTCCTAACAACATTCTCTGCGTTACCTTTACCAATAAGGCGGCAGGAGAAATGAAAGAGAGAATTGATAAATATATTAATACTTTTAATCTTAAGGCTCTTCAAAAACCTACTATTACCACTTTTCATTCTCTTTGTGCAAAGATTTTAAGAATCGAAGGAAAACATTTAGGAATTTCAAATAAGTTTACTATCTATGATAGCCAAGAACAAATTGATGCAATTAAACAAGTATTTAAAAAACAGGGAATTTCTCCTAAAGAATATAAACCTTCTGCAGTGCTCTCTTATATCTCTCAAGCAAAAAATGAACTCATAAATGAAAGGGAGTATGTAAGTCTTGCAAAAGGACACATGCAATCAAAAGTTGCCCAAATCTACCCCTCTTATCAAAAACTTCTTAAAGAAAGCGATGCTCTTGATTTTGATGATTTACTTTTCAAAGTTGTGGATTTATTTAGGGAATTTCCTGATGTTTTGTTAAAGTATCAAGACAAATTTAAGTATATTTTAGTAGATGAATATCAAGATACCAATAGGGCTCAATACGTTTTAACGAAAATGCTAGCAAAAAAAAATAATAATATTTGCGTTGTAGGAGACTTTTCGCAAAGTATTTATAGCTGGCGAGGAGCAGATTTCCAAAACTTAATTAAATTTAACAACGACTTTAAAAACGTTAAAACATTTAAGCTGTCTCGAAATTATCGCTCAACGCAAAAAATTCTTGATGCTGCTTCATCTATAATTTCAAAAAATACTTCCCATCCTGTATTAAATCTTTGGACTAAGAATTTGGAAGGTGAAGAAATTATGATTTACGAGGCAACAAATGAACATGATGAAGGTGATTTTATTATTGACAGAATTATTAATATGAAAAAGCTTTTAGATTTTAATTTTTCTGATTTTGCTGTTCTTTATAGAACAAATGCTCAATCAAGAGTCCTAGAAGAAGTATTCCTGCATCAAGGAATTCCATATTTATTAATAGGCGGCACTAGATTCTATGAAAGAAAAGAAATTAAAGATATTTTGGCTTATTTAAAAGCTCTTGCAAACAATAAGGACTCTGTTTCTATAAAAAGAATTGAAAAAATAGGAAAAAGAAGATTTTCTAAGTTTTTAGAGTATCAAAAAAAGCACAATGAATCAAAAAAAACGATTGAAATTTTGGATAATATCGTAAGTCAAGTTGATTATCTTTCTCTTTATGATGAAAAAGATAAAGAAGATAGGCAAAGACTTGAAAATATAAAAGAATTGCGTTCTGTTGCACTTGAGTTCCCAAATTTAATACAATTCTTAGAGAACGTATCTTTAGTTGAACAAGAATATATGCCGGATTATCTTGAAAAAACAAATAAAGGAAAAAAGGATGCCGTAAATCTTATGACTCTGCACGCAGCAAAAGGTCTTGAGTTCCCAATAGTTTTTATGATAGGCATGGAAGAAGGATTGTTTCCTCACTCAAGAGCGTTAATGGATAAAAACGAATTAGAAGAAGAACGAAGGCTTTGTTATGTAGGAATAACGCGTGCAAAACAAAAATTATTCTTAAGTTATGCAAAAAAAAGAATGTTTTTTGGACAAAGAACAAATAATATGGTATCAAGATTTATTTTTGAACTACCAGATGAACTTCTAGAACAAAATAGGCATATTCTTAATAACGATCTTAATGTCCCAGACTATTTATGAAAGACGATAACTACTCAAATCATCCACTTCAATCAGAAGAATGGAAGAAATTTAGAGAAAAAGGCAATATAAAGGTTGTAAGAGAAAACGGTATTCAAGTATCGTTTCATAAAATTCCTAAGACAAACTTTACTGTCGGATATTTTCCAAAAGGTCTACTTCCTAATAAAAAACAGATTTCAATTCTTAAAAAAGTAGGTTTTTTACAAAAAGCTGTATTTATTCAACTTGAGCCAAATGTGGAAAAAGAGAAAGGTTTAGAATTTGATTATAAAATACTTAATCTTGTCCCTTCTTTTCATCCGCTATTTACACATTTTAATTTCAAACTAGATCTTACCCTGTCTGAAGAAGAAATATTAAAAAATATGCATCCTAAAACAAGATACAACATAAGAGTTGCACAGAGACATGGAGTAAGAGTAGTAGAAGATAATTCTGATAAAGCGTTTGAAGAATATTTAAAACTTACTAAAGAAACAACAAAAAGACAAAGTTTTTATGCTCACACACAAGACTATCATAAATTAATGTGGGAAACTCTAAAAGTAAAAGATGAAAAATTTTCAAAAGAAAA
Organism: Patescibacteria group bacterium; assembly: GCA_035646815.1. GTDB lineage: Bacteria > Patescibacteriota > Microgenomatia > Levybacterales > UBA12049. The sequence continues at coordinate 1,107 of DASRON010000043.1, read as the reverse complement.
ACTAACTGCCCATCTATTAGTTGCTAAATATAACAACCGAACTCTTGCTACATGGGTTCTCTTTGTTTATAAAAACATCCTCTATTATCCATATGGTGCATCAAGCACTGAGCATCGAGAAGTTATGGCTTCAAATTTAATGATGTGGGAAGCAATTAAGTACGGAAAAAAAATAGGCTTAAAAGAATTTGACATGTGGGGATCGCTTGGACCAAATGCAGATCCACATGATCCATGGTTTGGTTTTCATAGATTCAAACAGGGATATAACCCAAGACATGTTGAATTTATTGGAAGCTATGATTTAATCATAAATCCTAAGCTATATAAACTTTATAAAATTACTGATAAATTAAGATGGCAGTTTCTTAAATATAAAAAAATTCTTTCTCCATAATGCAACAGTATCTGCTAAATTCTATGCTGAAAAAGCATTTTATATTAAAAGTTCTCAAGAAAATTATTTACTACTTCAAACAATAAATAATAATTTAAAAAATGAAAACTAAAATTTTTTTTAATTTACTTAAGACTTCCTATCTTTTTTGGATTGTTATCATATTTTCATTTTCTTCAATTTTTAGATTGTTTTCCTTAAATCTTATTGAATTTAAATTTGATGAAGCTTTTACTATTTTTGAATTAAATAATTTTTTGCAAATCCATACTTAATGCAACAAGGTCCTATCCAGGAATTAGAAGAAATACTGATGTTGTTGCAAGTTTTTATGTTCTTTTTACTATTGCTTGGTATTATGTTTCATCTAGAAACTGGAGAAGAAAAATCACAAAGTATTTTTTATTAATAATCTTTCTACTAATTCCAATACATCACCTAATTGTTTATCCAACAAATCTAAGAGGGATTGTAAATCAAAGTCCTTACCAGTATAGTTTATGATTTAGTACAAAAAGTAATCCTCAGAAATCTTTAGAACTGTTTGTTAATACAGTAAAAACGGATAACTTAAAACTAAGCTGCAGTTTCTGCAAGTTGTTACTGGAATAATTTTAAATGTAATAAAATACTAGGTTTTGATTTAAAAACAAAAAAAATCATTCCTATTACTCCTAATCTTTGGAGCAACTATTATTGGGAATATTAAC
>DASRON010000042.1:0-17919 GCA_035646815.1 Patescibacteria group bacterium | reverse complement strand
AAAAATTTTTCACTTTTTGAACCGAATTTTTAAATTTCGCCGCTTCGGGAAAGCTAGTCCCCTTGGGGGATAAGTTTTCAGTTTTAAGTTTAATTTTGTATGTTCTCAGAATTATATATGTCGGAGATGTTAATCTTCTATTAATTCCAAGACCCCTTGCAAACCCTTGGACAAAAGTAGTTTTTCCACTCCCCAAATCTCCATAAAGAGCAATTACCGTTCCTTTGTCAATTTTACCGGCTAAGTTTTCGCCCAATCTCCGGGTCTCCTCGAAATTTTTAGTAAAAAATTTATTATTTTTATTCATTATATTAATAAAAGTATTGCTGTATCTGCGAAGAATTGCAACCCTATTTAATAGTTAACATGAAGATAAAAAGTAACAAAACCATCCGCATGAACAACTTTTATATATCTCAATGAACAACCAACAGAATAACTTCCTCTATAAAGAGTGCCGCTTTTTACGGCTTTAACAGTAAAGGATGGACCTAAAATATCAATCCCATTATGAAAAGAGTAGATATTCCTAACCCACGTGTTTTTTGTTGCCCAAGTTGAACCATACCCTTGGGTCAACCGTATTGGTCCATCTAAGGGCCAACTCCAGGATCCTGAAGGATTAAAAGCATCTCCATCAGAGCTCCCACAAGACGAACCCGAACAATTCTCGCTGGCAATTGAACTGAGATAATTAAAAGGATTTTGGTTGGATCCATTTTGAGTTACTATAAAGTGTAGATGTGCTCCTCCTGAATTACATGATGGCGCTGAAATAACATTTGCTATCGCTTGCCCTTCCCCGACTGGCCCAGACTCAACTTCTTGACCAAGACCCGATACTATTCCCTGAATCGCTTCATACTCAGCACGAGCTTGAGCAAGAAGTCGTTGGTAATTAACCTCGCTTCCTTTTGTATCTTCCAGTAAGCGCTGTTTTCCTTGTTTTTCTCTATCCAATTGAATTGTATAATCTTCGAGCTGTTTTTTTAAAGATTCTACTTTTATCTTTTCATTTTCAAAAATGTCTTTTTGATTTGAATAATCTGTTTTTGCCTGCTGTGTATCATAAATAAGCTTCCTATCATGTGCTTGAGCAAGTTTTAGATAATTTAATCTGGTAAAAAAATTAGAAACATTATTTGAAGCAAGTAATATCTGAAAAGAAGGGGCAGTTCCAACTTCATAAGTAGTAACAATTCTCTTAAGAAGAACTTTTGATAGCTGATCCAAACCTTTTTCCAAGGTGTCTATTTTTTTATCTGCAGTGTCAATATCTACTGCAAGACTTAATAATTGTTCCCTTGTTGACTCTATTCTATATTCTGTTAATTTTATCTGATTATCCATTACGGAAATTTGTGAAGAAAGTGTTTTTGCCTGCCCTTGCAGATCAGAAACTTTCTTCTGTAAATCATCTATCTTGTTTTGAAGTTCTTCTATTTTTTGATCATCTACTGGAGTAGGGCTAGGAGTGAGTGTTAAATCAGAATCCTGAGCAAGAATATTTTTATACGATAAGAGAAGTAAAATTATTGCCAGTAATATTGAGAATATTTTCTTTCTTAAAATCATAATTCATATTATTTTAGATATCTTAAAACTGCCATAAAGCTTGAAAAAGCACCAAGAATTACTGCTATTAAAACCTCAATTCCAAGAAGTATTACAAAAAACAAATATGGAATTGGGAAAATAGGAATTCCCTTTAAGAAAGATGAAAGAAAAGGTGTTGAATAAAGAAGAACTGCTGATGAGAATAGCCAACCAATAAAAGCTCCCGCCACACCATAAAAAACACCTTCATAAATAAATGGCCATCTAATATGCCAGCTAGTTGCTCCTATTAATTTCATAATTTCTATATCTTCTTTTCTTTGCGAAATTTTTATTCCAATTATCGTAACCATAATAAATACTGAAACAAGTGACAAAACAACAACTAGAACTATTCCTATCGTACGAAGCGCACTAGTCCATGAAGTAAGAGTTGCTACAACATCTTTTTGAAAAATAACTTCAGAAACAAGTGGAGAAGATTTCAAAGATTCTGATATTGAAGTTAGATCTTCAATTTTTTCTGCTGATATCTCAAGTGATGATGGTAATATGTCTGCAGTAACTAAATCTAAAAGCAAGGGATCATTTTTGTTTTGTTCCTTATAAATACTTAAGGCTTCATCTTTAGAAACAAATTTTACAGATGCAACTTTACTGCTTGCCTCAAGACCTGCCTTAAGTGAATCAATGTCAGCTTGCTTTGCTTCATTTTTGAAAAAAGCTGTTACCTGAGGTTTTGATTCAAAAAAATTAACAATCTTTGAAGAACCTAACAGGAGAAATGTGAAAAAAGAAATTGTTAAAAAAGTTAAAGTCATAATCATTATCGCGGCAAATGCCTGATAAGGTGATCTTCTGATGTTTTTCCAAGAATTTTTTACATGTCTCATTTTTTTTCCTCCTTTTTATCCTCTGATTTGTCTTCTTTATCTTTATCTACTGGTTTTTCTTCTTCTTTTTTATCCTTTTTTTGCTCCTCTTTATCTATGTCTTTACCTCCGTTTTTCTTTTGCTCTGACTTTGGAGACTTGCTATCCTTAGTTATTCTTCCTTTTTCAAGCTCAATTACTCTTTTTGATAAATTCTTAACTATGTCAAGGTTATGAGTCGCCATAACAACAGTTGTTCCTTTTTCATTTATATCAGATAAAAGCTTTATTATTTCCCAAGAAGTAGCCATGTCTAGATTTCCTGTTGCTTCATCTGCGAGTATTATGTCAGGTGATAAAACCAAGGCTCTTGCGATAGCTGCTCTCTGCAGCTCTCCTCCTGATAATTGAATAGGGAATTTTTCTTTATGCTCTAAAAGTCCAACTTGTGCTAAAACATCTTCTGCTTTTTGAGAAGCTTCCTCAATCTTTATTCCTACAACTTCTAAAGGAAGCATTATGTTTTCAAAAACTGTTCTATCCATTAAGAGCTTTAAATCCTGAAAAACAACCCCTATTTTTTTTCTTAGATGAGGAATTTGTGATTTTGGTAGCTTTACTACGTCCCAATCTTCAATAACAATTGTCCCCTCAGTTGGTAAAGTATCTCTTATTAAAAGTCTAAATATAGTTGTTTTACCTGAACCGCTAGGACCAACTAAAAATAAAAATTCACCTTTATCAACATCTATTGTTATATCAGAAAGTCCAAAAACTCCTGTTCCGAATTTTTTTGAGACATTATCCAGTTTTATCATTTTAGGAAGATGTTATTCTATTACTTCAATTTTACCTACATCCATTAACCAGCCTGCGTATTGGGCTTTTTGAGTAGATCCCCAAACCTTAAGTTTTCTATTAAGGTACTTTGAAAGATCAACTATTGATGAAGTTAAATAAACGTTTTGACTTATTCCGCCTGGTCTTTCCAAATGAAAAGCCCCTTCTCCTTCTATTCCACCCTCTTTTAAAACTCCTTCTGTTATGTCTTTAAATGTTTTTGTATCATCTGATCCTTCTGTTGTTCCCTTAGAAACGGTTGATGCAGTAATTGAATTTTTCATACTATTTACGGTTGAGCTGCTTCTAGTTAAAAAATATCCAGATGTAACACCTAAAACTGCTGCAATAATTAAAAAGAGAATTAGTTTTCCACTAAAAAAAGAGCTGTTTGTGGGATTAAAACTATGGACTAAATTTTTATCTTTTTCTTTTTCAGGTTCCATAGGTATAAAGTATCAGTATTTAGTTAACCACATCTCAGAGGATTTAGCAAGACTAAAGCTTTCTTAATTCTTCATCAATAAAACCATCTATCTCTCCATCTAAAACTGCGTCTGTATTACCTGTCTCATACTCTGTTCTTAAGTCTTTTACCATTCGGTAAGGATGTAAAACGTATGATCTTATCTGATTTCCCCAGCCAGGCGTTTTATATCCACCTTTAAACTCTTCTTCCTGTTTTCTTCTTTCTTCTTCTTGTTTTATCCAAAGCTTTGCTTTAAGAATTTTAAGAGCGTACTCTCTATTTTTCCCTTGATAGCGCTCAGACGATGCTGTAACTACAATTCCTGTTGGTTTATGCTTAAGTCTTACCGCGGTTGAAACTTTATTTACATTCTGTCCTCCATGGCCACCTGCTCTAAAAAAGTCCCATTCTAAATCATCGTCTTTTATCTCAATTTTTGCATCTTCTCCAATGTCTGGAAGAACTTCTACTAAAGAAAATGATGTCTGCCTTAAGTTATCAGCATTAAAAGGAGATTGTCTTACTAATCTATGCACCCCTGCTTCGTGTTTTAAAAACCCATAAGCATATTTTCCAGAAACAGAGATAACAACACTTTTTAAGCCTGCTTCTTCTCCCGGAGTTTCTTCAAGCACTTCGTGCTCCCATTCTTTTCTTTCAAAAAAACGTGTATACATTCTAAAAAGCATTTGCGTCCAATCCATTGCTTCAACACCGCCTTGACCTGAATGAAGAGACAAAATTACACCTCCTGCATCATAAGGACCTGAGAGATAAAGCAAAATCTCCATTTCTTCAAGAAGCTTTTCTGCTTCTTTTTCTTTTCCTTGACTTATAAGTTTCTCTAATTCTTCTACGTCTAAAAGTTCTTTTTGAAGATCTGATAATTCTTTCATCTTAGCAGCTGCTTTCTGATGATCCTGCCAAAAAGAAGGACTTGTTGCTTCTGCTTCAAGTACTCTTATTTCTTGTCTTTTCTTATCTATATCTAATTTTTTAACAAGTTTTTCAACTCTTTTTTTTAACTCATCCATTATCTACTTAAAAGGGCAATAAACATTAAAATAACTGAGGTTGTCATTGTTATAAAAGTTGTAATAAGTAAACTCCTTGACAGTTTACCGCTTTTATACTCTCCCATTATTTTGTTATTTCCTGAAATTTTAATTATTACAAAAATTAAAGGCACTGCTGCGATTCCATTAAATACAGCTGTAAATACTAATGCCTTTATAGGATCAATGCCAATAAAGTTAATAAAAAGCCCAATTAAGGTAGCTGCAATTATAACACCATAAAACCCATATGCTTTTTTTATTTTAAAATGCAATCCTGTATTCCAATTTAAAGCCTCTGATAATGCATATGAAGCAGATCCTGCTAAAATAGGAACTGCTAAAAGCCCTATTCCCACAACTCCTGCTGCAAAAATTGATTTAGCAATTAATCCTGAATTAGGAAAAGTAGAAACCAATGGCTCAAGTGCCTTTGCTGCATCTGCTGCTGTTTCAATATTAGTTACCCCATTTCCGTTTAAGACTGATGCCGTAGTAACAATTATAAAAAAGGCTATTATTTCTGAAAAAAACATTCCCAAAAGAGTGTCTATCCTAATATTTTTAATAAATCTTCTACTAATCCTAGGAGCATGCGATAAAGACTGAGAAAGACGTTTTCCTTTAATTTCCTCTTCTACTTCTTCTGATGCTTGCCAAAAAAACATGTAAGGAGAAATTGTTGTTCCTAAAACTCCAGTTAAAATAAAGAAAAAAGAAAAAGTAAATTCAATATGAGGTACAACAACTGCTTTTAAAACCATCGGCCAATTTTGCCCAGCAATAATTGCAGTAATTGGATAAGCAAATAAAGCAAGAGAAAGCCATTTTAATATCTTTGCATAAGCTGCATAAGAGGTAAAGATTTCAAAAGAAAGCATAACTATTGTAAATCCTATTGCCCAATAAAAAAAAGGCAGAGGAATTACTAGCTGCATTGATTCAGCCATTGCCCCAATGTCTGCTCCAATATTTATTGTGTTTGCAACAACAACTAATAACACAACTGCGTAAAGCATTTTTTTGTTGTAATTATCCCTTACAACAGCTGCAATTCCTTTCCCCGTTACTGCTCCTACTCTTGCACAAGCTTCCTGAACAGCAGTCATCAAAGGATACATAAAAATGACTGTCCAAAGCTGTCCGTAGCCAAATTGAGCACCTGTCTGAGAATATGTAGCTATTCCTGATGGATCATCATCTGCAGCACCAGTAATAAGGCCGGGGCCAAGAATTTTTAAAAATCTGCTAAAAGCATGTTTTTTATATTTTTTTAAAAATCTCATAACTGATCACAAATATTATTACACATACTTTTTGCTTGATTACTTGGATACTTTTCTAACTCTTTTAAATCATTTATTACTTTTTGAACCTGGGGAGAAGAAGATGCAATCTCAATAACATCTATACTTGCTGCTTCCTCTTTTATTAAGTTTACCTTTTCCTGAACTGCTTTTTTAATATCAGGAGGATTTTCAGAAGTGCTTACTCCTTCTACCTGTTTAATAGAAGGTGTTGAAGATAAAGATTTGTTGGAAAAATCATTTTCTGCAAAAACATAAAACTTAAAGAATAAAACTAAAGCAATTAATATTGTCAATATAAATACAGTTATTATAATTTTTTTTATATCCCACTCTTTATCTATTTTTGCTTCTTTCACTAAAATAATTCTATGCAATTATAGCTAGTTTTGCAAACCTACTATTTTAAGATATTAAATAAAATCGCACTTTTTTCTTTTGCATCTATCCTTTATACTTAATATGTGACTTTATTCAATTCAATTATTCTGTCAATTGTTGAAGGAATAACAGAGTTCTTACCTATCTCTTCAACAGGACATTTAATTCTTACTTCAAATATTTTAAGAATTGCTCAAACAGATTATGTTAAAGATTTTGAAATAATAATTCAACTTGGTGCAATTTTTGCAGTTGTTTTCCTTTACTCAAAAAAACTTTTAACAAGTACTGATACTTGGAAAAGAATAATTATTGCTTTTTTACCAACCGCAATTATCGGATTTGTTTTATATAAGTATATAAAACTCTTTTTACTTGGAAATACCACTGTTACTCTTTTGGCACTTTTTTTTGGAGGAATTGCTTTAATCATTCTTGAACTTTTATATAAAGAAAAAGAGCACCACATAGATAAAATTGAAGACATGAGTTATAAGAATGCATTTTTAATTGGAGTTTTTCAATCTCTTGCCGTTATTCCGGGAGTTTCAAGGTCTGCAGCAACAATTGTAGGAGGATTATTTCTGGGAACAAAAAGAAAGACTGCGGTTGAATTTTCTTTTCTATTAGCAGTTCCAACTATGTTTGCAGCAAGTGCTTTGGACATTTTAAAAAGCAATTTTTTATCTTACACTTACAATGAATATCTTTTTCTTTTGGTTGGTTTTATTGGATCATTTATTGTTGCAATTTTAGCAATTAAATTCTTTTTAGATTTTATAAAAAACCATACTTTTATTCCTTTTGGAATTTACAGGATTATAGTTTCAATTCTCTTCTTCCTTTTAATAATTAAGTAATTGATGTAGAATGATAATATGAATTTAAAAAATTTACAGGAAAAAGTAAAGATTTTAGGTGATAAAACAAAAGTTGAATATAATGTTGAATCTCCAAGAGAAAGAGAGATTCTTGCAAAAACCGTAAAACTAAACGAAGAAGTAGGAGAGCTTTGTAATGACATTTTAGGAATTTTAAAACTACAGAGAAAATCAAAACTTGAGAAATTTGACAGGAGAAATGTTTATCAAGAATTTGCCGATGTTATCATCACAACTATTCAGCTTGCTCAAGCAGCTGGTGTTGATATTGAAAGAGCAATTTCTGATAAGATGAAAACAATTGAAGAGAGGCTTAAGAAAGAAAATAAAAAACATATCCACGTTTAAAAAATCTATAGAGTTATTCTAATTAAAATAAATTATTGAGGAAAGTAAAATTCACTAATTTGGCCAATGGCATTTCTTATACTTTTTCCCACTACCACACCAACACTGATCATTTCTACCTAACTTTTTCTTTTTAGAATTTGATGAATCAACTTGCGTGCTTGAAGAAATACTGGAAGTTGAAACTGTTGCTGTGTCAGAACCTGCTGCTTGAGTCACTACATGTTGGTGTTGAGGTTTTACCTCAGGTGGTTGTTGCACCTGAACTCTATAGATTCTATGCGCTACCTCATCATTAATTCCTGCAAGTAATTGCTCAAACATTTTAAAAGCTTCATTTTTATACTCAACTAACGGATCTTTTTGCCCATATCCTCTTAAACCAATTCCCTGTCTTAAGTTTTCAACTGCATCTAGGTGATCCATCCAAAGATTATCAATAACTGAAAGCATCACAAATTTCTCCACTTCATGCATTAAGGTTTCTCCCATTTGTTCTTCACGTTTTTTATATACATCTTCTGCTATTTTTATTAATAATTCTGATTTTTCCTGAACTAGATGAAGCTGTTCAAGTTGAGTCTCAATTTGTTTTAAAGAATTTTCATCAAAAGGAACTATTGTTGCAAATTTTTCAGCAATTTGTGTATTTACTGATTTTTCAGAATCAATACTTGCCTCACTTATTTCAACTGCACTCACTATTGCAGAGGAAATAATTTCCTTAATATCATCTCTTAAACCTTTTTCATCTGCTCCTTCTAAAACTTTTCTTCTTCTTTGATAAACTATTTCTCTTTGTTTATTTAAAACATCATCATACTCAACTAAATGTTTTCTTATATCAAAGTTGTGCCCTTCAACTTTTGACTGCGCTTGTTCAATTGCACGAGATACTAAGGGATTTTGTAAAGGAACATCTTCTGGCATCTTAAATTTAGTCATAATATTTGAAATAGCATCTCCGCCAAAAAGACGCATTATTTCATCATCAAGACCTACAAAAAATTGAGATACTCCAGGATCACCTTGTCTTCCAGATCTCCCTCTTAACTGATTATCAATTCTTCTTGATTCATGCCTTTCAGTTCCAATTACCATAAGACCACCTGAATCAAGTACTTCTTTATGTTTTTTCTCCCATACTTCCCATTCTTTAGTTCCTTTCTTATCACGTCCGTCTTCAAACTTAGGAGTATCTCCTCCTAAGATAATGTCAACTCCTCTTCCTGCCATATTAGTTGCAACAGTAATTGCTCCCTTTTCTCCAGCTTTGGCAATAATTTCTGCTTCTCTTTCATGATTTTTTGCATTTAAAACCTCATGCTTTACTCCTCTTCTTTTTAATGCCTGAGAAATAAATTCGTTTTTTTCAATAGAGGTTGTTCCGATTAAAACAGGTTGTCCTCTTTTATATGCATCCTCTATTAAATCTGCTACTGCTGATATTTTTGCTCTTGAAGTTTTATATATTACATCTGCTCTATCTTTTCTTATTAAATCCCTGTGAGTTGGTATTACTATTACTTCTAAGTTATAAATTTTATTTAGTTCTTCTGCTTCTGTAACCGCAGTTCCTGTCATTCCAGACAATTTTTCATACATCCTAAAGTAATTTTGGAGAGAAACAGTAGCCAGAGTTTTAGATTCTCTTTGAATAGTTACTCCTTCTTTTGCCTCAATTGCCTGGTGGAGACCTTCAGATAGTCTTCTTCCAACCATAAGTCTTCCCGTAAATTCATCTACTAAGATTACTTCGTTATCTTTTACAATATAATCTTTTTCTTTACGAAATAAGGTTCTTGCTTTTAAAGCAGCTTCTAAATGATAGACAGTATCAAAATCTTTTTCATAAATATCAGAAATGCCAAACATTTTTTCAATCTTACTTATTCCGTGATCCGTTAAATGAGCTGTTCTTAGTTTTTCATCAATTTTATAATCTATTTCTGAATTTAATTTATCCACAATTTTTGCATAATCATAATACTTTTGAGCAGGAGCTTCATCTGGCGCAGAAATTATATGCGGTGTTCTTGCTTCATCAATTAATACAGAATCTACTTCATCAACTACTGCAAAGCAATAGCCTCTTTGAACAATCTGCTTAAGATCATTTGCCATGTTATCACGAAGATAGTCAAAACCAAATTCAGAGTTAATTCCATAAACAACATCTGTCTCATATGCTTCTTTTCTAGTAATTGGTCTTAAATGTAAAAGCTTAAGATCGCTTGCTTCTTTATTAGTAAATTCAGGATCATAAATAAAAGATTCTTCGCTAATAATTGAAGCTACTTTAAGTCCTAAGAAATCAAAAACTGGACCCATCCATCCACAATCTCGACGCGCAAGATAATCATTTACTGTAACTAAATGAGCACTTTTCCCAGTTAATGCATGTAAGTACAGTGCGGGAACTGCTGAAAGGGTTTTTCCTTCTCCTGTTTTTTGCTCAGCAACTTTACCTCTAGCAAGAGTAATTCCTGCCATTAGCTGAACATCATAATGTCTTTGTCCAATTGTTCTTTTTGCTGCCTCACGAACTAAAGCAAATGCTTCTGGCAAAATAAGCTCTAATGGCTCATTGTCTGCAAGTCTTTTTCTAAACTCTTCAGTTTTTTTTGGGAAAGCAGTGTCTTTTATCTTCTTTACTTCTTCCTCCAAAGAGTTTATTTCATCAACAAGAGGTTTTAAATTTTTTACCTCTCTTTCGTTAGAATCAAAAAATTTTGTTAGCGCTTTAAGCATAATATTTATCTCTTAACCTTAGTCATTCTATTTTAACACAAATTATGAGGCTGGGTTTGACACTTTTTAATATTTACAGCTAAACTATATTCGTGGATTATTTTAGAAATAATCATAACAGCTTTTTTATTGAGATAATTATTGTAATTTTAATTTTGGCAGAGAAAAAATTTCAGGAGCTTATGTTTTTATATCTTTCTTTATTCAAGATAAATCAAAACAAATTCTTCCAATAAGTTTTAATCCAAAACCTAATACTTATATAAATTACGTTTTTTATTTTAAAGAGCTAGTAAGAGATCTAAAATTAAAAATTAAAGAACCAGTTTTTTCAAAAATAGAAAGAAAAGGATTTACCGTTGTTAAAATAAACCAAATAGTAGAATAATAAACTTCTTCATAAAAAAAGCCCCGCTTCTTTTATATGTTAAGCGGGGCTTATACCAATTGATCAATTGGTAATCTCCAAATTTATTACCAATCTTATTTCTTCTTCTTCTTTTTTTTTGGCATGGAGATAATCACCTCCTTTTAGCTCGCTTCCGTCTAAATAAACTGAAGCCTACAGTGATAATCTCATATTGAGATATTTTCACAAGTTTGTCAATACTTTTACTCTGCTTCAAAAAGGCTCATTTAGATTGAATTAACGACAATAATCAGTAAGAATAGCAATTTAAGGGAGTTAAAAAAACAGTTGTTAGCAAGAAAATGATAATTGATTATTTTTTAGAAGAAATTTTATCTTTTCCTATCCATTTTCTTAGAACTTCTGGAACAATTATTGATCCGTCTTTTGTCTGATAATTTTCCAGAATTGCAATAATTGGTCTTGTTGAAAACGCTGTACCATTTAAAATATTTACAAATTCTATATTTTGTCCATCACGGTATCTAACACCTAATCTTCTTGCTTGAAAATCAGTTGTAGTTGAAGTTGAAGTTAATTCTCTGTATTTATTTTGAGTTGGAATCCAAGCTTCAAGATCATATTTTCTTGCAGCTGGAAAGCCTAAATCACCTGTACACATTTTTACAACTTGATAAGGAATATCAAGCTCTTTTAAGAGCTTTTCTTCAAGTGAAAGAAAATAATCATGCTCTTTATCATCTTCTCCTTTTTTTACAAAAGAAACCATCTCAACTTTATCAAATTGATGTGCTCTTAAAATTCCTTTTGTATCTTTCCCGTAAGAACCTGCTTCTCTTCTAAAACAAGTTGAGAAACCAACGTATCTTTTAGGTAAATCTTTTGCATCCAGTATCTCATCTGAATGCATTGCAACTATTGACTGTTCAGAAGTTCCAACTAAGACAAGTCCATCTTTATCTAAAATATACATATCTTCATCTCCTTCATTTTCCATATATCCAAGTTCCTTCATAATCTCTGTTTTTATCAAAACTGGAGGTAGAAGCGGAATAAACCCTTCTTTTATTAAAGTCTCAAAGGCAAACTGTTTCAAAGCAAACTCTAATAAAACTGCCTCGTTTTTAAGAAAATAAAAACGTGTTCCAGATATTTTTGAAGCTCTTTCTACATCAATAATATCTAATGCTTCTCCTAGTTCTAAATGATCTTTTGGGGTAAAATCAAATTCCTTAGGTTTTCCTACTTTTCTTATAACTTCATTCTCTGTATCGTTTTTGCCTTTTTTAACATCTTTTTTGGCAGGATTAGGAATCTGAAGAAGAAAAGTATTTAATTCTTTTGATAAATCCCCTAGCTCTTTTTCAAGACTTTCAAGTTTTTCTTTTATTTTTTTACCTTTTTTTCTATCTCTTTCTTTTGCTATCTTATTTCTTTCAGATCTTAATTCTTGTACTTTTACATCCAATGTTTTTTTCTTTAGATCAACTTTAAGAAGTTTATTAATATCAATTTCTACGCCTTTGTTTTTTGCGCTTTCTTCAATTAGTTTTGAGTTTTCCCGAATATATTTAATGTCAAGCATTTATAATTTCCTTTTTTATAATTTCCTTTATTTTTTGGATTGCTTTATATCTGTGATTATACACTCGAAGTTCATCATTGGTCAATTCATTTTCATGGTAGTATTTTTTAATATTTGGAAGATAAAAAAAAGAACGATAAGGAAATCCTTCTATTCTTTTTGTATACTCATTTTTTACAATTATTCCTTCAATTTTATCCTCAGTGCTAAAAACCTTCCCATCAGGCAAAGCAAGTGTAATAACAACTCTAAAAACCGCTCTACGGTTATTCTCGGACAAATTCTCTGCTATTTTTTTAAGTTTTTCAATTATGGCATCTTCATTCTTTGCCCAATATTTACTATCAACTCCAGGCTTTCCTCCTAAAGCATCTATTTCTATTCCTCCGTCATCTGCGATTGTCGGTAAACTAGTAAGCTTTGCAAAATATAACGCTTTTTTCTCTGAATTTTCTTTATATGTTTTTCCATCCTCTTTAACATCTTGAATTAAATTAAGATCCTTTAATGACAATATCTCTATCTCTAAATCCTTAAGAAAAAAATTTAAATCCTTAAGTTTTCCCTTGTTTCCAGTGGCAATTAAAATTTTCTTCATAGAGAAAGCATATCATAGACTATTGCATTATTAATTTTTTGTGCAATAATACACGTATGCAAGAAAGGCTTAGGTTCCAAAGAAGAGCTGATAAAGCTTCTATTAGGCAGGCTCTTGAATTAAAAAAACTTGCTAGCGAAACAGGTTTAAAACTAGACGCAGCTATTGATCACTGTTTTAGTTGCGTAGAACAAGGAAATGTTTTTAAAGAATCTTTAGAAAAAGCAAATAATCGTGAATTTAGCATTTACCTAGATTAAACTATCTAACCTCTCTAAATCTATTAATAATAAATTTCCTATCAAGCGATAATATTAACCACCCTGCTTTTGGGCCATGATTTTTATTAAGAAGGCTAATGTAAATTGCTGAAAATGCTTCTTTTGAAGAAATATCTAGCTCTTTAGCCCATTCGTAAAGCTTTTCTTGAAATTCCTCTGCATCCCAATTTTTATCAATCCCTATTGCAAGCTTATTAAGAAATTCTTTTTGCTCTTTACTTAAGTTTTTTGCATCTTCTGGAAGTTTTTTGCAAACCGTAAACTTCATAGATTCTGGTGCGTATTTATTTAACCAAGTTTTTGCATACTTTGCCCACTGAGTAAGTCCTTCTTTTTTAATCTCTTCTTCCATATTAGGCATTTGCACCCATTGAGTAAGAGTTGCAAATCTTATCTTAGGAGGAATCCTTATATCACCTATTTGAGACATTTCAAAAACTCTTGCTAAGTCGTCATTACTTTTATCAAAATATGCATCTGCTGCTTTTTGATATTCGTCAAATAAAACAGGTATTGTATCTTTTTCTGATGGGTCAAAATTTACTTGCTGATTAATTTTAATTTTTACCATTAAAAATCTTGCAAGCTCTGGAGGGAGAATTTCCAAAACATCTTTAGCGCTTGCACCAACTCCTTTCGATGAAGACATTTTTTTACCACCTATTAAAAGCCATTCATACGCTATCGGATAGGGAACTGGATAGTTTATTACTCTTTTACAAATAAGTTTCGCAAGATCATGCGATCCACCCGCAGACATATGATCTTTACCTGCTCCTTCAACTGTAATTCCAACTGCTTTCCATTTTGCAGGCCATTCAACTTTCCAAGGCAGTTTTCCTACCATTTCTTTATCTGTACTAAAAGGAGATGCTTTCCCTTTTTTTCCACAACCCCTAGTCCACTTAACTTTATTAATTTCACACTCATAAGTTACTTCTTTCCCATCCCAATCAGTTACTGAAACTGTAGAAACTTTTTCGCAAGATGGACAATACAATTGAAAGGGATACCAATTGTCTAGAATTTCTTTTTTATACATCTCTTCATAAATTTTTCTTACTTCTTTTGCATTATCTAAAATTTCTTTTATAACAGGATTCATTTTCCCACTTGTGTATAGATCTTTTGTCCAGAGAATTTTTGGATTACAACCCATTTTGTTAAAAACATCTTGAAATTCTAAAGCAAAATATTCTGCATAATTTTTAAGACCTTTAACAGGGGCTGGAATTTTAAATAACGGCATACCTAGGTATTTTTCGTACTTTTCTCTAGAAAGATATGAAGGGATATCATCCATTGGATCATGATCTTCAAAAATATAAGTAAACTCAACCTTTACTCCTTTTTCTTTCAAAGCTTTATACACCAAGTCATGAATGATTACGCCGCGCAAAGCGCCAACATGAATTCTTCCAGATGGTGTTTTCATGTCATCAACCCAATATGGTTTATATTTTCCTGATTTTATAATTTCTTCTGCAACTTTATCTGCCCAAAACATAAGTGTATTATACAGATTTTGAAGCAAAAATAGTAGTCTTAGAGGACTTCCAGTTCTTTTCCTGCTTTTTCAAAAGCTTTTATTCCAATTGTTAGATCTGCTTTTGTATGAGCTGCTGAAGGCATTACTCTAATTCTTGCTGTTCCCATTGGAACCATTGGAAATTTAATCGGAGTTGCAAAAACTCCGTTCTCAAAAAGTTTTGCACTAAAATCTTTAGCTAAATTTTCATCTCCCAAAATTACAGGTGTAATTGGCGATTCACTCTTACCAGTATTAAATCCTAGCTTTACAAAATTTTTCTTTAAATAATCCGCATTTTCCCAAAGCTTTTTAACTAATTCATCAGATTCTTCTAAGATATTAACTGTTTCAATTAACGCTGCTGTATCAGGAATTGAAAGTCCATTTGAAAAAAGAAATTGTCTTGCTTTTTGCCTATAAAAATCAATTAACGCTTTTTTTCCTGTAATAAATCCTCCTACAACTCCAAACGCTTTTGAAAGAGTTCCTACTTCAATATCAATTTCTCCGCAAACTTTAAAATGATCAGCTACTCCTCTTCCATAATCTCCTAAAACTCCTTCTCCATGAGCATCGTCAACCATTGTTAATGCTCCGTATCTCTTGGCAAGTTTGATAATTTCAGGAAGCGGAGCAAGGTCACCGTCCATAGAAAATACTCCATCTGTAACAATTAAGATTAGAGGATGCTCACCATTAGATTTTGAGGTTTTTGCAATCTTTGATGCTTCAATTAATCTTTGCTCAAGTTCTTTCATGTCTTTATGTTTATAAATAAGTTTTGTTTTTACTTGAGAAAGCCTTATAGCATCAATTATTGATGCATGATTTAATTCATCTGAAATAACAATATCTTCTTTGCCAATAATAGTCTGAATTGCTGCCATGTTTGCCATAAAACCACCTTGAAGAACAAGCGCAGCTTCAGCATGTTTAAACTTTGCAAGTTTTTCTTCAAGCTCTATGTGAAGGGAATTTGTTCCAGAAAGTGTTCTCACAGAGGCTGTTCCTACTCCCATTTTTTCTATTGCTTCCTTAGCTGCTTTTTTTACTCTCTCATGAGAAGCGAGTCCTAAATAATTATTTGAGCAAAAATTGAGCATCTTTTTCCCATTAATAGTTAAGTATGCACCCTGTCCTGATTCAACAGTTTTTATATTATTAAAAAGACCTTTATTCTTTAATTCCTCTACTTTTTCTTCAAAAAATTTATGTGTTGCCATATTTATGAAACTTCAAGAAGCACTTTTCCACATTCTCCTGACTTCATTACTTTCATTGCTTTTTCAAATTCAGACAATTTAAATCTATGTGTTATTATTTTTCTAAGATCTACTTTTCCTGAAGTCAAAAGTGCAGTTGTATCCTTCCAAGTATCCCAAATCATTCTTCCAAAAACTGATTCTATTGAAAGCTCTTTGTTTATTAAATATTTTCCCCAATCAATAGAAATATCCTCTTTAGGTATTCCAAAAGCAATTATCTTGCCAGCAATTCTTACTGAATCTAAAGCAATTTGTATTCCAAGCTTATTTCCACTCATTTCTAAAACTGCATCAAAAGTTCCGTATTCTTTTTCATCAATTTTCTCAACTACTCTATCGAAACCAATTTTTTTTGCAAGATTTCTTCTATATTCTCCTCTGTTAACTCCTACTACCTCTTTTGCCCCATAAGCTTTTGCAGCCATTCCTGCGCAAAGCCCTGTTGGACCAAGACCCATAACTAAAATCTTTTTCCCTTTTACTTGAGCTTTCGTAACTACATTTACGGCGTTTCCTAATGGCTCTTGAACACTCATTGCTTCCTTAGAAATTCTAGGATCGTTTTTCCAGGTTGTTCTTAAAGGAATTGTTGCATATTCTGCAAAGCCACCATTTCTACCAATACCAAACAATTTCATATTTTCACAAATATGATAATTTTTTATCTCGCACTGATAACAATTTAAGCAAAATATATGTGTTTCAGAAGATACTAAATCTCCTACTTTAATATCTGTCTTCTTTTTTGAATTTATTTTAATAACTTCTCCAACCATTTCATGACCAATTATTTGAGGTGGTTTTATGTGTGCAGCTGCCCA
This sequence comes from Patescibacteria group bacterium, assembly GCA_035646815.1. GTDB lineage: Bacteria > Patescibacteriota > Microgenomatia > Levybacterales > UBA12049. The sequence continues at coordinate 1,007 of DASRON010000042.1, read as the reverse complement.
TGGAATCCAATCATAAATTCCAATATCAGTACCACATATGGAGGCATAAATTACCTTTACTAAAACTTCTTCTTCTTTAAGAATAGGATGAGGAACTCTTTTAATAGAAACTCCTGATTCAGGTTTTTCTTTTAATACGGCGAGCATTAGTTTGTCTAACATAATGAAGGACAATTTTTATTCTACACTTTTTATTTAACAGAGACAATGGAGTATTGTATCTTTCCTGCTGGAGCTTCAACCTCAACAGCTTCTCCTACTTTTTTACCTAAAAGTGCTTTTCCAAGAGGGGACTCATGGGAAATTTTTTTCTCAGTTGGATCTGCCTCCCATTCTCCTACAACCATAAAGCCCTCTTTTTTACCTTTTACATTTAAAATAACTTTTGAACCAAGTTTTACAATATGATTTGCATTTTTAGCATGCTCATCAATCATTACGACTCTTTTTAAAAGCTCTTCTAGCTCATCTACTCTTCCGTCAATAAATGAAAGTTCTTCTCTTGCAGCAACATATTCTGCATTTTCTGACAAGTCCCCCATGCTTCTTGCTTGAGAAACTCTTTCTAAAACTCCTAGTCTCTTAACTTTACTTAATTCTTCATGTTCTTTTCTTAATTCTTCGAGACCATCTTTTGTTAAATATATTTTTTTTGTATCTTTAGTATCCATAGCTGTTTATTTAAAATAAAAACCCTCATAGGCTTGAGGAGGATTATTTTTTAATTATCAATTTCAAGGGGAATCATATAAGAATTTCAAGCCTTTGTCAATAACCTCTAGTAACAAACTATATCAATTTATTTACATAAATCTTGAGGCTAATTTATATGCTTTTTCCTTTACATCCTCTGTGACTAATATTTCTACAACTCCCTTGTCAGGCTGTCCATAATAAATATAAAAATTAAGTGGCGCACAAAGAATCAAAGGCAATACTGCTAAGTCATCTTCTCCTTTTATTAAAATTAATGTTTTCTTTTTATTCTCAAAAGTATTTACTAATAT
>DASRON010000041.1:0-4476 GCA_035646815.1 Patescibacteria group bacterium | reverse complement strand
GACTTGGACAATCACTTTTACCAAAACCGGGAAGATCTAATGAGTAAACTGAGTAATTCTTTTTTAATTTCTTAATCTGTTTATCCCATGTATCTTTTGACTGACCCCAGCCATGCAAAAAAACGATCTTTTTTCTTTCTTCTATAAAAGATTTGGTATAACTAATTATTAATCTCTCTACTTTCATCGTCTTTTCGTCCTTCAGACTTTTCTTAGAAGCAGAAAAAATAAATGTTTGGAAAATTTTTATTAAAAGTAATATGTTTAATTTTATTTTATAAATCATTTCAGTAAACTGTAGTACCAGACGCTGCTCTATCTAACATAACTTCAAGTAAGGGGACAAACCTATATAAGCTATTTATAGTAAATATCAATCCTTCAGACTTATCTCCATTTTCTCTTTGAAGGTCATCCTTATATTTCATGAATGCATCATGGATTTGGCTATATGCATTAGGTGCAACTTTTTTAAAGCTAAAATGATGCATTTTTCCATCTTTTTTATAAGTTTTCAATCCCTCTTGAAAAAGTCGTAATTCTTCTGAATGATCTACCAGTGCACCAACCGCATAACTAGGTCTTTTTGCCACTAAATCTTCTCTAACATCTATAATATCATCAATTATTTGTGTTAAAAATGAAAATGGTGGAATTGAAGATTCTAATTTTTGCATACTTGGATCTAGACATTGGTCCCAATTTAAGAGTGCAATAAGAGTTTTGCTAGCATGTTTATTTTGTGTTTCTCTATATTCTTTTGAAAATGCAAAAGTATAATCCGTGAGATCCCTTTCTCTAACATCATCTTCCTGTGTGCTAACGAACTCATTCCATGATTCTACTTTATCCAAAAGGTACTCCTGCTCTTCTTTTCCCATCTCGCTTTTTTCTATTTTTTTTCTTAAAACATTTAATGCTCCTTGTAAAAATCCACCATCTGAGTTAAACATTATTTCTTTTGTTCTACCTACTCTCCCCACGCTGCCTCTGCTATCTGTTGAAGAAAAACTATCAATAAGATCATCCTGAGCAGCTCCTAAAAACCAAAATAAATAAAAACTGTCCATGTTATCGCCTTTTTCAAGTTCGCTATAGGGAATATTCCCAAAATATGAATACAATGAAAGAGCACCAATCATTCTTAATTTAAAATCAAATAGCTTTTGTTTAAATATTTCTGAACCCTTTTCCACCACAACTTCTCTTTTATCTTCAGACGAATTAGCAACTTCTTCTCTAACCTCTTCTAATAGATGCGTCTTTTTTTGTTTTGCCTGTGTTCTTTCTCCTAGGATAACTCCTGTAAATGAACTGCCTACTCTACTCAAAGAGTGTATTCTTGAAAATGAATGTGTGTACCTTTCTTTTAACATATTAAAAACTGATGACGTTGAATTATATATAAAGGTACTTTGATAATCAAATCAGATGCCAACCTTCACTTAAAACTTTTATTAACTTGCCATTCCTTGACATGCCTAATAGCGTGTAAGTAACTTATCTATAAATATTAAGTAAGAGAATCTTTAGATTAGTTTTGATAAGGAGGTCTTACTAGTTTTTCCAACTGCTGCGATAAATATATTATTTTTTTTAAAAAATTTGGCTGAACTTTTAGTATCATTAGCGGTTATTTTTTTATACAAATCTACTTTATCTTTGATACTTAACACATGCTTAGGGCTTAATAATTCTTGTAATCCATACCATTTTATATAATCTTGTCCTGTTTCTGTATTAGCTAAAATATTTCCTATTAAATGACTTCTTGCCATTTCAATTTCATCATCTGAAAATCCTCCTTTTGCAAATCGTTTAAACTCTTGTAGTATTATTGAAGCAACTTGATTAACATTTTTATGCTCAACAGTAACGTTTAGCAAAAAATATCCAATTTAAATCAATAGTTTCTATTTCAGCTGGTGAATTACCAAAATCAAAACTTTTTAGTTTTATTCCTTTTCGCTCACCCATTAAAATATAATGGGGGTTTTCTTTTTTAAAATATATGCATGCTCTATATCTGCAACGGGTATTACTTTCTCTGCATTATTAGCTACAACAAAACATGCAACGGAAAAAACTCTTAAAACATCAATTGCTATCGTAAGGCCCTCTGCTTTATGAGAATTTTCAAAAGAATTGATAATTTTAATTTTCATAATTTAATAAACAGAATTTATATCACTATTACGGAAGAGGAAATTTTAAACAAAAAGCTTTAACTTCTTTTGCAATAGTTAAAAGTCTTTTATTTTTAAGAGAGTCTTTTTTGAATTTATTCCAAAATAGAGCACGTTTTTCTTTTGTATCGGGAAGTGCTTCTGTTGGGCACTCATTTATTATTCTTTCTATCCATTTAGCAATTCTTACCATGTCTTTTTCTTTCATTCCGCGAGTTGTTATTGCCGGTGTTCCCATTCTTATTCCAGATGGATAAAAAGGAGGCATTTTATCATTTGGAACTGCATTCTTATTAACAATTATTCCGCCTACTTCTAAGGCCAAAGCTGCGACTGCTCCATTTACCTTTTTATTTGCTAGATCTATTAAAAGTAAATGATTGCTTGATCCTCCGGAAATTAGATTAAAACCAAACTTATTTAATTCTTCTGCTAGTTTTTTTGAGTTCTTAATAATTTGTACTCCATATTTTTTAAATGAAGCTTTACTTGCTTCATTTAAAGCAACTGCTATTCCTGCTGTTTGATTATCATGAGGACCCCCCTGAAGACCTGGGAAAACTGCTTTGTCTATTTTTTTGGCAAGATCAGGATCTTTTTTAAGACCTTTTTTTGTTACCATAATCATTGCACCTCTTGGTCCTCTTAAAGTTTTATGCGTTGTTGTCATAACTAAGTGAACATATGGAACAGGACTTTGATGCACTCCTGCTGCAACCAAGCCCGCAATATGTGAAATGTCTGCTAATAGATAAGCTCCTGCCTTATCTGCAATTTCTCCAAAACGCTTAAAGTCTATTTTTTGAGGATAAGCAGTTGCACCACAAACTATTATCTTAGGTTTTTCTTTAAGAGCAATTTTTTCTATTTCATCATAATCTAAAAATCCTCTCTCATTTAACTTATATGAAACAATATTAAAATATTTTCCAGAAAAAGAAACTGGCGATCCATGAGTTAAATGCCCACCAAAAGAAAGAGAAAGTCCCAAAATCTTATCTTTACCTGGTGTTAAAAGTGCAAAATATATAGCTGTATTTGCAGGAGATCCGGAATATGGCTGCACATTTACATGTGGGACTTCGAACAATTTCTTTGCTCTATCTTCAGCAGTTAGCTCTACTTCATCAGCAAATCTATTTCCCTGATAGTACCTACCTAATGGATATCCTTCAGAATATTTAAAATTAAATACAGAGCCAAGAGCTTGTAAGACTGCCTCTGAAGGATAGTTCTCTGAAGGGATCATTTGCAGGGTTTCCCTAAGTCTTTTCTCTTCTTCTTTAATTAATTTGTATATTTTAGGGTCACTTGTTTTTAGCACCTTAACATTCTATAAACTGAGTGTTTTTTTTACAATACATCAAACAATATCAGAGTAAACACATATTTTTATTTATAGCTATATTTGCTTTTTAAATTAACAAGTCCTATAATTACGTGCTAATTATTTATGAACCTACCAGAAAATCTTAGATACAACCCTGATAGATGGAAAAAGCTCTTTTTAGGGAGTAATTCAGATTCAGGAGATAGCTTTTCCAAAAGTGAAAAAAAAGATCTAATGCAATCTCTTGGCATGAAAAGAGCCCCTGAAGGACTTAAATGGAAATATTTAAGATCTTCAAAAGAGCTGGTATGTGAAATGGGTTTATATAAAGAAGAATGGGCACTCATTCCTAATACCGTAATTGGATTAAACGGAGACGAAGGAGCAGGAAAAACTCAATTACTCTACGACCTAGCTGTCTTATATGGAGTACCTTTTACAAATGTTTTAACAGGAGGACAAACTTTACGTCGTGCAGGAGAAAGACTTAGAAAGAAAAAAAAGTCTAGAGGAGATACGGATATAAATACTGAAGATCAAGCAAATTTTATAGAAAGAACAGATGAGGATGATATTGCTCTTGATAATATGCAATTTAGTTGGATTGAATCCCCTTCTCAAGAACCAAAAGTAGTTGATAGTAGATTAATCGGTCTTGCCATTTACTCAACAAGAAAAAATGTTTCAAGTATTAAAGCAGCAAGTTTTTACATTACTGCTTCAAAAAACGCAAGAATGAAAAGATTATCTGAAAGAACGGGAAAACCTGTAGAAGTAGTAACAGCAGAAACTGAAGAAAGAAGAAGACTAGATATTGAATGGTATACTAGGCTTTATAAGGGAACAAAAAGATTTTCAGTCTTTGGAGATATAATAGATCCTCATAATCCTAAATATTATGACTATATTATAGACAACACTCATTATGATCGAGCAGTGGCCCTTCAAACAATGCATGAT
>DASRON010000040.1:0-8585 GCA_035646815.1 Patescibacteria group bacterium | reverse complement strand
TTTTTAAATTGCGAAAGATTAGCCTTAGTTATTTCTTTATCTTCCCAAAAGTAAAGTTCAGATTTATTTTCGTTTTTTTTAAAATAATCTAAAATTTCTTTAAATTCTTTATTAGTTTTTTTTTGAGAAAGAAAATTTTCTATAAATATATTTTTTTCTTCTGAGAAAAGAGAGTTTCCTTCAATTAGTTGAGTTAATTCAGAGAGAGTTACTTTATCACCTCTTAAAGAGGTTGGATTATTTGTTTTATCCTTAAGGTCAATAAAGTACTTTCTTGAATTAGCAAGATCATCTCCGTGAATTATAGTTACCATAAGAATTATTTTCGCTTTTTTTTAAACTCTTCAAATAGTTTTTTTGCATTATTATCTAAATGTCTATTTCTCCCCCGGTGGGAAAGAAGTGATCCTGAGAAGTTTTTGGGAATATGTAAAAGCTCATGAATTAAAACTCTAATTTTTTGGTCGTCGTTTAATTTATCGTAATATTTTGATAAAACTTCAATAACATATGCAGGTTCAACTTCAAGTGCTATTTGAAATATCTTAGGAAATGCCCAAATTCTTGCATATGCTCTTGATTTTGAGCCTGTTGTTCTAAAACAATAAACCCTAGTATGCTTTACATGAGGAAGATCTAAGACACCTAATATCTTACGAATATCTCTTTTAACTTCTTTTGCTTCTTCCCATTCCATAATTTTGTTTTATAAGTATATAACTATTTAGTGTGCTTGTCTGCAACTTTAGATGCACCAAAGGAAAGTGGTTTAGTTTTTGCAACATATCCACTTCCTGTAACCATACCCACAACCTCTTTGATAACATTACGTGATTCGCCATGCTCTCCTATATCTACATGTATCTCAAGCATTGGAGAATGCCCATTTAAATTTTCTTTTAGAATTGGAATAAAATCTTCTGCAAATGTGAGAGAAGCCATTGTTTCTGCGTAAATCTTTCCACGAACGTTTTTCTTTGGAGCATTAGGAATTTTAACTTTCTTTTTTGAATAAAAATATATTCCTCCTGATCCTTTTTTATGAATTGTAACTGCTGTAACAATGTCAATATGCCTATTGCCATTTATTATTGGGTTTTTTTCTTGAGAGTCAGATCCAATTACAAGTAAATATTCTTTTTTAAGATCAGAGTCTAAGAAATCCTTAATTTTTTGAGTCATTTCTAAAATCTCTAATTTTCCATAAGTTGGGCTGTAAAAATGACCATTCTTACTAGATGTATCCATATATTATTAAATCATTTACGCTTTGAGGTTTTACGTTTGAAATTATACCATAATTACCTTACGTTTAGAAGCCATTTTAGGAACGTTTTCGTAGCATTTCCTTTACTGTCTGCTGTAATGTCATCAATTGATTTATGCTCAGAAAAATTCTTGGTAGGGAGAATATCTTTAAATATTGATTTACCTAAAACACTTTTAATATTAGTTAAAATTGGTTCTCCTTTTGTTTTTGGAATGTTTTGAATTGTTTTATACCGCTCAGACTTTAAACCGTCTTTTTTAATAAGTGAAAATTGAGCAAACGGTCCTTCTCCTGCATTTAAAATAAAGGGGGTAACAGTAACAATGCTTGGATCATTCCATACTGACTCAAAAGCTTGTTTAAAGTAACTTGCGTTTTGCTTGTCTGTTAAATCACTAGTGCTCCATCCTGTTTCAGTAATAAATACTGGTAAGTTTTTGTTAGTCATTGTTTCAATGTAATTCTTCTCATATTTAAAACTAGTTATGCTTTTACTGCTCAAAACTGAGGGTGGTTGATTAAATCCGGGATTTGGATATGAATGACTTGAAAGACCATCAATTTGATTAAAAATTCCTGGAACTGCATTATCCATGAGTCTTAAGTAGGTGAATTGATCCATGTATTTTCCTAAGACATTGGGTGCAGCGTTATCAAGGCCAGAAGAAATGATAAAAAAGTTTGGATTTTTTGATTTAAAAACAGTTACAGCATAGTTTAAGAGCTTTGCATATTCATCTGGGTTTGGTGAGCCTTCCCATTCATTACCTCTATTTACTTCGTTAAATACGATTACATATTTATTTTCAATTGGCCAAATAAGTGAGTTTAAAAAGTTTGCAAAATCTAAAATATCTGCTTCATTAGGCTTATGCCAAACAGTTGTATTAAAATAGTCTCCATCTGTTGCAAGTCTAAGTATTGGAATTAGATGATGCTTTTTTGCCTGATCCATAAATATTTGCCATTTAACAATATCTTTATCTGAGGCTTTAATAGGAATTGTTATGTATCCCCAGTCACCGCCACTGCTATTTACAAGTTTTGCAGCATCGTCAAGCTCAGATGTAAAAAGAATATGAATTCCTACTTTATTGTTTGGTCTTAAAAGAGGGTCAAAAATAGCATAGGCTGTGCTTGAACCTAATATTAAAAATACTATTGAAATGATTGTAAAAACTAATAGTTTTAAATTCATAGCTGTATTTTACCTTAAAGATGCATAGTAGCACAATTTAAACTTAAATCTTTTCGTTTTTTTCATTGACAATAAAGGCTTATAACTATAAAATGTTAGGTCTGCTCACATTGTACTGCTTAGAACTTATAACATGCCAAGAAAAAAGAAAAAATAAACATATTGCGCAGTAGTGGATTAAATTACTCATACAAAATTTCATCTACATTTAAAAAGCTTGATTATAAAAAAAAGGCTTAAATCATTAAATAGATTTATTGCAAGAAAACCATTTACTAGCTTTTTATAATTCTTGTAATACTTTCAATATTTATAATCTCAGGAAATCTATTGTTTGCACCAAAAGCTGTAAAAGAAGAAAATGCAAAGTCAGTTCAATCAATTCTTTTAGCTATGATTCTTTCATTTATTCTTATTCTTTCAGCAATGGTTGTTCAGTTTAATTCATTTAGACGTGCATTAATTGTTCTTGCAGTAATACCCTTGTCAATATCAGGGGTGTTTATCATCTTTGGTGTTACTCAAGCTCCATTATCATTCCTGCTTTAATAGGAATATTAGCGCTTTTTGGAATTGTAGTTAAAAACTCAATATTAGTTGTCGATAAGATTTTAATAAATATTAAATCTGGTTTATCTTTTAATGATTCTATTATTGATGGAGCATTAAGCAGATTAGAACCTCTTGCACTTACTTCACTTGCTTCAATAATAGGTCTTATACCTATTACCCCTGTCTAGCGCATCATGGAGGGGCTTGGGGTGGGGCTATAATTGCAGGGTTTACATTTTCTGGAACTATAATGCTTGTGTTTATTCCTGTTGTTTATTATATAATTTTTAATCCGAATAAGAAGAATAGAAAAAATAACTCCTAAAGTTTTTGAAACTTGTAAATAAATCACAAAAAAACCCCATTGCTGGGATTTTTTCGGGTTACCTATTGCTAGATTTCCTAACTCTAATACTTGCGTATCAAAGCTTCATTTATAATATATCATTGAAGTAGTTTTGTCAACGTAAGCACAGTCTGGTACCCAAATGTTTCAGAATTGGAACCAAATACGAGCCTCGTTGGAACAGTGAAAAACTATAGTCAATCCTAGCTTTAAACCAGCTTTAAGCCTTAATTACCATTAGGGAGTGGGAATGCTTGAAAATATTTTATTTTTATTTAAAGGGTGATATTAGGATTTTCCGAAGTCATTTTGTGTTTTACTAAGTAATATTTTTGCAGCATTTACTGTTTTGTCGTCGTTCGCAAATTCCCGTGAAGATTGCGCTGTTTTAATAAATCTATATTCAATTTTAGCTTTTTCTGATTCAAGCGGGGTTTTTGATAATCCTAGCATTGTTAAGCATTCTACATTATCTCCCTCACCTCTTTGTATATATAATTTATATCCAAATTCGTCTTTGACATCACCTAATGCGCTTTTGTTGGAGATTACATAGGTTCCTTCTCCCCTGTTAAAAGTTATGGTATTGATTTCTTTATCCTGCTTAGAAGGATAATTATAATCAAAAAAGTTGTCTGTTGATGCTTTTTGAACAACTGGGTCATCTTTAAATAGGTCTATGAATTCTTTTGTGAGACCAATAGATTCTTCTGATATTTCTTCTCTCGTTAATCTATGTTCTGCGGTTTGGGTTTTTGGTTCTGCTTTTGGTTGTTGTTCTCCGATTTCTGACATATGTAGCGAGTTTATAGTAGTTGTTCAATTATGTCAAGAAATTGAACGTTGTTAAAAAATTAACTTTTCATTTTAATTTAACTTAGATTGTTAAATCAATCTAATCGTGTACTCCTAATGTTTCAGAATTGGAACCAGATTCGTGCATGTTTAGAGGATTGGAGAAGTATTATTAATCCTGACTTTATAAATCCACTATCGCTTGCTACCATTAGTTATTAGAATCTTGAAATAGTTAAGGCTAGTGTTCATCTAGCAGAACTTGATATTGTTTGCATGTTTTAATATTTTCTCAAATTTGATATAGTTATTATTAGATTATTGAGGGAGGTGAAATTGATGAAGAAGATAATATTTATTTTTTCCGTATTGTTGTTTTTTGTTTTAGCTGTGCCGACTTTTGCAGTAAAAAACAGTCATGCAGAAGCTAAAAGCGACAATGCTGGTCAACAGGGAATAAATCAGAATACAGATATAGGAGATGAGTTTCAAGAAGAAAGTGAAACTGGAACTCCAGGTTCTGAAAATAAGGAAGATAATAAAGGAAGATTAAATGCAGAAATTCATAGAAGTACTGTAGCTAACTTTGTGCAAAGCCTTCTTTCTGTAGCTAAGAGAGAGAGTGGAATTGGAGAGCAGGTAAGGATAATTGCTCAGAAACAGAATGACTCAGATGAAACAACAACAGAAGCAATAGGTAAAATTGAGAAAAGAAGTGCAATAAAAACATTTCTTTTAGGAACAGATTATAAGAATATTGGGGCTTTGCGAAGCGAAATGGTGAAAACCAGGAATCAAATAGGACAATTAAATAGATTAATAGTTAACGCTGAAAGTGAACAGAGCAAAGTAGAATTGCAGACACAAATTCAAAATCTGGAACAAGAACAGACAAATATTGATAGTTTTATTTCTCAAAATGAGAATAAGTTTAGTTTGTTTGGTTGGGCAATTAAGCTATTTCAAAAATAAAAGTCAACAACGATAGTTCTACTTAAAATAGCTTTAACCATCATTATATGAGGGCAGATTAGGTTGTTAAATCAACCTAATCTTGTACCCCAAAAAACTTAGATTTCTAACACCTTATGAAGGAATACGAGGCTACTTACTATGCTTTGAAGCAATATGTTCCCATACAAAAAGCCTTACAGCTTAATTACCATTAGGGAGTAGAATTATTGCTATTGACTTACTGTTTCTACTTTAGGATACTTTAAGATATGGATAATCAAAATCAACAAAACGAAATTCAACAAACTCCTGTATCTAATACTCTTCCACCCTTAAAAAACAAGTCTTTCTTTTCTTCAAAGTTATTTCTAGTTATATTCGTTCTTGTTTTGATTGGTGCTTCATCTGGAACAACCTATTATTTTATGGGAGTAAATAAAGAAAATACTCCCATTGTTGTAAATCCAACAGCGATGCCTACGCAAACTATCCAACCCACACCAACAACTAAACCCACGCAAGGAATAACTCCAACTATCCAAATAACTCAACCAGCAGCTGTAAATTCAGATAATAAACCGCTTTTAACAGCTGCAACTAATGCATGTGAAAGTTATATTTATAAAGATGTAAACAAATGTTTAAATCCATCAATAGAAGATCAAAAAGATATTTATGGATTAGTTAGAATTAGTGATATGAGAATACTGATGAAAAAAGATGGGAATGATTGGAAGTTTTCTACAGCTTCAAGTATAACTGATAATCCAGATTTTTGCTCAACTGGTTCAGGTAGCACTGATTTGATTAAATACTGCAATATTCGCTAAGCCTTTCTGCTTCTTCAAGAATTTAATCGTGTACCCCAAATGTTTCAGAATTGGAACCAGATTCGTGCGTCATTAGAAAAGTGGAGAAGCATACTTAATCCTGAAGTAAAACCAGCTTTATTGATTAACTACCATTAGGGAGTGGAAATGTAAAAGTTGACATCTAGCTTACTATTTTTTTATAATTATAATAATGTCAGAAGTGTCAGAACAACCAATACCTGCAGAGGTTGTAGAAAATCCACAAACAACAACGTTAAAATTGTTTATGAAGGAATTAAAAACTGCAGCAAAATCAGATCTTCAACAATCCTGGGAAAATGCAAAACAAAATGTAAAAGAACATCCTTATATGGCTGGTTACGCTTCTCTGTGGCCTCCTGTTGTTGTAGGTGCACTAAGTAATGGAAATCTCGGAGCAGCAATGTTAACTCTTGCTGGAGAAGGTTTCGCTGTTACTATCCTTCCTGGTGTGCTATCGGAAGCAAAAGACGCATACAATAATTTCAGAGGTAGAAAAGAACCATTAGATCCCATTCACGAGAGCATAAAATTAAAGTAATGGAAGAATTAAAGAAAAACTTAATAAGACTTCTTGAAGAATTAGATTACAAAAGCAATAAGGAAGAATTTGTTGATGAATTTTTAAGTGTTTGTCATCAACAGGCAATTAGCACCTTGCTTAAAGGAGGGCAACCAACAGAAGATTTGGAAGATCATCAATATCAAGAGTCTCTAAAGGATGCTGTTTTATCTAACATTCGGAAAGCGATTGACCTCTCTTTACCTACCCTAAACCATGAACAATTAACAAAATTTTCAAGTTACATTGATTCAATACCTTCAGACCATTAGTTCCTGTGCCCCGTAGGGGATTCGAACCCCTGATTACTTGGATGAAAACCAAGCGTCCTAGGCCGCTAGACGAACGGGGCGTCTAATTTAAAGGCGGCGTAACTTTCGATACGCCGCCTCAATTATACCCAAAAAAAGCTAGTTAGGCAAGATTATTGCTTTAGCTTTTTTCTAACATTTTCTATTGTGTCTTTAGCAGCACTTTGTCCACCAAAACCAAATGCAATTCCTCCTGCAATAGCAAGCATAGCAACGAATCCTGTAAAGAGTATTCTTACAAGATCAGCTGCGACACCAAGCTGTGACAGTACTACTAGAATTACAAATACGTTTATTGCCCATCTGGCAACAGTTGCAATTGTTGACGCTGTTCTAGTATCTACATTTTTTGCTGATACTAAAATAACATCGTGCGCAAGTCTTGCAAAAACAAAACCTATTAATGCAACCACTGCTGCAACGAACACGTTTGGAAGATATAGCAAAAATTCATTGAGAATTGTTGTAATTCTTGGTAATCCCCAAACATCTGCTGTTGAGATTAAGAATACAACAATCACAAACCATCTTACTAACTCTGCCAATATATTTGTCCAGGAAAACTCTTCTTTAAGTTCTGGTACTCCATACTTTTTTAAGAATGAGTCTATTTTCAAAGCTTTAAGGATGCTTACCACAACTTGTTTTAAAATAGACGCAATGATAATACCAATAAGAAGAATTACTAAACCTGCAACAAAATTTGGAACAAAATTAACTACGCCTGTGATAGCGTTATTTATGGAGGCTGTTAGTGTATCACCTACATTTGTCATGTAAATCACCTCCTTCTACTTGCGAATGCAAAGTAATTTGAGTTTATAGTTTTATACTTACCCTTGTCAAGTCATAGCCACAGTTGATATAATAATGTGAGTAATAAATTGAATGGGGCCGGTAGCTCAGCGGTAGAGCAGGAGCCTTTTAAGCTCTTGGCCACAGGTTCGAATCCTGTCCGGCTCACTGAAAGGGAATTCTTTGAAGTTCCCAACTAATGGTTCTGGAGGTCGGGAATAGTTTGGAGTGTGGCAAAGCCCAAATTGTAAGTCGAGACAAGTTGCCAGTTAAAAGAGGGGAGAAAATGCAAAAATTTTAAAGAACTTTTCAAAAATTAAAATGGCCATTCTGGTTGAATTTAACTAGACTTCTCTATAAGCTATAAATTACTTTACCTTTTTACTACCAATAGTTACTACGAAATCAAATTTTTCAGTGTCAGGTAATTCTTTTGTATCGTCCAAAACGTATAATTTATCAAGAAAACCTTTTAGCTTATCAAGAAATTCTTTTGGAACAGTTTTCTTTGCTTGAATAACAGTTTGTTGGTAATTTAAGCCATCTGCGTTTCCTATTGAAGATACTGTAAATCTTTCTTCTTCAAGCAATCCTTTTACTTTTGAAGCCTCCCCGCTTATGCCACTACCATTTAAGACTTCTATTTTGTATTTTAGATACATCGATTTCCTTAGGTGTCGGCGTAGGGGAAGCCTGTTGTTTAATTATGGGAGTTGGAAAAACTGTAACAGCTTCTTGGAGTTTCCGCTCTTTCTGAATCCCTTGTAGATATATAAAAAATCCTGCAACGAGTGATAACGCAAGACATATTGTAAATATAGACGTCCATATTCTACCCTTTTTTGTATGCCAAAAAATACTTTCCCCAGATGAATCTGGTACTAAATCAAGTAGTACCAGATTCATCTGGGGAAAGTATTTTTTGGCATACAAAAAAGGGTAGAATATGGA
>DASRON010000039.1:0-3784 GCA_035646815.1 Patescibacteria group bacterium | reverse complement strand
ACTGAGCTGTTCTTGATTTCCTTTTTGTTCCACCATATTTATTCTCCAGTTAAGTTTGCACCAAAAAAATATTTGATGTTTTTTTAATGAATTCTCTTCTGGGGAGTGGATTTTGACCAAAAAAAGGCTGTCCTTCGTTTCCGGAGGTCCTTAATCCCGGATTATCTTCAACCATGTAAGTCGCAAAATGCGACGAAACTTCATGTTTCATATCCTAGAGTATGGACAACAAGCTTGTTTATATCACAAGATAATTCGCTCTGTCAACTCTAAATAAGATACATCCTTAATTTAACACCACATATGCGACATAATTTTATAAACTATAAATATGCGGGTAAAACCATACTTAATAATCAGAACATTTAAGCAAAACGGATATTCAGTTCCTGCAGACTGATAATGGTCTTGAATTTCAGGGAAGATTCAGAAAGCTCCTTGATGATTTAAAGCTAGAGCATCATTTCATCCACAAAAGAACCCAAAATGAAAACGCTGTTATTGAAAAAAACTTTAGAACAGATCAGGATAAATTTCTTTATCGCATGGAAAGGGCACCGAAGCATTACGACGAATTAAGAGTTTGGTTTACCGCATGGATACATGAATACAATTACGAAAAACCTCATCTTGGGATTGATCTTAAAACACCTTATGAAGTTGTCGCAAATGCCACGTTACATTAAGTGAGGAGGTATCTTGTCTACATGCTTTAATCTTAAGTATTTTTTACAAACTATCTATCTAAAAGTTTCTCCAAATCTTCTACTCCTTCAAATCTCTTAAGATAAATTAAAAAAAGCTTCATGATTCCGTTTTCATCTTTTTCAACATCTGTAAAGTCATTACTTGTCTTGATTACAACTGTTACGATGTCTTTTTTTTTCAACACATCAGTAAGGTTTAAGCCTTTTGACAACTGGTATCTTAAATAATCTCTTACGGTACCTGATACATTTTGTTCTTTTTTGTTAAGATTATTTATAAAAAGTTTTGTTGGATTCATTGGATCTTTCAAATCGGACCTCGCAGCTACGTTAATCTTTTTAATAGGATCGGAAAAAACAAAATAAAAATCATCTGAATTAGCAATAGGCACTAATCCTTCAAATTCAAAATTCATCCACATAATTGGGAGCTTAACTCCTTCCGGAGACCTGTAAAGCATTCCGAATCCGTCCGATCTTTCTCCCGCATCTGGATTTAAGCTTACTTCTCTTGCACTTTTAAAATCAGCAGAAGTGATAGCTGCATTTAGCTTCAGTCCTTCGTTCTCCTCGCCAACATAAAGTATGCTTTCTCCAGTTGCACTGTAATACGCCTGTTGTAAATCTTCCGGAATATCATATTCTCCTGGTTTTATAGGACTAAACTCAGGAGGATTCGCATATTTCTTAAGCTCTTCAATTGAAACATCAAGATATAAGCTCTCCAATGAAGATCCAGGAGGATTAACTGTTATTTCTCCGCTTGCTTCTTTTTGATATTGAACAAACTCTTCACCTGGCTTAAGCACTCCTAGCATAAGAGCTATATCTCCTGAATCTTCTATAAGGAATGTGTCTTTTGTTCCCGAAATTGTGAATGATATACTTTTCGTTCCTTTTAAAATATCTCTTGCGGTTTCGTCATCTCTCTCCATTTTTTTATATAAATCAGTAATTCTATTAAGATACTCGTCCTTGCTTTCAGTTTGCTTTCTTACGATATCTCCCTTTATATCGAACTTCATTAGTTCATTACCATTACCCATAAATTGAAGATATGTTTTAAAATTTGTATAGTCTCTGGTTACATATACATCTGGATCATAAACATCAAGCCCATCATTAGATTTATATACCAAAAGGTTTCTTTTTCCTTCAACTTTATAGAGCACTGACTTATCGTCAGTTTGTGGATTCTTTATACTTACTTCCGTAACGCTTTCTATAGGATATGCATTTTTCTCCTGCATAACTACAGAGAAACCAGATATAACCTCTGGAGCCATTATCTTCTTAACAGAAACTAAACTTCCTATCTCTACATTTTCATTTGTGGGCAACGTCGCAATTGAGCTATCAGGCTTTTCTGATGTAGTAGTGCTTGCAAAAGGAATTGTTTCTGATGTAGTTGAATTTTCACCTGTTGTAGGTTGAGTAATATTTGTTTGTCCAGATGTTTCCGTAGATCTAT
Source organism: Patescibacteria group bacterium (assembly GCA_035646815.1). Lineage (GTDB taxonomy): Bacteria > Patescibacteriota > Microgenomatia > Levybacterales > UBA12049. The sequence continues at coordinate 1,606 of DASRON010000039.1, read as the reverse complement.
TTTCATCTCCACAGCCACCTATGAAACCACCAAGACCTAATGCTATTACAGCCGGAGCAAAAACTCTTCTTTTAAACCCTTTTCTAATACCACCAAACACTCCTCTCTTATCCAAAGAGGAAGTTGAACTTTGAGGAATTAATGTTTCACTATCATTACTTTCTTGTTTTAAAGAAGTAGGAACTCCTGCTTCTCTTACAGGATAACTGAGCTGCTCTTGATTTCCTTTTTGTTCCACCATATTTATTCTCCAGTTAAGTTTGCACCAAAAAAATATTTGATGTTTTTTTAATGAATTCTCTTCTGGGGAGTGGATTTTGATCAAAAAAAGGCTGTCCTTCGTTTCCGGAGGTCCTTATTCCTAGATTTTCCACCGTGTAAGTCGCAGAATGCGACGAAACTTCGTGTTTCATATCCTAGAGTATGAACAACAAGCTTGTTTATATCATAAGATAATTCGCTCTGTCAATGTAAATTTTTTTATTTAATATACACTTTTCTTACCCAAATACGCTTGCCCACAAAGGAATTTTTTATCTGAAAAATAACTTTTTCAAAAGACGATAGATATTCTTTCATAAGCGCTTTTACTACAGGCATAGGAAGTGTATGAAGCTTCTGTCTTTCAAATCCCAATCCTTTATTAACATATTCTACCGCAGGACTCGCTGTGATTGATATTAAATTAGCACCTAAATTTCTCGATATTACTTCTTCCTTCATTTGCTTATATACTCCCTGTCTTCTATAATCTGGATCCACATAACTCTTGCTTATTTCCATCCAATTAGGAGCAAGAAGATTAGTTTTAGAAAACCCAATTATTTTCTCACTATTCCCGATAATTACATATCTGCCATTTTTAATATCTCTCTTAACTTCTTGTTCAGTTTGCGGAGATAAAAGAAATTCTCTTTTAGTTATTTGGGAAATTTGAGAAGAAACACTTAAAACATCCTTAGTGCTAGGACAATAAAAACCTGTTTTATCTTTGTCAAAAATAACTTCTATTGCTCCATCATGACTAATATTTCTTTCTTTCATTTTTATTTATTTAATTTAATAAATTCCAATAATTTTTTTGTAAATTTTTTCTCTTCTTCAAGATGAGCAAGATGTGAAGATTTTTCAAATTCTACTACTCTAACTTGAGATAGTTTTTTAAGATTAAGTTTTACTTTAGATAAAGGAAAAAGAAAGTCATATTTACCATAGATATATAAAATTGGCTTATTAAATCTACTTATTTTTTCAGATGTTTTACTTTCCAGTCTTGCATCTGTATATGTTTTACAGAGAACAAGAAAGTTTTTATAAGAAATCTTACTTTTTTTAAGAAAAAGTTTAATTAAAAAAGACATTTTTCTAGACGATAGAATATTAACTAATATTAATAAATATTTTTTAAATAAGCTCTTTTTTTTTGTTAAGTCAGTACTGTATAAAACTAATTTTTCTATTTTTTGAGGATATCTAACTGCAAATTCAGCTGCAACTTTACCACCAAATGAATGTCCAATTAGAATTGATTTTGATATTTTTAATTTAATATAAAACCTGTTAAGAATGTTTACGTAATCAGAAATATTTAATGCATGACTTGGAC
>DASRON010000038.1:0-9600 GCA_035646815.1 Patescibacteria group bacterium | reverse complement strand
TTGCAATAGGATATACAAGAACAGATATTGCTAATGATTTAGGAGTCACACAAGGAAGAATTAGTCAAGTTATTGACAGAGCAAGAAAAAAGACTCGAATTCGTAAACTTATTTAATCACAGACTTACTTATTTTAGAATGTCTTCTATAGGTTTTCAAAAGCCTTACCGGGTACTGAACGAAAAATGAATGTGGTCTTTTTTTCATTCTTCTTGCAGAAGTTAACATTATCATTTTTTTATCAAAACCAATATTGCCAACTTTTCCAGCAAGCATTGTAATGTCAACATCTTCGTGAACATGACTATCTTTTGCTGCTGCTTCATTTCTTATCTTCTCCCATGCAGATTTACGAAGTGCCATATTTGCGCCTATTAAAACATGGTTTTTATATATTCTCTTTACAACAGTACTGTATCCATTTGAAAGCATCGTGCTTTTTAAAGGAAAATCATAAAATTTTACAGGGCCACTAAGAGCGACGATACTGTTTGTCTTAAAATTTTCTTTAATTTTTTTAGTCCAATCAGGTGATGCAATAGAATCTGCATCACACCTTGCAATAATATTGTATAAGGCAGAATTAAAGCCTTTATTTCTAGCAGCAATTATTCCTAATTTTTTTTCTCTAACAATTCTTACAGGAAAATTTTTACAGATTTCTACTGTTTTATCTTTACAATTATTGTCAACTACAATAATTTCATCTGGTTTTTCTTCCTGATCTATTAAGCTCTGAAGACATTTCCTAATGTATTTTTCTTCATTATAAGCAGGCACAACTACGGAAATTTTCATTTGTTTTGCTATAAGTATTCTATCACTTCATAAAGAACTATACCTAAAGAAACCATTACATTCAAAGACGAATTTACTCCGTACATAGGAAGCTCTACAATCTTATCTGACATATTTAAAACTTCCTCTGAGACTCCATGTGTCTCGTGTCCTACAACTAAAGCAATAGGAAAAGAGTATTCTGCTTTTTGAAAAGGAATTGATCTCTTATCTTGCTCTACTACAACAACTGATAAATTTTTAATCTTAGACTTTAAACTCTTTACTGCTTTTTCAGCAGAAGAAGAATATTCCCATAATACCCACTCTGTCGTATTAATTGAAGCCTTTTTAATCCTAGTATTTGGGGGTGTTTCTGTTTCTCCGCAAAGAATAACTTTTTCAGCCGCTACCGCATCTGCAAGTCTAAAAATTGCTCCAACATTATATGTATCCAATACGTTATCTAGAATAATATATATTGGATTTCTTTTTATTTTTTCTAACTCTTCTTTTGATGGAGATGAGTTTCTTAAAACAATCGGTTTTAATTTTTGCATTGTTAGATTATATCAGGCTTTAATTTAATCATCTTCCCCTTTTCTAGGAACAAACTGATCTTTTGCGCTTTGCTTAATTTGTTTTTTGATACTTTGTAAGTTAATAGTTTGATTTAAATTACCAATATAATAATTAGTCAATAGACTTGCTGCGTTCCCCGAGTGAGAACCTGTCCCTTCTCTTGTATCAAAAGCTCTTGTTGCCTCTTTGCCACAAAAAGGAGTAATTAGACCTTCTCCTCCAGGATGTGACAATAAAAAACTAGTAACATCATAGACTTTATTGTTTATGATGAGCCAGCAATCTGAAGAGACATTATGCTTTATTATCTCTTCTGCCGTTAATTTTACGCTCATTAAAGTACCTGAGTTACCGTTATTACTAGTACTTATATTCCCTACTGACCCTGTAAAGATTAAAGACAAGATAAAAATTATTACAACAAATAACCAAAATGACACAAGTGTCCATGTTATATATTTTCTTTTCATAAACTAAATTCTTCAGAATGAATTTTTTTTGAATCAACGCCTAATTTAACAAATTGTTTTTTTAACTCTCTCATCATTTTAGAAGGACCGCATAGATAAATTTCTTTATTTAAAATATTACCATCTCTATTTCTTATGCTTTTTACTGTAAGTCTATTTTCCTTATCTGTAATTATTAATGTAAAATCAAAATTAGAATTTTCTCTTTTTATTTTCTCCAGTTTTGCAAAATATATTGCTTCATTTGTTTTAGAAACTGACCAATGCAAATGCACTTTTATTTCTTTATTTTTTAAAATACTAAGCATGCTTAAAAATGGAGTTATACCAACTCCTCCGGCAATCCATATTTGATTCTTATTTATTAGTGGATTATGGTAAAATTTTCCAAAAGGACCCTCTATTCTTATTGTAGAACCAAGCTTTAAACTTTTTACATCTTCTGTATAATCACCATCTGCTTTAATAGCAATCTTAAGCTCTTTATCATCTGGAAAAGAGGTAAAGGAAAAGGGATGATCTTCACTACTAAAACCAGGCTGCTTAAATACAAAAAAAGCAAATTGTCCAGGTCTAAAACTAAAGATTTTCTCTTTTGGTCGCATTGTAATTTCAGTTATCTCTCCTTCAGTTCTAACGTTTTTTATAATATAAGAAAAATTCCAATCAAAGTTTTCTTTATAAAACCTATACATATAGGCAAAAAATGCAGAAAAAGAAATAAACACAATCCATAGTTTCAAAGGAAGATTTCTTGTAATATCGCTTGGCATTAAAACCGAATGAAAGAATCCAATTATAAAAACAACGCCCAAAAATTTATGAGAGAATTTCCAAAGATGATATCTGATTGCAAAATAAAAAGTTAAAATCAGAAGAAAATTCAGTATTAAAAAAGCCATAATACCTAAGCTTTTTGGAATATCAGAAAATGTTGGAAGAAAAAATAATGCTGTTTCTCTTAAAGAAAAGCTCAGATATCTTAAGGAAAGGAAAAAAGGATGAAGCAAAAGCAGAATAAAAATTATTGAACCAAAGTTATGATGTTTTCTATAAATAAAATCAAGTCCTCCAAAATATACTTCTAAAACCTTAAGTCTTGATGAAATTATAAGATTTACTGCAAATAAAGTTATTCCTAAAAGACCAGAAATTTGACCAATGCTTGTTAAAATATAATAGGGAGATGAAACTCTCAAAAGAAGAGGAGCTGCAATAAACCATAATAAAAAAGTTAAGAAACAAGCAGTATAAACAAGTTTCATACCATTAATTTTATCCATTATAACTGAACTTATTCTGAAGTGTTTTCTTTAGAGCTGACTTCTTCTACTGAATTTGAGGATTTTTCAGAACTTAAAGCACCATTTGTTTCTTCTGTGGTTTTTGTACTACCAGGGTTATTAGATTTAATCTCTTCAAATCTCCTTGCGGTTTCTTGAGCCTTTTCAACAATTTCATTAGCGTTTGCTACTGCTTTTTGCTGCATTTCTAAAACCATATTTCTTTGCTTTTTTTCAAGTTCTAATTTCCTCTGTTCTGTTTTTCTTAATTCCTCATTTTTCTCTGCTATTGCAAGCCTTAGTGCCTCTTCTCTTCTATCAAGAGACTTATTTGCTGCATTAGTTACTTCATCTTCTAAATCCTCAAGGCTTTCTTTAAGATCAATTGCCGACTCTGTTGCATAATGAATTTTTAATTCAGTTTCTCTTAGGAGGTCCTCTCTTATTTCATTTTGGAGATCTGCCTCATTAAGTGAATTCTCAACTTTTGCTTTCGCAATACTAAGCCCATCTGCGGCAGCCCTAACAGTACTTCCTACTTCACCTTCAGCTTTTATGTGAAGCTCATCTAAAACTTTTTGTTTTAACTTAATACTGTCATTTACGTCTTTTGCTAAAATAGTCACATCTTTTCCCGACATTTCTGCAAGCAAAACTTGATCCGCTGCTAATTTATAACTATCAGAAATTGCATCAAGGTCTATTTTTACTCCTGCTAAATTCTTTTTATCAAGCATAAACCTTAACTCGGCAAGTCTTTCTCCTGCAATAGAAGTGTAAGCTTTAGCTTTTGCCTCAGGAGTAAATGCTAAAAATAATCTAACACTTTGCTTTAATTGATCTAAGAAGAAAAAAGGGCTATCAGGCAAAAATATTCCTGGTCCTTCTGTGGTCGGAGGTATACTTAGATTTTGATCTTCAATTCCTAAAACTTCCCTTTTGCTTGCAAAAACAGGCGCGGATAATAATAAAAATAAAAATAAAACCAAGAAAATAGCTAAATATTTTCTCACAATTTAAGTATGAAGCTAAATATTTTTTTTGTCAAGCTTAAAGCCTTAAGTTGACAAAACTATTACATTCTGGTCTATAATCAAAAGATATTATGACAGCTACAGGACACGCAGTTATTGGAGTAGTAATTGCCGCAAAAATAGGAAACCCCGCACTTGCCATACCAATTGCCTTTGCTTCTCACCTTCTTGCAGACAGGGTTCCTCATTGGGATCCTGCAACAAACATTAAGAAAAAGAGTAAAGAGCGGTTATTGCTTGATTCAGCCATGGATGTCTTCTTAAGCTATGCAGTTGCATATCTTATAACTTACTATTTCTTTCCAGAAACTAATATCTTGTATATGTTTTTAATAGTCGTTTGTTCTCAGTTTTTTGACTGGATGACCGCTCCTTACTATTTTTTCAATATTAAACTAGCACCTTTTTACTGGGCATATAAATTTCAGAAAATGTTTGACAGAAAACTTGATAAGCCCTGGGGAATTGTTACACAAACTGTTGTAGTGCTATTAATACTTCTTTTTTCAATAATATATTAACTAACTGCTTGTTTTTTTAAATCTTCAAGTTTCCAAACTGCAAAGTCACATTTTGGGTAATTAGGACAACCATAGAATTTACGGCCTTTTCTAGTCTTTTTGAGTATAATTTTTCCTCCATCTTTTGGACAAATAAATTCAGTTTCTTGAACTAATGGTTTTGTAAATTTACAGTTTGGAAAAGTTGAACAAGACAAAAACTTACCAAATCTTCCAGTTCTAATTACTAAATTTGCTTTACATAAAGGACACTTTTCATCTGTCTCTTCTACTTTTATTTTTACTCTTTCAACGTTTTTAACTAATTCCAAAGTTTTTTCAAAAGGAGAATAAAATTCTCTTATAACAGGTACCCACTTTTTTTCTCCACCTGCAATATCATCAAGCTGTGCTTCCATTTGCGCAGTAAATGGAATATCGTCTATAGTTGAAAAGTTTTTTACTAGAAAATCATTAACTGCAATTCCTACTGATGTGGGAATAAATCTTCCCTCTTGTCTTTCAATATACCCTCTTATCTCAATTGTAGAAATAATTGTTGCGTAAGTTGAAGGCCTACCAATTCCTTTTTCTTCAAGTGTTGAGATTATTGAAGCATCATTATATCTTGGTGGTGGTTGTGTTTCATGCTCTATTTCTTTAATTTCTTTTGCCGAAAGCTTATCTGAAACTGTAAAATCAGGCAAAATTGTATCATTTAGACCAAGTGGATTCACCTTAAGAAAACCTTCAAAAACAAGAATTGATCCATTTGCTTTTAATCTATATTCTGAAGAGTCTTTATCTTTTGTTGAGTCAACCAATACTGTCGTTGATTCAATAAGAGCATCTGCCATTTGCGAAGCAATTGCTCTTTTCCAAATTAGATCGTAAAGCTTTGCGTAATCTTTCCCTAATTCATTTGCAATACTACTTTCCCTAACAGCTACCTTTGTTGGCCTTATTGCTTCATGTGCTTCCTGAGCAAGTTTTTGTTTTGTTTTATAAAATCTTGGAGCAATAGGAATATATTTTTTTCCAAATTCATCTTCTGCAAAACTTCTTATAGCATTTATTGCAGAATTTGCCATTGATATGGAATCTGTTCTGTGATAAGTAATATGTCCTTCTTCATAAAGTTTTTGTGCAAGACTCATTGTACGCTTTCCTGAATAACCAAATCTTCTTGATGCATCCTGCTGAAGAGTTGAGGTAGTAAATGCAGGAGATGGTGATCTTTTAGTTTGTTTTTTTAAAACATCTGCAACTTTAAATTCTTTTGTTTTTAAATCACTTACTATTTTTTGTGCTTTATCCAACTCTCCAATAGTAGTTCTCCCAATCTTATACTTTCCATCATAAAGATCAAAAGTCTCTTGAACTTCTATTTTTTCTGAGTTTATCTCAATTAATTCAAACACTGCATCATTTTGATCCTTACCTAAAATTGCAGTAACAGTGTAGTATTTTTCTTTTTTAAACTTTTCAATTTCACGCTCTCTTTCAACTATTAATCTTAAAGCAACCGACTGAACTCTTCCCGCTGAAAGTCCTCTTCTTACTTTTTGCCAAAGAATAGGTGAAAGTTTATACCCTACTAATCTATCAAGAACACGCCTTGCTGTTTGTGCATTTACTAAGTTTAAATCTATTTCTCTTGGATTTTTTAAAGCATCTTCTATTGCTTCTTTTGTAATCTCATGAAAAACAATTCTTTTTATTTCATTTTTATTTACCTTTTTTAAAATGTCACCTACATGATAAGCAATTGCTTCTCCTTCACGATCAGGATCAGTTGCTAAAATTATCTTATCAGCCACTTTTCCTGCAGCCTTTAATTCAGCAATTATTTTTTTCTTATCTTTCATCTGCTCATATTGAGGCTCAAAGTCTTTTTCAAGATCTATTCCAAGTTTACTTTTGGGAAGATCAATAATGTGCCCCATTGAAGCTTTTATCTCATAATCTTTTCCTAAATATCTTCCGATTGTTTTTGCTTTTGTTGGAGATTCTACTATTACTAAATTTTTCATAAATTGTTTTTAACTCTTTTAACTCTAAAGAAGTATGTCTTAACTGTCAAGAGGAACCTCTATTTAATATATTGAATTTGTGACAAAGTTAGTGATAATTGATAGAAATTTAATTTAACCCCAAATCTCGATATATTCTCAGCAAAACTTTCAAATGGGTAACTTAATATTGCTTCTAGAGTAGGAGTTGTAACTTCTCCGCTTGATATATGACGCATTCTCCTGTCAAATTTAATTAAATCTTTATATCTTTTCCTCCACCACTCATGATAACTCTCATGCCAAGCAGTTTTAAGTCTTTCTTTTGAATGAGGCAAAGGAGACAAATAGGGGAAAAAGGAATCAGGTTGTTCTTGCTCTTTTTCTGCTCCATTTAAAAAACTTACTAGTTTTTCTGCTACTGAGATTACCATAATGCTGACGCTTTTATACCTATTCCCTAACTTTTGTCAATCTTTTGAGAAATAACTTTCCAGAACTTTTTTTGCAATTGGAGCTGCAATATTTGAACCTTCCCCACTTTCTTCAACAAGCACTGTTATGACAACTTGAGGATCATATGCTGGTGCAAAAAGTGTAATCCAGGCATGGGGTAAAGTTTCTTCTCCTCCATGTTGAGCAGTTCCTGTTTTACAAGCTACTGTTACTTTTCGATAATCTTTAAAGTTTGCAGAAGTTGTTGTTTGAGGAGCTTCTAAAATATTTTTTCCGTCAATCTTTAGGTTGGGATTTTTAACCTTAAAATCAAACAAAGGCCATGCAACTCCACCTGTTTGACAGCTTTCAATCATGCCCTGACGAAGTAAAGAGATAGTACTTTCTGATAAAAATTTATCTTGTATTTTTTTTGGCTTTTGACTAAGGAGTAAATACGGTTTATATAATATTCCTTTATTTGCAATTGCTTGGGTAAAACCATTTACCTGAATTGGCGTTGTTAGTAAATATCCTTGCCCAATTCCGTAATGATAAGTATCTCCTAGATACCAACCTTCTCCAACCTGTTTTTCTTTCCATTCAGGGCTTGGAATCGTACCTGATAGTTCTCCTTCTAAATCTATCCCTAAAGGTTTTCCCAATCCAAATTTTTCTGCCCACTTTGAAATATTTTCTACTCCAAGTTTTTCAGCAAGTTTATAAAAAAATATATCGTTTGATCTCTTAATTCCCTTTACAACATTTACTGACCCCTCTTTCCTTCCGTATGAAGAAAAATACCAATTACCAAAAGAAAAAGCTCCTACTCTTAGTATTCCAACATCTTCAACTTCCCAATTCTTATCGATTACTTTATCTTCAAGACCACCAGCCGCAACAACAAGTTTAAAAGTAGATCCTGGAGGATACACTCCTGAAATAGCTCTATCTAAAAGAGGATTATTACTGCTATCTAAAAGTATTTCTGAAAGATTTTTATAACTACTATCCTTAACATCTTTATATCCTTCTCCCATTGTAAAAAGATTTGGATCAAAAGAAGGACGTGAGATCATGGCAAGAATTTCTCCATCAGGAGTTGAGGCAATAACTACACCTCTTTTGATGTCTTTAGTTGCTTCATAAGCTGCTTTTTGCAATTTCAAATCTATAGTAATCTTAATATCTTTACCTGGAATTGGATCAGTCTCTCCAAGCTTTCTGACTGTTTTACCACTACTATCAACTTCTATTAATTGCTTTTCATCAACTCCTTTTAAAGTACTTTCATATTCTCTCTCAATCCCCATTTTTCCAATCAAATCACCACCGTTATAGTCAATAAAGACTGGATTATTCATCTCCTCTTTTGAAATTTGACCAACATATCCTAGAACGTGAGATAAAATATCTTTATATGGATACTCTCTAAGACTATCTACTTCTAAATCCTTTTCTCCTTTTACAAGAAGTGGCATTGCTTCATCTTTAGTAAGAAGTGTGGTTTTATCCTGACTTGTTTTTCTAAATCCTGGTACGTTAAAAACCAAAGGAGTATTGTTTCTGTCAAAAATTATTCCTCTTGGGGCATGCACTACCACAGTCTTTGTTCTATTATTATCTGATAGATAGCGATAATACGATCCATCAATTATTTGTAGATAAAAAAGTCTTGCAAAAAGAATTAGAAAAACAATAAAAGCTGAAACAATAAGAAATAAACTTCTGGTTGAACGATTCTTTTGTTCATAATCTTTATGTTTTTTATTACTTTTATCAAGGATTATAAAATCTGGAAAAGCAACTCCTGTTTTTGTCATATTAATTTTTTAAACTATTCCCCTATATTGCATTTTCTTATTTTTCGTACTTAAAGATAATGTCTTATGTTTTAAATAATTTAAAAATAAAAATACCAATGCTCCCAGCACTCCACTAAATATTGATTCTAATATAGAAAATCTGCTAAATAATACTAGGTATATTGCACTTAAAATAACTGACATAATAAAAACAAAGTAGATCGTTGTAGTCTCAAATTTACGTTCATAAAGACTTATTAAAAACAAAGAAGATATATAAAATATACTAGAAAAACCTATTGGCCTAAGAGCTAGAATGTCAAATAGAATACCTACTATAAAAGCCAAAATAAAAACCCATTCTTTTTTTGAAAAAATAAATAAGTTTAAAAGCATTATTAAAATTAAGGGGATTGATGTCAAAACAAGTTCACAAAAAAAAGCAACTATAAATATTATGTAAAAAAACTTACTTACCATTTTACTATTTAACTATGATGAAAACTGTTGTTAATTTAGATAAATCTACCAAACTTACAACATCTGCCTTCTGAAACAAAGCGCTTGGACTTTTGTCAACTGATATTATTTTTCCAATTATCAAATCTGGTGGATATCCATTTTCCTCTTGATCAATATCTCCTTTTGTTAAAATTATGTCTCCTTTTTTTAAGTTTTCTGAAAGAAGCACATTGTCTAAGA
>DASRON010000037.1:0-10143 GCA_035646815.1 Patescibacteria group bacterium | reverse complement strand
TCCGTATACTCATTGTAATTGAGATGCTCCATAAATTACTCATGGTGGCATTAAGTTTATGGGTACGTAAAGATGGATGTTTGGGATTTATGCTAAATAAATATAGTTGTTTTTGTATCCGTTCTGACAATTTTTTATTTTTTTGTTTTATCCTTTTGAGGTCGCTTATTACTTCCGGAGAAAGTTTGATTTGCATGATTATAAATTATTGAAAAATTCATTAACGTTATTAATATCAACTGCCTCATCAAGATGATTCATTGCTTCTTTTGCAGCTTTTTCTGTAGCATCTGATGCTTTAAAAATAGGATATTCTTCATTTTTAACTTCATCTATAATAAGATGTTTCACTAATTGAGTGATGGGAACACCTAAGCGTTCTGCTTTAGATTTTAGTAAATCACCTAATTGTTGAGAAATGCTTATTCTTATTTGTATCTGTCCACTGTTTATCATATCTTACCACCTTTTTATACTTAAATTATACACTTTTTAACATAGTTTGTTAATATAACAATTTTAAATTGCTTTAGAAGAAAGGTGTTTTATAATTAATACATTCCTGACATGATTAAAAAGTATCATTTTGGGCGTTATCAGTGACCATTTAAATACTAAATTGAACATCGTCATGGTCCATTTTAGCTCTAAAGTACATCCAAAGAGTTTAGGTTCGAGTGGTGGTTTAACTCCCATTAGGATCAAATGAAATTAGCCTTAATTGTTCTGAAGGTTAAATTTTTGAATTTAACTAGATGTTTAGCACAATATCAAGCTATTCTTGATGTTTAAACTGATGATTTTGCATTGAGTACCCCCGACCGGATTTGAACCGGTGATCTCTTGGATGAGAACCAAGTGTCCTAAACCGCTAGACGACGGGGGCCTAATGGCTATTTTACCGTAATTCTTACCTCAAAGCAATTGTTTGTGCCTCGTATTCTTTTCTTGTATAATCTATCTGTGAGCGATATTTTTCTTTCAATAATAATTCCTTCATATGATGAAATGGGTAATCTTAGAAAGGGAGTTTTAGATAAGATTGACCATTTTCTTAAAAAACAAAAATATACCTATGAAGTAATTATTGTTGATGATGGCTCAACTGATGGAAGCAAGGAGTTTAGTGAAGATTTTGTAAAAGAAAATGTTAATTTTAGACTTATTAAAAATGAGCACTTAGGAAAGGCAGGTGCTGTTACTTCAGGAATGCTTGCTGCAAAAGGAGAGTATAGAATGTTTACAGATATGGATCAGGCAACACCAATAGAAGAACTTGAGAGTCTTTTACCTTTTGTAAAAGAATATGACATTGTTATTGGCAGCAGAAACTCAAGTAGAAAAGGTGCTCCATGGACAAGGCTTATTATGGCAAAAGGAATGATTTTTTTAAGAACAGCAATAGTAGGAGTTGGGAATATAAAAGATACACAATGTGGATTTAAGCTTTTTAATAAAAATGCAGCAGAAAAACTATTTACAAAAATTCAAGATCTTCATGGAGGATTTAAAAAAATATCAAGATCTTCAGTCACTGCAGGCTTTGATGTTGAGCTTTTATATCTTGCTCAGAAAATGGGATATAAGATTAAAGAAGTGTCTGTTAGCTGGTTATATGTAGAAACAAGAAGAGTAAATCCGGTTAAAGACTCAATAGACGGACTTTTAGATTTAGTAAAAATTAAAAGAAACTCTTTAAAAGGTAAGTACAATTGAAAATAAACTTTTTTACTAAATATAACATTCTATTTACAGGATATCTCCTTTCGGTTTTAGGATTATTTCTTTATTCTTTTACACAGGTAGATCTTGGTCTAACTTTTTCTCAGAACTCTTTTTATCAAGGGGTTTATAAGTATTTTCAATACGTAGGTTATTTTGACAGACCCTTGTCAACAAACTTATATATTTTAATTTTATTCCTACTGTTTCTTTTTTATATTTTAATTCTTGTAGCAATAAATAAAAATAAAATAAATAGAAGACAGTTTTGGATTATTGTTTTAGTAACGTCAGGAATTTTGACTTTTTCCTATAATGCTTTTTCTTATGATTTGTTTAATTATATCTTTGATGCAAAGATCTACACCCATTACAATTTAAATCCATATATGTATAAAGCTTTGGATTTTCCAAATGATCCAATGCTTTCATTTATGCGCTGGACGCATAGAACTTATCCTTACGGTCCGGCATTTCTATTTATAACAATTCCTGTTTCTTTTATTGGCTCAAATATTTTTTTAGTAACTTTTTATCTATTTAAAATGCTAACTACTATTTGTTTTCTAGGAACTGTTTATTATATTGAAAAGATAGTTAAAATTTTAAATCCTAAGAAAAGCTTATTTAACGCAGCTTTTTTTGCTCTAAATCCACTTATTTTAATAGAGGTTTTAGTTTCATCTCACAATGATACTTCGATGATGTTTTTTGCAATCCTTGCTGTTTATTTATTTATAAATACCAAATGGCAGACAGGATTTATAACAATTCTTTTTTCAGCACTTATAAAGCAGGTAACAACTTTACTATTAATTCCTTTTGTAATTTTTTACATTTCAAAGTACTTTAAGAAAACTGTTTCAAATGAGCTTTTTATTAAACTCTGTTTATTATTTAATATTGTTGGCTTTATTTATGTTTTAACACAAATTGAGGTTCAACCGTGGTATTTCTTATGGATATTTCCTTTTATTGCATTGTTAAGACTTAATAGATTTATTATGTTTTTAACAAATGGAATAATACTAGGACTTCTTTTAAGGTATGCACCTTTTTTATATTTTGGAAATTGGGATGGAGTTGTTGTTCCAATAAAATCATACGTAACGATTTTAAGCCCTTTAATAGCACTATTAATGTTATTTATTATTAATTCCTTAAAGTTATTTAAGAAAAGTTAACAATTGGTATTTCGTACTTATTTATGTATAATTTAGCTATATGGGTTTTATTAAAAGATACCGATTTGAAGTTCTTCTTTCTCTTGGAATAATAGCCTCTTACTTCTTAATTAGAACTGCTTCTCTTTTAAGTATGCCTATTTTTACAGATGAAGCAATTTATCTTCGCTGGGCACAAACTTCTTTAAATGATGCAAGTTGGCGTTTTATTTCTCTTACTGACGGTAAGCAACCAATGTTTGTTTGGGTTGCAATGATTTTTATGAAGTTCATAGAGGATCCCCTGACAGCAGGAAGATTAGTTTCAGTATTCACAGGATTTTTTACTCTAATAGGACTTTGGTTTTTAAGCTTTGAATTATTTAAAAATAAAAAGATTTCCTTTTTAGCGACTATTCTTTATGTTTTCTATCCTTTTGCCCAAGTCTATGATCGTATGGCCTTAATGGATAGTATGGTAGGAGCTTTTTCAGTATGGGCACTTTATTTTTCAGTTCTTTTAATAAGGAAAGTAAGATTAGACGTTGCTTACACATTGGGATTTGTAATTGGTGGGGGAGCTTTAACAAAGTCTTCAAATTTTTTTAGCATGTATCTTTTGCCCTTTGTTTTTGTTCTTTTTGACTTTTCAAATAAGAAAAGCAAAAGATTCTTAAAAGCAATTTTGCTTTCTGTCTTTGCAGTTCTTATTGCTCAGGGAATGTATTTTACTTTAAAACTTTCTCCTCTTTTTCAAATGATTGAAACTAAAAATGCAACTTTTGTTTACCCTTTTTCAGAATGGATAAATCATCCTTTTACCTTTTTTGTAGGGAATATGAGGGGTCTTAAGGATTGGCTTTTTTCTTACTTAGGAATTTCATATCTTACGCTTATAATAGTTTCACTAATTTCTTATAAAAGGTTTATAAAAGAAAAACTTCTTTTGATAATTTATTTTTTTCTTCCCCTTGTTGCCCTTGCTCTTTTTGGAAAAGTAATTTTCCCAAGATTTATTTTCTTTATGAGTTTGTTTCTTCTTCCTCTTGCAGCATATGGACTTAATGAGATTATAAATTTTATAAATAAAACTTTAAAAAATTACTCTTATTCATTTTTAGTAACAGCAGTAATCACCCTTATATTCATTACTTATCCAGGATATACGTGTTACAAACTAATTGTAAGTCCAATGGAGGCATCAATAGCATCAAGTGATCACAATCAGTATTTAGACAACTGGACAGCAGGGTGGGCAATAAATGACACTATTTCATTTTTTAATAATGAGATAAAGAAAGGACCAGTATTTATAGGAACTGAAGGAACATTTGGTTTAATGCCTGAATCTCTTGAACTTTATTTAGTAGATAATAAAAACGTAACCATAAAAGGTTATTGGCCCGTTGATGAGTTTCCAAAAGAGGCAATAGCTTTTGCTCAAAAAATGCCATCTTACTTTATTTTTTATCAACCCCAGCATCAAGAGATCCCTTTAGAATATCCAGTAGAAAAAATTTATGAATTAGAAATAGGAACTAGCGGATACTTCTATAGAATTTACAAAATCATACCAGAAACAAAATGACAGGTTTTTTAAAAAGATTCTGGTCCTACATACTTATTATCCTAATTGTCCTAGCATTTTTTTATCCTATTTTTAAAGGACAAATTCCTTTTTGGAATCCATATAATTTTTCAGGAAATCCTCAAATGGCAAATTTGCAAACAGCAGTTATTAGCTTTATTATTCTTTTATTAACATTAATTTTATTTAAAAAATATGAAAACAAAGTCTAATTTATTATTTTTACTGCTTGTAGTTTTACTTACAATACCAGCTGTTATTGCTCTTTTTCATCCAGGTTTTTTTGTAACAGATGATGGAAATTGGATGATTATTCGTTTTTCTGCTTTTTATGAAAGTTTAAGATCTGGTCAGTTTCCGGTTAGATTTCTTTATAGATTAAATAACTCATATGGGTATCCCGTTGCAGATTTTCTATATCCTCTATTTATGTATATAGGAACTTTGATTCACGTAATAGGTTTTAGTTTTGTTAATACTATTAAAATTATTTTAGGTTTAAGTATTTTTGCCTCTTCAATATTTACATATCTCTGGTTAAGAAAGTTTTTTAATAAACTTCCTTCTTTAGTTGGAGCAATTTCTTATACGTTTTTTCCTTATCATCTATACGATATTTATACGCGCGGTTCAGTAGGAGAAGTTTTAGCACTTTCAATAGTTCCTTTTATTCTCTGGCAGATTGAGAAAAAGAGTTTATTTTTAACATCTTTTGGAATTGCACTTTTAATTCTTTCTCATAATTCCTTAGCACTTCTTTTTCTACCAGTAATTATTTTGTATATGTTTTTTAGAGTGGATTTTAAAAGGGAAATATTTAAAAAAGAATTTATAAAACAATTAGCTGTAGTTTCTTTTGGGCTATTCTTATCTGCCTTTTTTTGGTTGCCTGCATTATATGACAGGCAATATACAGTTTTTGATAGGGTAGCAGTTTCTGATTTTTCAAATTACTTTATAAATTATGAAAGCATTGGATTATTTGGAATAATTTCGTTAACAGTTTTTTTATCTAGTTTAATTTTATTTTTTATTAATAAAAACAAATTATTTTCCTACTTTTTTCTCTTGAGTACTATTTTTGCTCTTTTAACATTGCCATTTAGCAAAATTATTTGGGATTTTATTCCGATTACAAATCTTGTCCAATTTCCTTTTAGACTTCTTTCTGTTGTTTGTCTAGGAATTGCATTTTTAATATCCTTTCAAATAAATTCCTTAAAAGGAAAAAGATTAATTATAGTTTCAATACTTTATATTTTACTTATTTTTATTTCTTCAAAAAACTTTATTTATCCAAAATCTTTTGAAAATTATCCTGACACTTATTATTCGACAAATCAGGATTCTACTACAGTAAAAAATGAATACATGCCAAAATGGGTCAAAGAAATTCCTCAAAAAAACCCTAGTGAGAAAGTAACAGTTATAAAAGGAAATCAGTCAATTGAAAATTTAAATATTATAAAAAATAAAATAACTTTTAATTTTTATGCGCCAAGTGAAACCTTAATTCAAGTAAATACAGTTTATTATCCTGGATGGATAGTTTTAGTTGATGGAAAAAAAACAGCTATTAATTATGAAGACAATGGCTTAATTAGATTTTTAGCACCTAAGGGAAGTCATAGTGTGGAGGTTAAATTTCAAGAAACACCTTTTAGGCTTTTTGCAGATTTTATTAGTATATTTTCATTTTTTGGATTAATTTTAATTTTAAAACTTAGCTTTTTTAAAAACAAAAGAAAAAAATCTTAAGCTAGCTTTGAAGTAGTACTTATTTGACTGTATAATACTTATATGAACTTATTAAAAAGAATTGCACCAATTTCTTTAGTTTTTGTTTTATCACTTTTAACAATTCTTCCTTTATTTAACTCAGGATTTTTTCCAATGCACGATGACACACAGCCCTCAAGAGTTTTTGAAATGACAAAGTCACTAAAGTTAGGAATGTTTCCAGTTAGATGGGTTTTTGATTTAGGATATGGAGCAGGTTACCCTATTTTTAATTATTACGCACCTCTTGCATATTATTTCGGATCTTTATTTGTTCTAATTGGATTCAACGTATTAGTTTCTACAAAAATTATGATTGGTACTGGAGTTATTCTATCTGGTGTTTTTATGTATTTATTTGCAGAAAAAATATGGAATAAAAGAGCGGGTGTAGTTTCATCACTGTTTTACATGTATGCACCTTATCACGCTGTAAACATTTTCGTTAGAGGAGCAGTAGGCGAGCTATGGGCTTATGCTTTCATTCCACTTGCTTTTTATGGAGCATTATTAGTGTATAGAAATGGTAAATGGAGGAATCTTGTTATTTTTTCATTAGGATTTGCGGGGATAATTCTTTCTCATAATTTAACAGCATTAATAGTTACTCCGTTTTTACTAATTTTTATTTTAATTTTGTCAGTAATGCTATATAAGGAGAATAAGAAAAAAAGAATTTATCTTCTTTTCTTATCATTTTTTTTGGGAATACTTTTATCAAGTTTTTATTTTCTCCCAGCACTTTTGGAAATTGATAAAACAAATGTTTCATCTCAACTTATTGGTGGATCAGAATTTGGGAAAAACTTTGTTTGTATTACTCAACTTTGGGATAGTCCATGGGGTTTTGGTGGATCAGTGCCAGGATGTGTGGATGGTATGTCTTTTAAGATTGGAAAACTTCATGTAGTTTTTTCTCTTCTATCTTTTTTTCTTGCTGTTATTAGCATTTTCTTTTTAAGAAAAGATAAAAAGATTAAAAATAGTGCGCTTGTTGCAATACTTATTTCTCTTGGACTTATGATTTCTGTTTTTCTTACTCTTGAAGTTTCAAGACCGATTTGGGAATTTATAAAGCCAATGAAATTTATTCAATATCCATGGAGATTCTTAGGCCTAGTTTCATTTTTTTCATCACTTCTGATTGGTTTTACTATTTGGGTTTTAGTAAAAAAAGCAAAAAGAATAGGATTTTTGATAGCAGTACTTATGATAATTATTCTTGTCTTTTTTAGTCTAAAGTTTTTTGTACCGCAAAAAACAGTTTTAGTAGATAGCACATATTACACAAGTGAGATAGCTTTAAAATGGAGAGTTTCAAAAATATCAGATGAATATCTTCCAAAAAGTTTTATTAAACCAAAGACCCAAGAAGAGGCTTTAAAAAATAGAGTAATTTTTTCTTTTGAAGAAACAACTATTCAAAAAACAGCAAATATAATTTCCCTTGCTAGCTTCTTTATGCTCATTCTTGGTATAATTCCTTGGTTAAAGAAGAGAAAACATGGCTAAAAAGATTTCTGAATTATCAATCTTCTTTCCTTTCTGGAATGAAGAAAAAAATATTGAATCGGTTATACGAAAAGCAATTCCTGTTGCAAAAGAAGTGGCAGTAAATTGGGAAATTATTATGGTTGATGATGGATCATCTGATAATACTTTAAAGATTGCTAAGGAATTAAATAAAACTGATTCAAGACTTGTTGTCGCAACACATCAACCCAACAGAGGGTATGGAGCTGCATTAAGAGAGGGATTTAACAAGGCAAAGTATAGATATATAGTTTTTGCTGATGGAGATAACCAATTTGATTTTTCTCAAGTTACAAAATTTATTGAAAAGATTGAAAATGCAGACATGGTTATAGGTTTTAGGGAGAAAAGAAATGATCATCCTTTCAGGCACTTACTCATGAATCTTTTAAAGATTTGGGACTTATTTTTCTTTAGGTTTTATTTTAAAGACATTGATTGCGGATTTAAAATGTTTAAGAAAGAATCAATAGAAAAAATCTTACCTTTTAAATCAGAAGGAGCAATAATAACAACTGAAATATTAGCAAAAGCAAAAAAGGCTAATTTTAAAATTGCTCAAGTTAAAGTGTCACATCTGCCAAGACTTTACGGAGATCAAAGCGGTGGGAATGTAAGAGTAATAGTAAGAGCAATAAGAGAAAGTTTTTCTCTTTGGAAAGAATTAAATTATGAAAGAAATTGACATAGCAACAGTAACTAAAAGGTCAATCCATGGAGTTTTTGCCCTTGTTTCAAGGACTTTTGTTATTCAACTGGTAACTTTTGCAACTAATTTTATTTTAACAGTTTTTCTTTCTCCTGAAATATTTGGAGTATATTTTGTAGTTTCTGCAGCAATTGCATTCTTGGGATACTTTTCAGATATAGGTCTTGCTGCAGCACTTATTCAAAAGAAAGAAGAAATTACTGATAAAGAGCTAAAAACTACTTTTACAATTCAGCAAGGTTTAGTAGTGACAGTTGTAATAGCAGCCCTCTTACTTTCAAATGCAATTGGTTCTTTTTATAATTTAAATAAGGCAGGAATTTACCTTTTTGATGCCCTAGCAATAGCTTTTTTCCTATCATCTCTTAAGACAATTCCCTCTGTAATTTTAGAAAGAAACTTACATTTCCAAAAACTTGTTATTCCGCAAATTGTTGAAACAATATTTTTTAGCGTAACAGCAGTAGTTTTAGCTGTAAAAGGCTTTGGAGTTACTAGTTTTACTATTGCGGTTTTAGCAAGAGGAGTATCAGGACTCATAGCAATGTATATTATTGCTCCTTGGAAAATAGGGTTTGGATTTTCAAGACCGGTTGCCTCAAGACTTTTAAATTTTGGAGTACCTTTTCAACTTAATAGCATTCTTGCTTTATTAAAAGATGATCTTTTGATTGTTTATCTTGGAAAGGTTTTGCCTCTTGCTCAAGTAGGTTACATAGGTTTTGCTCAGAAATGGGCATTTACCCCTTTAAGACTTATTATGGATAATATTATTAGGATAACTTTTCCTTCTTTTTCAAGGCTTCAGCATGAAAAAGAAATTCTATCAAAAGCAATTGAGAAATCTATCTTTGCAGCCTCCTTTTTTATATTACCGTCCCTTATGGGACTTGTAATGCTTTCTCCTTATCTTATTGGGATTATTCCAAAGTATTCTAAATGGGAGCCAGCACTTTTATCGCTTGCCTTTTTCTCGCTTAATGCTTCTTTATCTTCAGTATCAACTCCTTTAACAAATGCCTTAAATGCGATAGGAAAAATAAAGATAACGTTGTACTTAATGATTTTCTGGACTGTTGCGACTTGGATAATAACGCCTATTGCAATAGTTTATTATGGATTCAACGGAGTTGCGATTGCCTCTGGTATTATTTCTTTTTCCGTAGTTTTAGTTGTATATCTTGTAAAAAGATATATCAAATTCAATGTGTTTGTGGTTTTTTATCCTCTTTTAAGTACTATAATCATGGGTACTTTTATGTATTTTGTCGGACCGGTTTTAATTAAGAGCATTTGGAGCTTATTATTTATGATACTTTTAGCTTCTATGGTATACTTTTTATCAATACTAGTTTTTGCAAAAAGAGAACTTTTTGCAAATATAAAACTAATTAGAGAGAACTTAAAAAAATAATGAAACTTTCTGTTGTAATTTCTGCATATAACGGTGAAAAGACAATAAATGACTGCCTTTTATCTGTAAAAGAATTAGCAGATGAAATAATAGTTATTGATAATTCTTCAACTGATAAAACTTCTGAGATTGTAGAAAGATACACCGAAAAGATTTTTAAGCAAGAAAATAATCCATTTGCAATAGATCTTTTAAAAAACTTAGGATTTGAAAAAGCAAAAGGGGAGTGGATTTT
>DASRON010000036.1:0-2903 GCA_035646815.1 Patescibacteria group bacterium | reverse complement strand
TATTTTTTTTAGCATCTACCTTAGGAGTTTTTCCCTGTGACGTCTTTAAGTATTCAAAGTATTCTGATCCTCCTAGTTCTTCTTTTGTTTCTCCCAAAACGTAAATTAAATCTTCTGGGAATTTAATGTCAATAGAAATTGCTTTTAATGAATTATTGATAATTCCAATAGATGAAATTAAAAGTGTGGGAGGGATTGAAATTTTAACTTCTTTTCCTTTTTCATCATATCCTTTAAAGTCATTAAACATACTGTCTTTTCCTGAGATAAAAGGAGTTTGAAAAGAGACGGCAAAATCATAACAAGCTCTTGCAGCTTCTTTTAGTTGCCAAAGTCTTTTAGGGTCATTTGAACTACACCAACAAAAATTATCAAGAATTGCAAGCTGATTTATATTTCCACCTGCTGCCACAACATTTCTTATTGCAGTATCGATGCTTGCTCCAGCCATATTGTATGGATTGAGCTCTGAATATGTTGGGTAAAGTCCTTGAGATAAAATAGCTGCTTTTTTTGAATTTAAAACAGGAGAAACTACAGATACTTCTCCGTTAATTTTTCCTCTTCCTTGAAGCGGTTTTATTACAGAATTTCCTTGAACTTCATGATCATACTGATTTGAAATAAAATCAAAACTTCCATTATTTAACAGTCCTATTACTTTTAAATATGTTTTTTGTATATCTTTTGGGTTTTTTATATTTTTTTTATTTATATTAACTTCAGGTTTTTCTGTAATCATCTTTCTTACAGGTAATCCATTATGTAAAAATTTCATATCTATTTCTAGAATGGTTTTGTTTTCATAATTTACACGGCAAGTACCAGTATTGTTAAACGTGCCAATTATTGTTGCCTCAACTCCACGTACTTCCATGAGTTTTAAAAATTTATTCCACTTATTTTTTGGAACAGCAAGTGTCATTCTTTCTTGAGATTCTGATATCCAAATCTTCCATGGTTCAAGGCCTGGATATTTAAGAGGAACAAGGCCTAAATCTACAAGGCATCCTCCTGATTCTTTTGCCATTTCAGCAACAGAACTTGATAATCCTCCTGCACCGTTATCAGTAATGCTGTTATATAAATTTAAATCTCTTGCTTCTTTTACAACAGCATCGCTAAATTTCTTTTGAGTAATAGGATCTCCTATTTGCACTGCAGTTGCAGGACTGCCTGATGTTAAAGATTCAGAAGAAAACGTTGCTCCATGAATTCCGTCTTGTCCAACTTTTCCACCAATCATAACAATGCAATCCCCATTCTGAGCTTTTTTAATACATGAATTTTTTCCTTTAATTTTTTTTGGAATTAATCCTACAGTTCCTACAAAAACAAGTGGTTTTCCTTGATACCTTTTGTTGAAAAATACAAACCCTTGAGGAGTAGGGATTCCTGAGCAATTTCCTCCGACATTTACTCCTTCAACTACACCATCTAATATTCTTCTTGGGCTTAATTGTTTTTGAGTTAATTTCTTATCTCTAAATAATCCCTTTTTTGTTTTAGGATCTGCAAAACAAAATCCATAAGTATTTACAATTGGTTTTGCTCCAAGTCCAAATCCAATAGAGTCTCTATTAACTCCAACAATTCCAGTAATTGCACCCCCGAATGGATCGAGTGCAGAAGGACTATTATGAGTTTCAGTTTTATGAGTTATTAAATATTTATTATCAAACTCTATAGCTCCTGAGTTATCTTTAAAAACGGAAAAACAAAAATCTTTTTTTCCTTTTTTCTTTCTTATTTCATCTGTTGCCTTTTTAATATATGTGTTAAATAATCCTTTTTCAATTTCATCAATCGGATCAGCAAAAATCGTATGCTTGCAATGTTCAGACCAAGTTTGTGCAATTGTTTCAATTTCAATATCTGTTGGCTTTCTTTCAATTTTACTAAAATATGCTTGAATTGCTTTCATATATTCAAGGCTTAATGCTAAGGGTCCTCTTCTACTGCCATCTTTATCTTCTATTCCCATTTTCCCTATTTTTATTAGTTCTTCATCAGAAATATCTAGATTTACATTTTTGACTTTAATTTTATTTATTAAATTAACTTTTGGAACAAGTCTATCCATTCCAGAATCTTTCTTAAACGCATTAAAGCTTTTAACATGAAAACGTTGTATAAGAGGATTTATTAAGCTTAAAGCAATCGCATCGATTTCTTTTCTGTTAAGCTTGGCATCTATTAGAATAAGTTGGGAAGTGTAAGCATTTTCATTTTTTTTAAACTTTATTTTTAGTAAGTCTTCAATAATTTCTTTTGCAGTGTTTGCAACATTATCAGTAATTCCTGGTAAAAATCCAATTTCAAGCGCCCAGTTAAATTTAAATGGTAAAAGAGTATTGATGTATATGGATTGAGAAACAGGGTTGTGGAGAGATGAAGCGATTTTTTCTATATCAATTTTAGAAATTTTTTTATCTACTGTGTAAACATCACAAAGAAATATGTTTTTTATTTTTCCTTTAAAACCAGTTGATTCAATCTTCCCCTTTTTATTTTTTGCTTTTGCATCAGAAGTCTTAGAGACAACTTCAATTCTTGTAATCATTATTCTCTGGCAGGATAAGTTATTTTAATTAGTCACTCGCTAAGCTGTCAACATGTAAAATTATTTTAAAATACGTTCTACATCTCTCCAGCCAATATCTGTTCTGTAATGCAAACCATTATTTTGAATATAAATAGACGACATTAAATAGTAAGCATTTTTTCTTGCTTCTAATATATTTTCTCCTTCAGAAACAAGATGAAAAATACGTCCTCCATTTGCAAAAAATTTGTTATTTTTTCTTTTAATGCCTGCACCGTAAATAATTGCATTTTTATTTTTTAGAATTAAATTAAGACCATAGATTTCTTTATTTTTGATTTTTGAATAATCACTAGGG
>DASRON010000035.1:0-16725 GCA_035646815.1 Patescibacteria group bacterium | reverse complement strand
TCAAGAGGATATACATTAATAGAGCTTTTGGCTGTAATAATAGTATTATCAGTAGTAGGTCTTGTGATAGGAGCAATTATAATATCTGTTTTAAGAGGAACAAGTAAGACAAGCATAATTAGTGAGATAAGACAGGAAGGAAACAACAGACTTTCAGAGCTTTCTAAAATGATTGAGTTTGCTCAAAGCTTTAACGGGGTAAGTGTTAATAACATTGATTATTTTTCAGATTGCACAGCAGAAGATCCAGATAATCCTACTCATTATAACTATTTAAAAGTAACTGATTTTAACAATGCTCAGCTTACACTCTCCTGCTCTATTGACCCTGTAACAAGTAACTTAAAGATAGCTTCAAACGGAGCATCTTTAATTACTTCAGATTCAATTGAAGTTACAGAGTGTTTCTTTACTTGCACTCAAAATTTCCTTGCAGAACCCCCTATCTTAGGTTTATATTTTGATTTGACAAAAACAACTGGAGGAGGAGTTTCTGATCAAAATTATTCTGTTTCTTTTGAAACAAATATTGTAATGAGAAACATAGGAAAATAGCTTGACAGAGTTATTCTCGGTTGCTACTCTATTTAAGGATGGCAAAATTATCTTTTTTTAAAGATCAGAGTGGTCAAGTATTGTTAATAGTGGTTCTTGCTATTGTTGTGGTACTTACCATTGGTCTTGCTGTTGCTTCAAAGAGCATAATTGGGCTTCGTACTTCAACTGAACAAGCAGAATCTCAAAAAGCATTGTCTGCTGCAGAAGCAGGAATAGAACAGCTGTTAAAAACATCTGTGAATACAAGATTGGCTGATATTTTAACAAATAATAGTTCTTATGATGCAAATGTTACGCAAATTTCTGGGACATCCTTTCTTCTAAATGGTGGAAGTCTTATTTCAAGAAATGATGGAACAGACGTTTGGCTTTCTGATTATTCATCTGATCCATCTTTTATTTATCTTAACCCTTGGGGGGCTGGTTCTCCTCAAATTTTACCCATTTTAACCATAAGATGGGGAGATAATTCTGGAGATTGCAGCAATGCAGCTTTAGAAATAGTTATTATATCAGGATCAAAAGCTGCTCCTGAAATAACTAAATACGCAGTTGATCCATGTCAAGTTAGAGCAGATACTAATAATTTTACTTATGTTTCAGGGAATCAAGGTACAATTTCTGGAAAAACTTTTTATTATGAAATCTCAGTCACTATAACAAGTGGACTTATTGCAAGGATAGTTCCTTTGTATGAAAATACGTTTGTAGGTGTTAGTGGAAACCTTGCTCTTCCAAATCAAGGTTCTATTATTAGTTCAAGTGGAACATCAGGAGAAACTGAACGAAAAGTTACAGTATTTCGTGGATATCCTAAAGTTCCCTCGGAACTATTCCCATACAATCTTTTTACACCATAGCTATGAAAAAAAAACCATTTGGTCTTGATATTGGGGCTACAACTATAAAATTGGTATGGCTTGAGAGTGGACAAGGAGGATATGCTTTTAAATCTTCAATTATTGCTCCAACTCCCTCTAGGGGCATGCTATCAGAAGCACCTTTAGATGAAGAAGAAATGTCTCAGACAATAAGAAAAGCGGCTGATGATATAGGAATTGATTCTAAGTTTGTAAATGTTGCTTTAGCAGAAAATCAAGTTTATACAAAGGTTTTAGAAATGCCTGTATTATCAGAAAAAGAGCTAAGATCAGCTATTTATTGGGAGGCTGAGCAATACATTCCGGTTCCTCTGACTAACATTACACTTGTCTGGAATATATTAAAAAAACCTGAAGCAACTGCTGTTAATGAAAAAATGCAAGTGTTAATGGTTGGAGCACCCACAATTTTGATAAATAAATATCAAAGAATAATTTCCTCAGCAGGTTTTACAATTAGTTCTATGGAAACAGAGATTCTATCTGCTGTTAGATCACTTGTTTCAGGAGAGAGCTTCCCAACTTCTCTGATAATTAATATTGGAGCAGTAAGTACATCTTTTGCAATAATTAGAAAAGGAATTATGGTGTTTACTTATTCAATGTCTGTTGGCGGTGCGGCAATAAACAGAGCAATTGCAGCAGATCTTGGCTTAACTTCTAGTCAAGCTGAAGAATACAAAAAAGCATACGGTTTTTCAGATAAAACATTAGGTGGAAAAATAGGAAGAGCAACAGAACCAATTTTAAGTTCAATTCTTGCTGAAGCAAAAAAATCAATTGCTTTTTATGGCCAAAAATATAAAGATGATCAAACAATTAGACAAATAATTTTATCTGGAGGAACAGCAAAATTACCAGGAATAGAAGTTTTTTTTGCAAATGCTTCAGGAATAGAGACAGCAATCGCAAATCCATGGAAAATTCTTTCTTCTCAGCAAATACCAAAAGAGATATTAGATAACGGACCAGATTATTCAATTGCCGTTGGTCTTGCGATGAGAGATTATGAATAGCAATATTAACCTGCTTCAGCAAAAAGATGATCAGCTGATTAAAAAACAAAAAAGATTAAAAATACTAAAATTAATAGCTGGAATTTTACTTGCCACAGTTGCTCTTTTTTCAATTATAATTTTTATTTTAAATACAAAATTTTCAGTAACTTCTATTAAAAATGAGCAAAATTCAGTTATAAACTCTATTTCTGCACTTAAAGCAAAGGCGGCAAAAATGATCTTAGTAAATGATAGGATAAAAGGTACTTCAGAAATTTTAAAAAAAAGAAAAGATTACACAAGTTTAATACAAAAAGTTTTAAACTCTGTTCCAGGAGAAGCTAAAACAGCTGGTCTAGACATTAATAAAGACAGTCTAAATATGTCAGTTTCCTCAAATTCCCTTTTATCAATTGATACGTATTTAGAGAATATGATTAAACTGTCTCAAGAAAAAAAACTTATTAAAAACTTAGTAATTAAAGGGATAAATGTAAATTTTAAAAATGGTGAATTCATTCTTTCTGTAAATGCAACAATATTATGAAAAAAAATATAAATATAGATAAAGAAGTAATTACAGTTTTATACAAAAAAAATAAGGAATATTTTTTACCTTTAGGAATTATTATTATTTGTGTTGCACTTTTTATATTTGTCATTATTCCACAAATTTATAGTCTTTTTGATCTTCAAAAAAAATCTAAACAGGAATTTGAAAAATTAAATGTTCTTAAAACAAATTATACTAATTTATTAAACATAAATGATGCAACCCTTACTTCTCAATATAATGTAACTTCTTCTGTTCTTCCAGTAGGTAAGGATTTTGCAGGAATACTTAATGCTGTCTCAATAGCTGCAAGCAAAGCTGGTCTTTCTCTTGGAGCATTTGAATTTAGCGTTGGTGATCTTTCAAAACCTCCGACTTCTGTTAAAAAGTTCCCTATTCTTGAGCTTACTTTAAATTTAGAAGGAGATACAAATGGGGCATCAAGATTTATAAAAGAGCTCTACAAAACTGCCCCTATTTCAGAGATCATTAACGTAAAGACTAATTATAATTCGGTAAATGCAACAATAAATTTTTATTATAAAGCGATTCCACCTGTTAATTTTAATGAACAGACACCTTTAAAAATGCTTTCTGGAGCTGATTTAACTGTTTTAAGTGGTATTTCAAAATGGGCAAATACAGAAAGGCAGATTATTTCACCTAGTGCTTCATCAAGCGGTGGCTTTAATGCAAATCCTTTTTAGAATATTTAATTAGATCTGGTCTTAATTTCTGAGTTATCTTAAGTGATTGATCTTTCTTCCATTTCTCAATTTTTTTATGATCACCTGAAATTAAAACATCTGGAACAGATAGGTTTTTAAAAGTTCTAGGTTGCGTATAGTGAGGATATTCAAGATTTTCAAAAAATGATTCTGAGATTGCAGCGCCTGCTCTTATTACACCAGGTAAAAGTCTTACAACAGAATCTGTAATAAGCATTGCGGGAATTTCTCCTCCAGTTACAATAAAATCACCTATTGAAATTTCACCATCGATAAAATTTTTAACTCTTTCATCAAAACCTTCATAATGTCCACAAATAAGAATTAAATGTTTTAGCTTAGAATATTCTTTTGCCCTTTTCCAATTAAACTGTTTTCCATGAGCACTTAATAAATATACTTTTTGCTCGCTTTTTTTTAGTTTTTTATCTTTTACTTTTTCAATTGCATTGCTTAGTACATCTGCTCTTAAAATCATGCCTGCTCCCCCACCAAAGGGTTTATCATCAACTGCTTTATGTTTTCCTATTCCAAAGTCTCTAATGTTTACAAAATCTATTTTAACTATTTTTTTATCAATAGCTCTTTTTATAATAGAGTGGTCAAATGGACCAATAAACATTTCCTTAAATAACGTGAGGATTGTTATTTTCATAAAATTGCAGTAACTAAGCTTATTGTGGTTTTTCTGTCAAAGATACGTAAATTCGCTTATTTTGTTTTATTGCAGGAATTTTCATTATATTTCTTATTGCTTTTATGACTTTACCACTTTTACCTATTACTTTCCCCATATCTTCTTTTGCAACATCAATCTCTAAATTTACAACTTCGTCTTGTTCATTCTCGGTTATATTTACATCGTCTGGTTTTTCGACAATGGAAGTAATTATATAGTTTAAAATATCTTTCATTGTTTTGATGTCAGTTTTAGTATCGTATCACTTGCCCTTGCACCTTGAGAAATCCAATAGTCAAAGCGTACTTTATCAATCTTCTTTACTCCTTTTGGTCCTTTTTCATACCAACCCAATACTTCAACTGGTTTTCCGTCACGTTTGGATCGTTTTTCCGCAACAACGATTCTAAATTTACGTTCTCCTCTTTTACCAGTTCTTGATGATCTTATTACAGTTGCCATGTTTTAGATTTTACCATTATTTTGTCTTTCTCTCAAGTGCTTGTTTTGCAGCCAGTTCTTCTGCTTGCTGTTTTGACTTTCCTTCTCCTGTGCCAAGAAGTATACCTCCAGAATATACATTTACAGTAAAGAGTTTTGCGTGCGCAGGACCTGACTCTTTAGCAACCTTATACATAGGGGAAGTTTGTTTTTTTGCCTGAATTCTTTCCTGAAGAAGACTCTTGGGATCCTTAAAGGCTTTGTTTTTTACAAATTGTTCAGCTTTTGGAAGAAGTACATCTCCTAAGAATTTATAAACAACTTCAGTTCCTTGATCTAAAAATAGTGCACCAACAAATGCTTCAAAACTATCTGCAAGTAAACTTTGATTTTGTCTTCCTTTAGAATCTTCTTCTCCTTTGGAAAGTTTTAATAAAACTCCAAAGTTTAATTCTTTAGCAATTTGTGCAAGACTTCCTGTGTTAACAAGTTGTGATCTAAGATTTGTTAGTATTCCTTCATTATATTGTGGATATGTTAGGTATAAATAGTTTGAGACAATAAAAGAAATTACACTGTCTCCCAAAAACTCCAGTCTTTCATTAGAAGAAACTTTTTGTCTTGTTTCATTTAAATAAGACCTATGGGTAAAGGCCTGATTAAATAAATTATTGTCTTTTATTTTAGGAAGATTTATCATGTTCAATAACGTTTCCAAGCGCGCCATTTATAAAGGCTGGACTTGTTTCCCCGCCGTATTCCTTAGCAAGCTCTATTGCTTCATCAATAATTGCTCTAGGCGGTTCTTTTCTTTCAATAATTAATTCATAAACTGCAAGTCTTAGTATTGCAAGGTCTACTCTGTTTATTTTATTTATTGGGAACTCAGGAGCTGATTTTTTAATAACTTCATCAATAGTATCTTTTTTAATTATAATTGCCTTTGTTAAAGGATTTATTCTTTGTTTATGAAATTCGATTTTAAATAAATCTTCGACAAGTTTTTGTCTCTTTTTATGACGCGGGTCTAGAGGGTTTTTCATTATTTGTTATTCTTCGATTTCTTTTTTTACCTTTTTTTTAGGATTTACGACAAGAGCTCCTTTATAGTACCCGCATTTCTTACAAGTTGAATGAGATAGTATATTATTTCCGCAATTAGAACAGATAACAAGTGAAGGAACATCAAAGTTTATCGCTGCTCTTCTTTTGCCTTGTCTTTGTCTTGAATGTCTTTTCTTTGGTTCTTGTGGCATATTTTTATTAAATACTGACGTAATTAACTATGCTATTTTACTTTATTTTGTTCCTTTCCGCAAGAGAGTTAATCAGGAGATACTTCTTTTAATGTTTCTTTAGAAATTTTATTAAAAAGCTTTGTATAGGAATTAATTTTAGGAAATAAAGCTTTTGCTTCTATTCTAGTTTTTTTTATCAAATCAAAGTCAGAAAAACTAGCAACTTTTAGTTTTGGAATTCCATGCTGAGTGGTTCCATACATTTGTCCTGGTCCTCTAAGTTTTAAATCAAGTTCTGCAAGTTCTGCTCCAAAATATATTTTTTGAAGCGCACTTAATCTTTCAATTGTTTTTTCTCCCTTGCTCTCAGAAAACAGAAGACAATATGATTGTAAATCTCCTCTTCCTACTCTGCCTCGTAATTGGTGAAGTTGAGAAAGTCCAAATCTATCAGCTGCTTCAATTAGAATGATCGTTGCATTGGGTACATCAATTCCTACTTCAACAACTGGAGTCGCAACTAAAATATCAAATTTTTTATTTTTAAAATTATTTAATACTTCTTCTTTTTCTTTGGCTTTTAGTTTACCGTGCAAAATATCTAACTTTAAATTTGGAAAAATTTGTTTTTTTAAGATTTCAAGTTCTTTAGTTGCGGCTTTAACAGTAGTCATTGTTTCTGATTCTTCAATAAAAGGACAGATAACAAAAACCTGAATTTTATTAGTTTTTATTTCTTCTTCAATCCATTTGTATGCATCTTTTCTTTTATGAGGAGAGGTAAGCCAAGTTTTTACCCTTTTTCGTCCTATTGGCATCTCATCAATTACTGATAAATCTAAATCACCATACATAGAAAGTGCAATTGTTCTTGGGATTGGTGTTGCAGTCATTGTTAGGAAATGTGGATTATTGCCTTTTTTTCTTATTAAAGCTCTTTGCTCAACACCAAATCTTTGTTGTTCATCAATTATTACAAGGCCTAAATTTTTGTAATCTATTTTGTCAGATAAAACAGCATGTGTTCCCACTAGAATAGAAAAATCTAAATCCTGCATACTTATTTTTTTATTTCCAGTTACAAGTACTACCTTTATTCCAAGCGGAGAGAAAAAATTATTAAGAGTATTAAAATGTTGACTTGCAAGAATTTCAGTAGGTGCCATTAAAACAGATTGAAAGTTGTTAAGGTAAGCAATATACATTGTAATTGCTGAAACTACTGTTTTCCCTGATCCAACGTCTCCTTCAAGAAGTCTATTCATTGGTTTTTCTTTTCCAAGATCAAGATATATTTCTGATAAAACTTTTTCTTGAGCATTAGTTAATTTAAACGGCAGAGAAGAAATAAAATCATCTATTTTTTCCTTATTTTCTTTTACTTTAAATGAAAAACCTTTTATATTTTTACTCCACTCAGTTTTTCTTTTTATTACCTGAAGTTGCATTAAAAATAATTCATCAAAAGAAAGTCTTTTTCTTGCTTCTTCAGATTCTAGATGATCTTTTGGAAAATGAATTTTTAAGAGTGCATCATAAAGATTTAAAAAATTATATTTTTTAATAATTTCATCTGGCAAAAAATCAGAAATATTGTTTTTTTCTGATTTTAAAATATTATATATTTGTCTTCTAAGCCATTTAGAACTTACTCCTCTTGTTTCTGGGTAAATGGGAACAAGTCTTCCTGTATGAATGGTTTCAGGGTTTTCTTTACTTATTACTTCATAAACAGGAGCTTGAATTACGAGATTATTAAGATTTTTTTCTATTTTTCCTGATAAAGATACTGTGTCACCTCTTCTTATTGTTTTAAGTAGATATGGTTGGTTAAACCAAATCACATTTATTTCTCCAGATTCATCTTTTACTTTTGCCTTTTGAATTTTTTTAAAACGTCTTGTATATTCATTACTTATTTCTATTATTTCCCCTCTTATTGTGACAGTCTCTCCAGCCTGAACACTTCCTATTTTAGATATTAAAGAAAAATCGTCATAACGAAAAGGAACGTGGTATAAAAAATCTTTAAAAGTATAAATTCCAAGCTTTTCAAGTCTTTTTGCATACATCTTATAAAGCCTGGAAGCTTTATTTACTGATGAATTTAAATCCATACTAGAGACTTAGTAAAGGAAGAAAAGATGTTGCAACAAGTGCAATTGTAGAAATTGCGACAATTACTGTCCACACCTTTTTATGTTTTCTAAAGATGTCCATATGAATATATATTACAACATTTAAAATCTTTTTAAAAGTTTTTAAAGATTCATATATGAATCTTATTTTTATTTCTTGATTCTGTTAAGGATTAATTATCAAAATAAACTAGTTTAATGCCAAAAAGCTCTGGTATGAGTTAAAACCATTGGGATATTTGCTTTATCTGCTGCTTCAATTGAGAGCTTGTCATTTACTGAATCACCTTGCTGAATAATTGCAGAAACTTCATGTTTTGCAGCAAGTTTTACAGAATCATCAAATGGAAAAAAACTATCACTTGCAAGAATTCCTCCTTTAACAAACTTCCCTGCTTGTTCAAGAGCAAGCTTTGTTGATCTAAATCTTGATGTTTGACCTGAGCCAATTCCTCTTGTCATGGGTAGTTTCTCATCAACAATGATAACGCTGTTTGACTTAATCCTTGAGACAAATTTCCAGGCTGCTTTCATTTGTTCAAGCTGCTTTTTAGTTGGTTTTTTCTTTGTAACAATTTCCCATTTGGAAAAGTTTTTTTCAACATCGTTATCTGCGATTTGTAGTAAAAATCCTCCGTCAACAAATTTAATATTCTTATTGTCACTATTTTTCTTTGTCATTTTTCCAAATACGTAGATTCCCATATTTTTTCTTACTGACTTAAGGAGAGTTAGCGCTTTTTTCTCAATTGAGGGGCAAACAATAACATCAATGTTTTTCTTTTTTTCTTCTTTAAAAGAAGCAATGATTTTTGCTGTTTTTAAATCAATTGGATTATTTATTACAATTACTCCTCCAAAAGCTGATTCAGGATCTGCTTCTATTGCTCTTTCTAGTGCTTCTGAAGTGTTTTTGCCTACTGCTATTCCGCAAGGAGTGTGGTGCTTTATGACAACTGCACAGGGTTCACTAAACAATTCAACTGCTTTAATTCCTGCATTAATATCAACTATGTTTATAAGAGAAGGTATTTTATCAGATAGGCTTTTTAATTTTCCCATTAAAGAGCTGGTATTTGGTTCAATATAAAAAGAGGCTTTTTGGTGTGGATTTTCTCCATACTTTAATTCAAATGATTTTCTTCCAGCAAGAGTTACTTCATCTAAAAACATATCTTTTCCAAAATGTTTTGCAATTTGAGAATCATAAAAGGCGGTATGAGCAAAAGCTTTTACTGCAAGTTCTTGTCTAAACCTTAAGTCTATTTTCTTTTCTTTCAAAGAATCTGTAATTTTTTGATAATCATTTGGATCAATAACTACTAAAACATTTTTAAAGTTTTTTGCAGCAGCCCTTACCATTACTGGTCCTCCTATATCAATATTTTCAATTGCTGTATCAAGAGAGACACTCTTTTTTGAAACTGCATTCTCAAAAGGATAAAGATTACAAACAACAATATCAATTGGTTTGATATTTAAATCTTTTGCTTCTTTAACGTGGGATTTCTTTCCCCTGTCATATAAAATGCCTGATTCTATTTCAAAACTAATTGTTTTCATTCTTCCGTCAAAGCATTCAGGATTACCAGTTATTTTTTGAATTGGTATGACAGGAATTTTATTATCATTTAAAACTTTTGCGGTTCCTCCTGTTGAAATTATTTCAAAGCCAAGCTCTGTTAAGGATTTTGCAAATTCAACTATTCCCTTTTTATCATAAACACTTAGGAGCGCATGTTTTCTATTATCTGAAGTTTTTTTTGTAGCTTTTTTTCTTGCCATAGACTTTGGGGCAGGACTTTATCAAATTATAATTTTTAAGAAATATTGTCAAGGGGAGATTTTAACAATTTTTCTTTTTCCTATTCGTATAACCATGCCTTCTTTAATATCTTGCTCGGCATCTTTTGCATTAATGGTTTTATCGTTTACTCTTACCCCTTTTTGCTGTATAAGTCTTTTTGTTTCAGATCTACTAAGTTTTACCCAGTCAGAAACTGTATCAAATATGGTTTCTTTTAAATCTTTAATTGAAACAGTTTCTATCTGATCTGGAAGTTCTTTTTTTTGTACAGTGTTTTGAAATTGTTCCTCGGCTTTATCTGCTTCTTTCTTTGAGTAAAGTTCTGAAACAATAACATATGCAAGTTTTTTCTTAGCTTTCATTGGTTCTTTTTTTACACTCTCTTCTATTTTTTTAACTTCATCCATTGGAAAACTTGTTACAAGCGTAAAATACTGACCAATCAAATCGTCATTTACTGCCATTACTTTTGCAAAAATATCATAAGGACTGTCGTCAATCCAAATCGCATTTCCCCAGGATTTACTCATTTTTCTTCCGTCTAGTCCTTCAAGGATTGGGGTGGTTAAGACAAAAGAGTTTTTATTACTTAGATTTTTTATAAGTGTTCTTCCCGCTTGCATATTAAATGTTTGATCTGTTCCCCCGACTTGAATATCAGTATTCATGATAAAACTGTCATATCCTTGCATTACAGGATATAGAAATTCATGAAGACCTACTCTTTTTCCTTGACCTAATCTTT
This sequence comes from Patescibacteria group bacterium, assembly GCA_035646815.1. Classification (GTDB taxonomy): domain Bacteria; phylum Patescibacteriota; class Microgenomatia; order Levybacterales; family UBA12049. Next base: position 5,959 of record DASRON010000035.1, on the reverse strand, counting down.
TTTTAACTAATTCTCTTCCTATAAAATCTCCTACAGAGAAATTTTGAGTAAGTCTTACAATGTCTTCAAAACTTAATTTTTTAAGCCATTCACTGTTGTGTCTTACTTTTACTTTTGAAAAATCTAATATTTTTTCCGCTTGTTTTTTATATGTTTTAAAATTTTCATTTATTTCTTCCTGAGTTAAGGCAGGTCTTTCAGATTCCTTATCTGAAGTATCCCCTATTAGAGCAGTAAAATCACCAATTAAAAATGTTACATTGTGTCCAAGATCAGAAAATGCTTTAAGCTTTCTTAGAGGGACAGTATGTCCAAGGTGAATTTTTGTTGAAGTTGGATCAATTCCAAGGTAAATATTTAGTTTCTTATTTCCATTAAGTGTTTTTCTTAGATCTTCTTTTGAAGGGATAATATTGGCAACGCCTCTTAGCAGTATTTCCTCAATTTTATCCATAACGGCAGTATAGCATATTTGAGGCAAGGAATAATTTTTTTTGCTATACTATAGCAATGCGGGATTTTGCAAGTAGGAGGTCAAGACGCAGAAGCTTTAAAGCCTCTAAAATCTTTGTAGCAAGTAAGATTACAAAAATCGCTTTTTTTAGCTTAATTGGATTTATACTTCTTAGCATAGTTCTTGTTCTTTGGCACAGTAGGGATCTCCCTACTCCTGGTAAGCTTTCATCTTTAAATCTTCCTCAGTCAACTAGAATTTTAGATAGAAACGGACTTGTTCTCTACGATATTTATTCCGATCAAAACAGAACTTATGTAAAACTTTCCGAGATTCCAAAGTATCTTCAGGTAGGAACGATTGCAATAGAAGATAAAGATTTTTATAAAAACGATGGTTTTTCTGTGACTGGATATTTTAGATCTATTATAAATACATTGCTTTTAGGACGAATTGCAGGAGGAGGATCAACGTTAACGCAGCAGTTAGTAAAAAATACACTCTTAAGTTCTGAACGAACAATTCCAAGAAAAATTAAAGAGTTAATTTTAGCAGTTGAGGTAGATAGAAAATATTCAAAAGATCAGATACTAGAGCTTTATTTAAACGTTGCTCCTTATGGCGGAACAAATGTTGGAGTAGAAACTGCATCAGAAGGATATTTTGGAAAAAAAGCAAAAGATTTAAATTTAATTGAATCTGCAGTTTTAGCTGGTATGCCACAACGTCCATCTTATTTTTCTCCATATGGTGCTCATCCCAAAGCATATATTTCCCGTACAACTGATGTTTTAAGAAGAATGAGGGAAGATGGCTATATCACTAAAGAACAGGAAGAAAAAGCTGTTAAAGAGTTACCTAAGGTCAAATTTCTTGCACCAAGTCAGTCTATTAAAGCTCCTCACTTTTCCTTTTATGTTAAAGAGCAGCTTATTAGTAAGTTTGGTGAGGCTTTAGTAGAAAGTGGAGGTCTTCAGGTAACAACAACATTAGATTATAAACTTGAAGAAAAAGCAGAAACAATCGTAAAAGAAGAAGTTGATAAGACAAAATCTCTTAAGGTAGGAAATGGTGCATCTGTGGTAATAGATCCAAGAAATGGTGAAATTTTAGCCATGGTTGGAAGCCGTGATTTTTTTGCTGATTCTGAAAAAGAAGATAACGGTTTTGAAGGCCAATTTAATGTAATTACACAAGGAAAAAGACAACCTGGATCATCAATAAAGCCAATAACTTATGCAGCTGCCCTTTCTAAGGGTTATACAGCAGCAACTCTTTTAATGGATACTAAAACAGTATTTCCTAATCAAGGAGGAAAAGATTATATTCCTGTAAATTATGATGGGAAATATTATGGGCCTGTTCAGGTTAGATTTGCTTTGGGTAATTCCCTAAACATACCTGCTGTTAAAATGCTTGCCATGATTGGAGTAAGAAGTATGCTTCAGACAGCTTATGATATGGGAATATCCACTCTTGCTCCGACACAGGAGAATACAAGTAGATTTGGTTTATCAGTTACTCTTGGAGGAGGAGAAGTAATTCCCCTTGAAGAAGCTAGCGCATTCTCTGCATTTGCAAACGGAGGATACAGAGTGGATCCAATATCAATATTAAAAGTAACTGACAGGAGAGGAAATGTTTTGTTTGAGCACAAGGAAGGCTCAAACAAAAAACAAGTTATAAAGTCTGAGATTGCTTTTATAATTTCTCATATTTTACTTGATAACAATGCAAGACTTATTACTTTTGGTTCAAACAGTCTATTAAATATTTCATCAAGGCAAGTTGCTGTAAAAACAGGTACTACTGATGATAAAAGAGATAATTGGGCAATTGGTTGGACTCCAAATATTCTAGTTGCCTCTTGGGTTGGAAATAATGACAATAGTCCAATGGGATCTGTTGCTTCAGGTGTTACTGGAGCAAGTCCAATTTGGAGAAGAATAATTCTTGAAGCAATAAAGGATCGACCCAACGAAGCATTTAAATTACCTGATAATGTTACTGCTTTAACTATAGATAGTTTGACAGGAGGACTTTCTGTAGATGGTAAATCAACAAGATCAGAATACTTTATAAGAGGGACTGAACCTCAAGCAGTTTCTTCTGTGTATATAAATTGGGATAATAAATATTTCATGTTATTTAAAGAAAAAGATCCTGTTTCAGAAGATGGAATAAACAGATGGCAGCAAGGAATAGATGAATGGATAAACCAAAATTATAAAGATGATCCTTTGTATCATCCACCATCTGAGGTAACAGACAAACCAAAGCAAGAAGAAAATAATAATTCTAATTCTGAACCTACAGCAGTACCTACTCAAACACCTGAGACAACTTCAATACCTACGCCAACAGTAACGGGAACTCCTTAATAATAGTTTTTTAAGAAATACAAATTAACTTATTTTTTAAGTCTTGCATCAAATTTAACTTGAAGCGAGGAAAGAATTTTTTCACGAATTTTTGCAGTTTCATTTGTCGTTAAATTATTGTTTTCACTTTGATAAACGATATGAAAGGTTCTAGTTTCTTTAAATTGATCTAAGAGACTGACTTCTTTAATAAGATCACTTTGCATATATATTTCATCAATAATTTCTGCAGTTTTTATTTCTTCTCTTGCAATAATTGCTAAGTCTTCTATTACTGGTGGATATTTAGCAAGTTTTTTATATTTTTTATTTAAACTTGAATTTTTAATTATTTTCTCTAAGTTAAATTCAAAATTAACAAGGTTAGATTCTAATAACTCAACTTCTCCTAAGTAACTTTCATCAATATATACGGAACTTCCTACCCCTCCATATTCAGAATTCTTAAACTTAATTTTCTTAAGACCCGTGTCTTTAAATAGCTGCTCAACAATTCCCTTTGCTTCAAAAAAGGAAACATTAGTTTTTTTAATAACTCCTGCAATCATTCTTCTCTCTTTGGGAAGTTCCCCGGTTTTCTTCTCATAAATATTTGCAACCTCAAAAATTTTTAATTCATCTCTTCCCTTGTTTTCTTTAACAACTTCTAAAAGACTTGGAATTAATGTTTTTCTAAGATATACCATGTCTTTTGAGAGTGGATTCTTTATTTCCACAGCATCACTTGTTGGACCTTCGAATAAGTCTTCTGAAATCATTGAATACGTGTAACATTCTGTAAAACCCCAGTATTTTAGAGCATTTTTAATTCTTTGCTCCCAGTAAAATTCATTGTTACCTATATGGTAATTTTTTGCAGAATTCAGAGGAGGAAGAATACTGGGAAGTCTTTGGTAGCCATAAATTCTAGCAATTTCTTCAATTAAGTCTTCTTCAATTAAAACGTCACAAAGCCTTGGAGAGGGTACTTCTGCTTCGAGTAAGTTGCCCTTAGTAGCTGTCCTAAAGCCTAATTTTTCTAAAATTTCAACGCTTGTTTTTAGAGGAACTTCAACTCCAATAAACGCATCAATCTTTTCTTTTGAGACAATAATAGATTTTCTCTTTGGCTTATTTGGATAAATATCTAATATTTCTGAAATAACTTTACCTTTGGCAACTTGTTCATAAAGTTCAATTCCACGCATTAGTGCTTGTTTTGCAAGCTCAGGATCTACTCCTTTTTCATTAATAATTGCAGCTTCAGATCTTATCTCATGCTTCATTGAGGTTTTCCTTATTCTATTTGGATCATTGTTATCAAGAAAAAGTAAAATTTTTCTGGTCTTATCGGTAACAACGCTATTTGCCGTTCCCATAACACCTAAAAGATCAATGATTTGTCCCTTACCGTTATCTGCAACAATATCGCCTCCTTCTAAGACATGCATTTTTTCATCTAAAGTTATAATTTTTTCATTCTTTTTTGCCTCCCTAATAATCATTTTTTCTAAGTTAAGTCGATCAAAGTCAAAAACATGAACAGGGTGACCAGTTTCTCGCATTACATAATTTGTTACGTCAATTAAATTATTAAGACTTCTTATTCCACTTTCTTCAATTCTTTCTTTAATAAATTTAGGAGAATCACCTATTTTTACTTCCATTAGTACAGTAATAACCCTATTAACAAGTTTTGGATCATTCTCAATTTTAAAAGGAAGATTTTCCTTAGATTTTGTTTTAGGATTTGGATTAGATGAAATAAATTCAGCAGGTATTCCTGATTGTGTTAGAGAAGCAGCTGCTTCTCTTGCAATACCTATAACAGACATTAAGTCGACTCTGTTTGAGGTAACCTCAATATCATAAATTAAATCTCCATGAACTTTTTCTATTTTTTCAACAGAAACACTAGACAGCGATAGTTTTTCGGCAATTGTTTCACAAGACGCTTTAGTTTTTAAATATTCCCTTAACCAACTGTCTACAATTTTAATATTCATAATACATGCATACTTTAAGTAAATTTAAAACTGTTCTAAAAATTCTAATTTATTTGAATAAAGAATTCTTAGATCATCAATTTGAATTCCTTCTTTCATCATTAAAACTCTTTCAACTCCCCAACCAAAAGCAAATCCGGTGTATTTTTTAGTATCAATTCCGCCTGCTTTTAAGACATTTGGATGAACCATTCCTGCCCCTCCCATTTCAAGCCAACCTTCCTTACAAAGTCTACATCCTTTTCCATTGCAAACTCCGCAGGAAACATCTACTTCAAAAGAAGGTTCTGTAAACTGAAAATGATAAGGTCTTATTCTTGCTTTTCTTTCTTCTCCAAAATATGATTTAACAAAATAATCTAAAGTTCCCTTAAGATGAGTAATGGCAATATTTTCATCTACAACTAAACCCTCAAACTGGTGAAACATCGGAGTATGTGATACATCTGATTGTCTTCTATAACATTTGGCAATGTTAAGCATTCTGATAGGTGGTTTTCCGTTTAAGCGCTCCATTTCTCTTATTTGTCCTGATGAAGTATGAGGAGTTAGAATCATCGGACCTTTTTTTGAAGCAATATCTGATTTTATGAAAAAGGTTTCCCAATCATCACGTGCAGGATGGTTTTCGGGAAAGTTAAGTGCTTCAAAAGCATACCAATCCCACTCTACTTCAGGATATCTAACTTTAGTGAAGCTAATTTTTTCAAAAACCTCGGTTATTTCTTCAATTGCTTGTGTTATTAAATGTAAATGTCCAAGCGGAGGGAGCACTCCTGGATTTGTAATATCAATTGTTTTTTTCTTTGTTTCCTTTTTATGTATAGTTAGTTCTTCTTTTTTTTGGTTTAGTTCATTTTCGATTGTTTTTTTAACTTCATTTGCCAAAGATCCCACCTCAACCCGTTTTTCTATAGGAAGCTTAGGAAGTTCTTTTATCGCAAGGGTAAGTTTTCCGCTTTTCCCTAAAAATAAAAGCATTATCTCTTCAAGCTCTTTTAGATCACTTGCGTCAAGAATTAGAGAAATAGCAGAATTTTTAATATTTATAAGTTCTTCTTCCATAGATTAAAGAATAGCATAAAAAAACATTTTTTTCGATCTTTATCTTTATTTAAGTTTTGGAATTGCTATTACAC
>DASRON010000034.1:0-9659 GCA_035646815.1 Patescibacteria group bacterium | reverse complement strand
TTTTTTAATATCCAATTCCTTTTTTCCTTTTGAGAAATTTATTAAGTTATCAATTATTTTTTTATATGAAAGAGTTATAAATTTATATTTTTCAAAATTTTTTAAATCACTTTCCAAAACATAACTTATATCCTCTGCTTGTATAATTAATGCAACTAAATATTCTTCTAAAACTTCTCTTCTTGTTCTTTTCTCTTTTTTTGGAGATAAAATTTCGTTTGTTTTTTTACCTGACTGTAATTTTTCAACTTCTTTATTTAAACTTTCATAAGAAGTGTCTATTTCTTCACTTATCTTTTTTAAATAATGTTCTTTTAATACTTCATTTGAAATTTGAGCAACAAAAGGTAATAGCTCATCTGTTATTTTTCTTTTTCCTAAGGCTTCTTTTTTATTGACTGCTACTAAAGCCTTTTCTATTAAATAATCATATACTCCAATATCATTTTTGATTGCCTTCTTAAATTCCAAAGAATCATTTTTGATTGCTTCATCAGGGTCTTTACCGTTTGGAATTATTACAGTTGTCAAAAGTCCTCTTTTTTCTAAAACTAAAAGGCTTCTTTTTACTGCCTCAAATCCCGCTGAATCCACATCTAAACAAAGAGATACTTTTGGAGTAAATCTTGAAAGAATTGCAACTTGATTTTCTGTTAAGGCAGTTCCTTTAACTGCAATTACATTTCTAATTCCTTCTTTAAAAGCAGAGATTACATCAAACTCTCCCTCCACTAGGATTGCTTGTTGTTTGTTTTTTATCTCTTCTTTTGCATTGTTTAATCCAAAAAACTGACTACCTTTGTGATAAACAATCGTATCTCTTGTATTTATATATTTTGGTCCAGAAAAAGAAGATACATTGTCTTCTAGAATTCTTCCTGAAAAACCAACTACGTTTCCATGTTGATTCATTAATGGAAACATTATTCTTCCTTTAAAAAAATCAAATATTCTTCCTTCTCTTGTAAAACTAATTCCTGCATCAAGTAAATCATTCTTATTGTATTTTTTCTTATCTATTAGATAATTTGTTAATGCGTTTCCGGCAACAGGGGAAAAACCAAGTTGATAAGTTTCAATAAGCTTATCAGAAATATTTCTTTTTTGGGTTAAATAGTTAAGTGATTTTTTACCAATTATGTGTTTTGTTAAAATATAATTATAAAACTTAGCTGCTTGCTTATTTATTTGAAATATTTTCTCTTTTTGAGAAAAAGTAGGTGACCCAAAAACTTCTTTTATTTCTACTCCTACCTTTTTGCCTAAAATCCTAAGCGCTTCAGGAAATTCTATGTGTTCATATTCCATTAAAAATGATAGTGCGTCTCCTCCTTTTTGACATCCGAAACAATGCCAAATTTGACGTTCTGGAGAAACTACAAATGAAGGAGATTTTTCATTATGAAAAGGGCAATTTGCTTTAAAATTTCTTCCTGCTTTTTTAAGAGTAATAAATTCTGAAATTAAAGAGACAATATCTATCTTTTCTCTTATTATTGCAACCTGATCCATAGTGTGGCTATTGTATCATTTTGCACACTTACGAACAATCTCAGTACTTGCTTTTAAAGACTTTGTTATTTACAATAACCATTGTCTTTATGGCAGCATCTTTAGTTATCGGTTCTCAATGGGGAGATGAAGGAAAAGGAAAAATGATTGACTTTCTCTCTCAGAATGCTGATTACGTTATTAGATTTAACGGTGGTAACAACGCAGGACATACTATTATAAATAAATATGGCAAATTTGCCATGCACTTAATCCCCTCAGGAATTTTTAATCCAAAATGCACAGCAGTAATTGGAAATGGCGTTGTTTTAAATTTAGAAGCCTTAGTTCAAGAAATAGAATGTTTACAAAAAGCAGGTTTAAAAATTGATAATAGAATTTTAATTTCTCCTCGTTGTCATTTGATAATGCCCTACCACAAGCTTTTAGATAAACTTTACGAAAGTATTAAAAGTAAAGGAAAAATTGGAACAACAGGAAGAGGAATAGGACCTGTTTATGCTGATAAAGTAAGCTATAACGGAATAAGGATTTATGATCTTAAGGATAAAAAGCTTTTTTCTCAAAAACTAAAAACTCAACTTTTAATAAAAAATAAAATTCTTATTGCTCTTGGAGAAAAACCTCTTAATCAAAAACAAATTGAAAAAGATTTTAGCAAATTATATAAAAAGATTGAAAAGTTTATAGCAGAACCTTTTCCAATATTGCAAAAAGCGCTTGATAAGAATCAAAAAATAATTTTTGAAGGGGCCCAAGGTGTATTTCTAGATAATGATTGGGGAACTTATCCTTATGTTTCAGCGTCAACGGTTCTTTCAGGAGGCATTACAGCAGGAGCAGGTATTTCGGTTAAAAAAATAAATAAAATAATTGGAATTGTAAAAGCATATACGACAAGAGTTGGTGAGGGACCTTTTACTACTGAACTTTTTGATAAATCTGGTGCAAAACTTCAGCATGATGGAGCAGAATTTGGGGCAACAACAGGAAGAAAAAGAAGATGCGGATGGTTTGATGCAGAAATGATTAGGTTTGCAGCAAAAATAAACGGATTTACAGAAATAGCTGTAACTAAAATTGATGTTCTAGATGAGTTTAAAGAAATAAAAATTTGCACTCATTACGAACTAAATGGTAAAAAAGTTTCCTATTGGGACGGTGATGCTATATTTCTTTCAAAAGTAAAACCTGTATATAAAACTTTAAAAGGATGGAATAAAAAAACATCAGGAATAAAAAACTTTTCTAGTTTACCAAAAGAAACAAAAAATTATTTTAAAGAAATTGAAAAACAAGTTGGTGTAAAAATTACATATATTTCAAACGGGCAAAAAACAGATGAGGTCATTAAAATTTAATAATAAATATAAAGCTCTTATTGTTGATGTAGACGGAACTCTAATCCCCAACGCAGAAAAAGGAATGCCTTCTGAAAAAGTTACAAAAGCAATTAAAAAAGCTAAGGAAAAAATTCATGTTGCTGTTGCATCTGGCAGACCATATTTTATGCTTTCTCATATTTTTAAACATCTTGAGTTATCAGGACCTGCAATAACTAATAATGGAGCACAAATTGTAAATTCTCAAACAGGAGAAATTATTTATGAACAGCTAATAAATAAAGAGGATGTTATCAAAACTTGTTTATCTCTTAAAAAATTAAAAATATCTGTATATATTCAGGATTGCGAAAAAGATATTAAATTTACAAAAAAATATAAACCTAAAAAACCATACAATATTTTTGCCTTAGGACTTACTCCTCAAAAAACAGCAACAGCTATTCTTTCTGTTTCTCATTTACCAACAATTGCAATTCACGAAATTACTGGTTGGAAAACAGGAACTAAAGGAATAATTGCATCTCATGTTAACGCTACGAAACAACACGCTGTACTAGAACTTGCAAGAAATTTAAATATTAAAACTCATGAAATTATTGCTGTTGGCGACGGACATAATGATTTTCCACTTTTTATGGCTGCTGGATTTAGGATTGCAATGGGAAATGCAGTTGAAGAGTTAAAGGATATCGCTGATTTTGTTGCCCCTGATGTTAACAATGACGGTCTTGCTTATGTAATCAATAAATTTATACTATAATGTTCTTATGAGTAAATTAAATTTTGAAACATATCTCTCCCCTTTTTCCTGGCGTTATGGATCTAATGAAATGCGAAAAATCTGGTCTGAGGAGAATAAAAGAAAAATTTGGAGATCAATTTGGACAGAGCTTGCAAGAGAACAGTATAAAGTAGGTCTTATTTCAAAAGAAGAATTTGAAGATATTGAAAAAAATAAAGAAAACATTAATATAGAAAGAGCTCATGAGATCGAAAAAGAAATTTACCACGAACTAATGGCCGAAATAAAAACTTTTGCAGAACAAGCAAAAAAAGGAGGAGGAAAAATTCATTTAGGTGCAACCTCAATGGATATTGTTGACAATGCAGACTTAATACTTAGTAAACAATCACTTGAATTAATCAAAACTAAATTAAAAAAACTTATAAAAAACTTTGAAAAACAAATCAAAAAATACAAAGATATTCCTTGTATGGGCTATACTCATCTTCAACCAGCAGAACCCACAACGATTGGCTACAGATTTAGTCTTTACGCACAAGACCTTTTATGGGATTTAGAATTTATAGAAAAAATTGAGAGCTTTGTTAAAGGAAAAGGAATAAAAGGAGCCGTCGGAACATCGGCAAGTTATGAAAATTTATTAAAAGATACTAATATAAATTCTTTTGATTTTGAAAAAGAAATAATGAAAAATCTCAAAATAGATGCTGTTGATATTTCGGGACAAACATATCCAAGAAAAATAGATTTATTAATAATAGAATCTTTAACAAATATTGCTTCTTCTCTTCATAAATTTAATTTTGATTTAAGAATTATGCAATCACCAAATTTTGGAGAATGGAGTGAACCACTAAGTAAAAAAAGAGTCGGATCTTCTGCAATGCCTTTTAAAAAAAATCCAGATAAAGCTGAAAAAATATGTTCTCTGTGTAGATATGTTTCTTCTCTTTTTCAAGTAGCTTGGTCAAATCCCGCAATGAGTCTCTTAGAAAGAACTCTTGATGATTCTGCTTCAAAAAGAGTTTTCATGCCAGAAGCATTTCTAGCAATAGATGAATGCATAAAAGAAACTAACTTAATAATTAAAAGTCTTGTAGTTTTTGAAAATATTGTTAAAACAAATTTAGAAAAATACGGAGTATTTTCTTCTACTGAAAGTCTTATGATGGAGCTTGCAAAAAGAGGAGCTGACAGGCAGGAAATGCACGAAGTAATTAGAGAAAATTCTATGCTTGCATGGGAAAATATTACAAATGGAAAAGAAAACAATTTAATTAAACTTTTAATAAACAACAAAAGAATCACAAAATACATAAAAGAGGATCAAATTCTAAAGTATTTTATTCCTGAAAAACATACCGGAATTGCAAAGGAAAGAACAGAAAAGTTTTTAAAAAAATTAGAGAAAGTAAGCTAATTTAACTCTTGCAGAAAAATAAATAATAGTGTAAAAAAGCATTAGGCTTTTATGAAAAATTCATTGATTATAATAATGCTTGGTTCTGATTCTGACCTCCCTACAATGTCTCCTTGCGCAAAAGTTTTAGAAGAATTTAATATCCCTTATGAACTTACTATTTCTTCTGCTCATAGATCACCTAACTTAACAGTCAAAAACGTTGAAAAGTTTCATAAGCAAGGAGTAAAGATAATTATTGCAGCAGCAGGTCTTGCAGCACATCTTGCAGGAGTTATTGCTGCTCATTTTCCTCTTCCTGTAATTGGGGTTCCTATGAAGGGAGGAGCACTTGCCGGAGTTGATTCACTTTACTCAACAGTACAAATGCCACCAGGAATTCCTGTTGCAACAGTCGGAATAGATGGAGCAAAAAATGCAGGCCTTCTGGCAATTCAGATATTAGCAATTTCTGATAAAAAACTTGAGCAAAAAATGCTTGAATTTAAAAAAGAATTAAGTGACGATGTTTTAAAAAAATCAGCAAAAATAAAAAAAATAGGTTGGAAAGATTATCTAGAGTCTAAATAAAAAAACTATCATCTCGTTAGAAATTATGATTTCTAAAAAACAAATAATTAAAAATGTATCAAATGTATTTAAAACAATTAACCTACCAAAACAATTTGGAAATAAACATCAAGGAAAAGTAAGAGACGTATATGTAAAGGGTGAAAAAAGAATAATAATTACAACTGATAGACAATCTGCTTTTGACAAAATGTTAGGATTTATTCCATTTAAAGGACAGGTATTAACTCAGCTTAGTAAATTTTGGTTTGATAAAACAAAAGATATTATTGAAAATCATTTAATATCTATTCCCGATCCAAACGTAATGATTGCTAAAGAATGTAAGCTAATCCCTGTTGAGATGGTTGTTCGAGGATATTTAACAGGAGTTACTTCAACTTCTACTTGGACTGCTTATGAAAAAGGGGAACGAATAATTTATGGAATTAAATTTCCGAATGGTATGAAAAAAAATCAAAAAATGAAAAAACCAATTATTACTCCTACAACAAAAGCTGACATTGGAAAACATGATGAAAAATTAACAAGAAATGATATTTTAAAAAGTAGACTTGTTCCCAAAAAACTTTATGAACAAATGGAAAAAGCCTCTCTTGCTCTTTTTGAAAGAGGAACAAAAATTTGTGCGAAAGCAGGAATTATTTTAGTTGATAGTAAATATGAATTTGGACTTTATAAAGACAAACTTACTTTAATTGATGAAGTCCATACTCCTGATTCTTCCAGGTTTTGGAAAAAAGAATCATATGTTAATAAGTTTAAACAAGGAAAAGAACCTGAAAACTTTGATAAAGAATTTATAAGATTATGGTTTAAAAAAAGAGGATATTCAGGAGATGGAAAAGCACCAAAGATGCCTGCTGATTTTGTAGTAAAAGTAAGTCAACGTTATCAAAAAATTTATGAGATGATAACTAATGAAAAATTTAATACTGAAATCAAAAAAGAGATAACCAAAAGAATTAAGGATAACTTAAAAGAAATTATATAATTTATTTTATTAATGGATAAGCCTAAAGAAAAGTGCGGTATTTTTGGCGTGTATGGGAAAGGTTTGGAAGCCGCCCGGTATACATATTTTGGACTTTTTGCACTACAGCACAGAGGACAAGAGAGTTCAGGAATAGCAGCTTCAAATGGAAAAGTAATTAAATCTCATAAAGGTAAGGGTCTAGTGCCTCAGGTATATACTGAAAAAAATCTGCAAAAATTAAAAGGATATATTGCAATTGGACATAACCGCTACTCCACCTCAGGAGGATCTTCATCAGAACATAATCAACCAGTTTCATCAGAGAACGATATCATTTCACTTGCTCATAATGGGAATCTTCCAAGCACAGTTAGTCTAAAAAAGTTTTTATCTGCTTTAGGCATTTATACGAATGGAAATAATGATTCTGAACTTATGTATATGCTTATTAAATATTATCTTGTAAAAAAATATCCAATTGAAAAAGCAATCCTTGAAGCACTTCCCTTATTTAAGGGCGCATTCTGCCTAGTAATTATGACTAAAGATAAACTTATCGCAGTAAGAGATCCTTTTGGAATACGCCCATTATCAATTGGGAGGCTTAACAACGGGTTTGTTGTCTCATCAGAAACATGCGCACTCGATACTATTAATGCAACATATTTAAGAGATGTAAAACCTGGAGAAATGGTTGTTATTGACAAAAAAGGAATTACATCTTATATGTTTGCCCCTTCTCAAGAAAAATTAGATGTTTTTGAATTCATATATTTTGCACGACCCGACAGTATGCTTTTAGGAAAACGTGTTTATAATGTTAGAAGAAATTTAGGAAAAGAGCTTGCTAAGGAGTGCCCAATTGATGCAGATGTTGTTATTCCTGTTCCTGATTCAGCAATTCCTGCAGCAATTGGTTATGCTCAGACTCTTAATCTCCCATTTGAATACGGATTGGTAAAAAACAGATACATTGGTAGAACTTTTATTATGCCAGAGCAACATCTAAGGGAAAGAGCTGTTCAAATGAAACTTAATCCGATAAAAGAAGTTATTGAAGGAAAAAGAGTTATATTAATTGATGATTCAATTGTTAGAGGAACAACATTAAAAAAATTAGTTGAAATGGTTAAAAAAGCTGGTGCAAAAGAAATACATTTATTAAGTAGTTGTCCTCCTGTAAGATTTCCAGATTTTTACGGAATCGACACTCCTAATCAAAAAAATTTAATTGCGTCGCGCAAAACAATTTCTCAAATTAAAAAGCATATGAAAGCTACTTCTGTCTATTACTTATCTTACCCTGGAATGATTAGGGCAACAGGACTTTCTGAAAATGTCTTTTGCACTTCTTGTTTTACAGGAGATTATCCAATAGACATTGGTGCAAATGCAAAACTTGTAAATGGGATAAAAAACAAAGGTAAAAATGCTTTTCAGAATGGGAAAAAAGAAAGAATTGCAGTTTTAATTTCAAATAAAGGCATTGGTTCAAATCTAAAAGCAATTATTGATGCAAGAAAACAAAATAAAATAAAAGCCTCAATAGATCTTGTTATTAGTGATAAAGAAGATGCCTTAGGATTAAATCATGCAAGAGAAAATAAAATACCATTTGTAATAAAAGCTTTAAAAAATAAAAACAAAAGAGAAGAATATGGGAAAAAACTTGGAGAATTATTAAATAAAAGTAATATTACAATTGCAGTGCTAGCAGGTTTTACAACAATTCTTCCTAATTCCTACTTTAATTCTTTTAAAGGAATTACTATTAATATTCATCCAGGACTTATTCCAGATGAAAAGAAAAAAACATTTATTTTTCCTGATGGAACAAAAGCACCATGGAATCAAGGTCTTATTACAGAAAACGCCGTAAGTAATTTTCTTAAATTTAAATACGCAGGATCAACCATTCACCTTGCCACTCACGAAGCTGACTTTGGTCCTGTTTTAACAAGAAAAATTATTAAGACAAAACCAAATGACAATGTTAATACACTTTATTTAAGATTAAAAAAAGAAGAGCATAAAGGTTTAATTGAAAGCATTAAAAAATTAACAGATAGGTAATATGAATATTTTAATACTTGGATCAGGAGGACGAGAACATGCACTTTCTGAAATTTATTGTAAAAGTAAAAGTGTAAAAAAAGTTTTTGTTTTACCTGGAAATGGGTTTATTGATTTTAAAAACAAAAAAATTAAACTAGTTTTAAATATTGATATTTTTGATCTTGTAAAAATTATTGAATTTTGTAAAAAAACAAAGATTGACCTTGTCGATGTTTCTTCAGACGATCCTATTGCAAGAGGATTTGTTGATAAATTGAATACCGCTGGTATTTATGCTTTTGGCCCTTCAAAAAAATCTTCTGAAATTGAATGGAGTAAGGAATGGGCACGCTATTTTATGCAAAAATACAAATTTTCTATTCCTAAGTTTAAGGTTTTTAATGATCAAAAAACAGCCATAGACTATGTTAATTTAATTTTAGAACAACCTCTTTTTATAAAAGCTTCCGGACTTGCAGCAGGAAAAGGAGCAATCAGAGCAAATAATAGAAAAGAAGCAATTAGCGCTATTTCTTCTATGAAAAATTTTGGAAAAGCAGGAGAAACCTTCTTAATTGAAGAATGCATAGTTGGTGAAGAGTTTTCTTTATTTGCAATTTGTGATGGTAAAAATTATCAAATAATAAAAACTGCGCAAGATCATAAAACAGTTTATAACGCAGATCAAGGACCTAATACGGGAGGTATGGGATGCACTACTCCTGCAAAAATTATTAATCTTAAACTGCTAAAGAAAATTGAAATAGAAATTTTAAAACCTTTTATGAAAGGCATGCAAAAAGAAAATCGTCCTTATACCGGAATTCTCTATTTAGGAGGAATGCTTACTAAGAAAGGCATTAGCATTGTTGAGTTTAATGCACGCTGGGGAGATCCCGAAGCCCAAGTAATTTTACCTGGAATAAGAACTGACTATATTAAGATTATTAACGCTGTAAAAAAACAAGAACTTAATAAACTAAAAATTGTTTCTGATAATAAAGCGAGAATTAGTATTACTGGATGCTCCAGAGG
>DASRON010000033.1:0-8780 GCA_035646815.1 Patescibacteria group bacterium | reverse complement strand
GGAATAATTACGGAACCTCCCCCATTTGGTTCTCTAATTTTCCACTGGTCATAACCTTCTGGCCCTTGACCCCATGAGACCTCCACTCCCATTCTTGTTTGAGTTGATTTAAAAGCTGAAGCTTCTAGAGGCTCCTGATTTCCTTCGGAGGTTGTTACCTCATGCTTCCACCCGGTTTTAGAAATGTCTGGAACGGGCTTTAAAATATCACTACCACCTTCTGTCATAAATTCGATTATAACATATGGAATTACGAGTAAGAAAAAGGGTCTAAAGCCCTTCTGGTATAAATACAGGCATGGTTTGAGTAAGGAAGAATTTGCGTATTTCCTCCAATCCCCGCAACACAAGTTCTTAGCCTCAAAGCTTCACATCGAGACTGGAATAATCGCGTCCTTTGGTATAATACATAATATGAAAAAAAAGATCGCAATTACTGGTGCAAAGGGAGTAATTGGAAGTGTTATGACAGAAGGACTAAATGATATTTATAAGATAACACCGTTAAATTTACCAGATACAGATGTTAAAGATTATCAAAAACTCTTAAATATTTTTCCAGGTCATAGCGCAATCATTCATTTAGCATGGGCTACTAAAATAGATAATTCCCGCAGCGGTGATATGTATCCTGAAAATGTTGAAATGTTTCATAATGTATTTAAAGCAGCATTAGAGTCTGGCGTTCCTCGTGTAATTATGGCAAGTTCTGTCCATGCAGATGCATTTGATAAATGGAAAGAATCCGATAAAATATCGCCTAACAGAATACCAATCCCAGATAGCCCTTATGGGACTTTGAAGGTAGAGATGGAGGCTATGGGTAGATATTACGCAACAAAAGGACTTCAAGTTGCTTACGTTCGCTTTGGTGGAATAAATCCTCAAAATAAACCAGCAATTGAACCCACCTATGAACGAGCAGTTTGGTTTAGTCATAACGATTGTGTATCTTTAATCAAAGCAATACTTGAGGCAAACAACATTCCCGATAATTTTGTCGTGATGTATGGTATGTCCGATAATCCAGGCAGAATTCACGATGTTTCAAATCCTTTTGGATGGAAACCAAAAGATTCAGCAATAGACATATAGTAGCTATATTATTTCTGGAATAGATATCGGAAGTTCTGAGAGAAAATATTTTCTAATTTCTTCCAACCCTTACAACATAGGTTTTTTAGCTTCATTATTGATAAGTTTCTACTGGCTCAACAGTTCTTAAGGATAAGATAGGGCGTTTTTGCTTAAAAGATCAAGTACAAAGGTTTAAGCATATGAAATTGATATATTGACAAAGTGCTCATTTTAATGTACATTCATAATATGACACAAGTAATACCAGTAACAGAAGCTAGAAGGAGACTCCTTAGTCTTGTAGACGAGATAAATGATGCATACACAAGAGTAGATTTAACTAAAAACGGTAGAGTTAAAGCTACTTTAGTTTCTCCCGACTATCTTGATTCCTTAGAAGAAACAATTTATAGTCTTAAGAACTCTCTCCCCCATATTAAGCTTTCTGAAAAAGAATTAAAACAAGGTAAGTTTCTAACCTTAGGGGAAATTAAAAAGAAATATAACATAAAACAATAACTTCAAATGTCAGCTAAAAACCTACGCTTAGCTCAAAGCGTTGATAAAAACATAGCAAAACTTCCAAAACATATCCAGACAAAAATATTTTCATCCTTTGATAAAATTATACAAAATCCAGTTTCTGGTATTAAGTTACATGGAGAGCTTAAGAATTACTATAAATTTAGAGTCGGAGATTACCGCATAATATATAGCTTTAATGTAAAAGAAAGTTTAATACAAATAGTTAAAATAGAACATCGTCAAGGAGTATACAAATAGTTTCAAACTCTACCACTCGGAGCAAATGTCTCTTACAAGAATAGACTTTTTAGTCTAAATCTGGTATAAATATAGGCGTAGTTTGAGAGAGGAAGAAGATACGTATTTCTTCCAATCCCCGCAACACAGATTTTAAATCTCAAAAAATCTTCTATTATAATTATTTTATGTATAATCACCAATCGAAGAACTATGAATATCCAATTTGCAAATTAGCAAAAGTAAGAATTTCTAGTTCTTAAAGAACAAATTCCACCATTTTTGCCAATTAGGAGATTTATCTTGAGGCTTTTCTTCTTTCTTCCCTTCTAAAAGATTTACTGGAATTATTACTGGCTGTTCCCCCGGTTTTCCCATAAAGAGCTTATTTCTTGCCTCTTGCTCAATAAAATCTTTGCTTTGAACAATTGAAATTTGAGCTTTCAGTTTCTGATTTAGCATCTTTTCATCTTCAAGCTCTTTTTTAGCACTTACTACAAAATCTTGCTTTTGAGAAAGATCATAAATTGAATGAACCAAGTTGTTTATAACAACAATTAAGGCTACAACTATTGCAATAAAAACAATTTTTTTCATACATTTAATATTAGCATAAACTATTTATCAATTTTTCTCCTTGACTAAGTTAAGATTCAGTGATATTATAGGACATTATTACTACCAAATATATCTAAGGTTCTATCGAAGTTATTAAAAATATGAAACCAATTCAATTACGGGATGCCCATAAGGAATTTACAAAATTTCTAAAAGATAAGAAACATTCAAATTCAACTGTTGTTGCCTATGGCAAGGATATTGATCAGCTTATTTCTTTTCTTGAAGAGCTTAAAAAAAATCAGATTCATGAAGTAATAAAAGAAGATATTGAAGCATTTCTTGCCAAAATGGGCAAAAATGGATACACTCCTAAATCAATTTCAAGAAAAATCAACTCAACAAGAACTTTTTATAGATTCTTAAAAGTAAATGAATATATTACTGATGATCCTTCTCTTCTAGTTTCTCACCCAACCTATCAATTAGCACCACCTAGAATTTTAAATCCAACTGAATATAGAGCATTAAGGGATGCTGCTAGGAATGATCCTCGAATGTATGCTGTTATTGAACTCTTGCTTCAAACAGGAATTAGAATCGGAGAACTCGCCAAACTTAAACTTTCTGATATTAAAAATGATAATTTAAGAATTGCTCCTTTTGAAAAACATGAAGAAAGAACAGTTCCTCTTAATAGAAGAGCAAAGGAAGCATTAAATAGTTATATTAAGATAAGGCCAAGTGTAGAAGAGCAAACTATTTTTATTACAAAATCAGGAAAACCTTTCTTAATTAGAAATATTAGAACTGCAGTAGAACGTTATTTTAGACTTGCTGAAATAAAAAATGCTAAAGTTAATGACCTAAGACACACTTTTGTTGCCCATCATCTAAAGCATGGTGTTTCTTTAATTGTTTTATCTAAAGTATTAGGACACAAAAGACTTTCTACAACTGAAAGATACCTTCAATATGTCTCTGATCGAGGCAAAGAAACTCAAAGTCTCTCCGAACTTTAAATAATTGAAAAGCAAAGCTGTGCGCCCGCTTGGAGTTGAACCAAGCGCCTATTGTTTATAAGACAATCGCTCTGCCGCTGAGCTACGGGCGCAAATTTAGACAAAGTATATCATAAGCTAAATTCTATTACCATATATTTCTGCTATAGCTTTGATTGCCATCATTATTTCTTCTTTTTTTCTAACATCTCCCACTATTAGCCCACACGTTCCGTGCCCAAAGCCACTATGTGAAACACTAGAGATTTTAGCTGTTTTAATATAAGGTTTATGAAAATGCTTAGATGGTAAGCCCAATTCCTTACTCCAGAACTGAATCTCCCTATCAATATCCATATCAGAATATAAATACAAACCCACTTTTATTTTTTCTCTAGGAATCTTTAAAATATTATTCATCCAAAAAAGAGTAAATTTAATAACACTTGGATCTGTATTGTTTAGAGAAATTGGACCATTTATTCGCTTATTTCCTTCTCCCCAATATAAAAAAATTCCACATAATTCAAGTTCTCTTTTTGTCATTTTTTTCCAATTTTTTAATTGTTTTTTATACTGATTTAACAATCTATCTTCCAATTTCTTTTGTTTAATCAATCTAGTTTTTTCCATTCCTAATCTTTTTCTTGTTTCTATTGATTTATTTAACTGCAAGAGTTGATCTTCTGTTAAGGGAAAATCCGCTAACCATCCAGACAGCGTACTTTTCGATATCTTCAGAATTTCTTTTATTTCAGAATACGTTTTGCACTGTTTTCTGAAATATATTGCTTTTTCTTTATCTTTAATTCTCATTATGAAACTATCTATATACATACCATATAGTATGTATATAGATAGTACGAAAATTAAGGAAAAATGTCAATTCTAGAGTCTAGCTCTTGAGGCAATTTCTGCTTCTATGGAAACAACATCTTTTCCATATTTTAGCCTTGATAACTCTTTTATGAGCTCTGCAACCCGTGGGTTCTCTGTTGCATGCTCTTTTGTCATATCACGAGTTAAATCCATAGAAAATGGTGGAACAGGTTCTCCATGAACAACTGTTTTAATATAAGCATTAAACCTGTCGACATTGATAAGATCTACCTCTGAAAATACTGGTTGAAACTCATGCTGAAGATAATTTGCATCTGTAACGCCTACTCTAAATGCTGTTAAAGTTCCCACATTTCCAAAAATTGCATTCTTAACATCTTCATCCATTTGTCCTATAAACTGATTCGCAACAGTTAAATTAAGCCTATACTTTCTTGCCTCAGATAGAATTTGAGCAAAATCTGGTGTGGCAAAATTCTGGAACTCATCAACGTATAGATAAAAATCACGTCTTGACTCTTCAGGAATATCTTGCCTACTCATTGCAGCAATTAATATTCTAGGAACTAGAATAAGACCCAAGAAAGCAGAGTTTTCTTCTCCTATCTTTCCCTTAGAAAGGGATATTAAAAGAATTTTCCCTTCATCCATTACTTTCCTAAAATCAAAAGCAGTTTCTGATTGACCAATAATGTTTCTCATCATTTTATTGGTTACAAAACGACCAAATTTTGAAACAATATAATCAAGTACCTCAGATTTATGAAAATCGCTTGTTTGAGCAATCTGATCAGTCCAATAACGTCTTATAATTGGATCTTTCACTTTTGGCAAAAGCTCTTCTACGAAAGCAGAATCTGTTAAAACACGTACTACTTCAATAAAAGTACTTCCAGGTTCTGACATAACCGTAAGCATTGCATTTCTAATCGCATGTTCGAATCGAGGACCGATAATTCCAGTTTTATTTGGATCATAGAGTTTATACATAAGCCCAACAATTGCAGAAACTACATAATGCTTCTGATCTTCTGTTTTTGCCTCAAGCATATTTAGTCCCATTGGACGATCTACATCTGAAGGGTCAAATAAAATTACATCTTCTGCTCTTTCTGGAGGAATTAAAGGAAGAAGTTTGTCAATCGTATCGTGGGGGTCAATAAAACAAACCCCTTCTCCGTTTTTAATATCTTGCAAAATCATATCTTTTAAAAATTCAGATTTACCAACACCTGTTTTTCCAACTGTATACATATGTCTTCTTCTATCATCTTTTTGTATATAAATTGGTTTTGACATACCTCTAAAATTACTTGTTCCCAGAAAAAGACCAGAATCTGGAATTTGCGCCGGAGCTGGTGCTTTTTTTGAAGTAAGCCAATGAATATGCGGAGTTTGTACCTGTTTATTTGGAAAATGGAAAATTGTTGCAAGTTCTTCGCTTGTTAAAATTGATGTTTGGCCACGCATTGGCATATATCTATAAACAAAATCTGTCATAAACATTCCCTTTAATAAGTGTTTATTTGATGTAAAGGAATTTGCTCCTGAAAATTGACTAAAAGCATTTTTTATATTATTTAAATGAGCTCCTGCTGATTCTTTTGTACTTGATGAGACTACCATTCTGACTACAACATTAAAGCCTGGTTTCGATATTTTATTTTCAACTCCCTCAAGCTCTTTTGGATCAAATGAATACTTAGCTGTTTCTGGATTTGCTTCAGATTTTTTAGTTGAGGCAATATAACTTCTGCCACTTTTTTTCCATTTTGATCCTGCTGGCTCAACCATGATTTGAATTGCTGCTCCTTCTCCTTCACTCATCTTTGCTAAAACTGACGTTAATGAAGATAATGAATCCGTAGGTAAATCTTTAAAAACTTTAATTGGTAAATAGTCCGAAGTCTTAAGCCTCAAGCTTGCAAAAACAACTTTTCCTTCCTTTGAGAAAATGTTATATTCGTTGCCAAATGTATACCCTTGTCTTCCTGACTTTGCATCAACTACTTTTATTTCTGCATCTGGATACGCACCATTAATTTGTTTTTCTACTAAATCTTTATATTTATTTGGAACATCAACATAAAAACGAATATCTTGTGAAATACCAACTATCTCAAATGCTATATGTGGTTGTGATTTTAAAAAACTCAATTTTCCGGTTTTTCTTAAACCCGCAAGGCCTGCAAAAAGCTGCTCTGCTGCATCAATTTTTATTTCATTTTCTCTTGGAAGAATAACTTGTAAAAGAGTTGAGTTAAGGGAATCTTTTTCTCTGTTTTTATTTTTATACCAAAGATAAACTACATAAAAAACTGCTACTGACGTAAGAATAATAAAAGAAGAAAGAAGAAACCCTAAAAAAAGAGAAATTAAAAAAGAATATAATTGGTCCGGTGTATAGTTAATCATTTTTTCCCTCCACGTATTACATCGATCTGTCTTAAAACCGATAAGGCAAGCCAGGCAATTGATTTCTTAAATCTTTGATGAATTTTTAATGCTTTTCTTGCATCAGATTCGCTAATCGGATATTGAATCTTGCTTGCAGAATCTGTTTTAACAGGAGTTGATTCTTTTGCATGGTTAAGTCCTATTTTAAGATGTTCTTCTGTTAATCTCAGTTTTTCATCAACTGCCTCAACCCCTGCTGCTTCAACTTCCGGATGCAATCTTGGTTCTGTTTCAGAAGCTACAATTAAAGGTTCTGTTACCACAATCGGTTCTGCTTCCTTAGTTTGAGCAATCGATACGTTCTGTTTTTGATCAATTGTTTTATCATCAGTATTTTGAACCTGCTTATTTTGATCATTCATACATATTCATGATAGCACGAAAAAAAGGCACTGTCATTACATTTAGCTTACACTTTCCCCTTATTATCTATTTGCAGATTCTTTACAGCTTGGGCAAGTAATTTTACCCTCAGTTAACTGGGCGTCCACTTTTTCGTGACAAAAAGGACATGTGACACATTTCATTAAATCGTTTTCTTCTTTTAGAAGAGAACTCACACTTCCTTTATTATTAAAAATATTACTACTTTCCGTTCCAGTACTGCCACAGCTTCCCTGAACTGTTGGAGCTTTTTTATCTCCATACCTTGCCGCCAAAGCTCTTATATTTATCTCCCCTGCCTCTATTAATAAATTCTTTCCTAATGAAAAGAGATTTTCTCCTTCTTCAAGTTCTACTACACAATTCTCAATTGTATTAAAAAGTACTAATTTTTCCTCTGCTGTCTCTGCTAAAACAAATCTATCTATTAAAGGTTTTATCTTTGCTGTATCACGTTTAAATCTCTCAAAAACCAACTGATTAGTTTCTATAACAAAGTTTCCCAATGCAGCTCTTATCCTGCTCTCTACTCCTCTTAAAACAAGCGGACTAGAAAGAAATTCCTCAGCTCTTGTATATTTAAAATCTATACCTGAAACATCTGAAAGTGCTTTATTAAACTGTGTAATCTCTGGAGATTCAACTCTTATTGCAGTCATGTCTATTTCTTTTTCTTTTTCAGTTATTCTTTTTATTTTCCCGACAAAAATAAATCCATAATCTCCATAACCCTGTTCTTTTGGCCCAGGAGGACTTGCCCAGAAGATATTACAATCTTCTCCTGCAAAACTAAGCATTTCGTCAAGTTTCTCAAGCCCTTCTTTTTCAGCTACTTCTCTTTCTACTGGTTGCCCCCTGAAAGTTTTTTCATTTACTGCTCTTTTTGCCTTTATTACCATTGGTTCAAGTTTATGCCTATCTCTTAAATGAAACCTTCCTTCTTGTTTAGCAAAATGCAGTTTATAGCTATACGTAGGCAGTTTAAATCGATACTCTCCTAAGTATGAGAGAAGATCATCTCTTGCCTCTTCCTGAGTTGCCCTTTGCCCCTTTTCAATTCTAAAAGCTGCAGATCCTAAATTATCTTTTCTATCTAAATCTAAAGCGAGATTTCCGTAAACTTTTTTTCTTTCCATAAAAAAAACTCCTTATCTTCCGAAGGAGTTATATTGCTTCTGCTCCGGAAGTCTTTTTTCCTTTCTTAAGGGAACGGGGTTCTGACTTGTTTTGCAAAAGCAAACTTTACAGTTGCGGCACAGCGCCGGACTTACACCGGCATTTCACCCGATTGAAACTATTTTGTTTTCTTAATCCAGATAATTTCTTTTTGTCTTTCTACCACATTAGCAAATCTAGCCAAGGTAAACAAGTGATCAGAAAGCCTGTTCAAGTAGGAAATAATATTAAATTCTATCTCTTCTTTTTTTGAAAGCCTTATAATCTCTCGCTCTACTCTTCTACATATTGTTCTTGCTAAATGTAAAAATGCACCAGCTTCCCCTCCTCCAGGAAGAATAAAGTTAGAAAGAACAGGAATTTTTTTGGTTAAATTATCAATGCTTTTTTCCATTTCTTGTGTTCTTCTGTTTAAAAGTTCTTTAAGATTTTTTGTTTTTTCAAAAGGATTTGCAAGAGCAGCTCCTATTTCAAACAAATCATTTTGAATTTTTAAGACCTCGTCTTTAATTATCTTATTCTTAC
>DASRON010000032.1:0-2370 GCA_035646815.1 Patescibacteria group bacterium | reverse complement strand
GCTGCAATTACTTTTATTGCAACATGGCTTTGTCCTGCAAAAAATAGTCCTTCTCCGATATCAGCTGAAAGAAGTAGTTCTTTTTCTCCTTCGGAAAGATAAAAAACTTTGGTAATTAAATCAATCTCAGTAGGACTTTGTTTTAAAAGCATCTGAATAGAAGAGTTTGAGAGAATTGCTTTTCCGTAGTCTGTTGATAAAAAGTCTTGAACGTCTTGGGTTGCAGTAGTTAATGCAAGATAATATTTTCTTGATCTTTTAGCAATACTATAAACAAAGGAAGCAGAATCAGGATATTTCATAATATACCAAGCTTCGTCTAGAATAAGAAGCCTTTTCTTAAGAGTTTTTCGAACTCTTGTCCAGACAAAATCTAAAATTATATGCATAGCAACTGGTCTTAGTTCTTCTTCTAGGGCTTTAATATTAAAGATAGTTAATGGGTTTTTTATATCAAAATTTGATTGTTGATTAAAAATACCGTTTAAGCTTCCTTTAATAAACTTTTCAAGTCTTAAAGCAAGTTCTCTTGCCTGGGCATCCTCAGCTCCTAATAAAACCTTGTATAAATCTTCCATTAAAGGAGGAGTTTTCTTCTGAGTCTGAGGATCAGAAGTTATCCCTTTTTGTCTATATGTCTCAACTAGTGCTCTATCTAAAATTGCATCATGAGCAGGATCTAATTCTCCCATTACAATTCTTAAGAGTCCGTGTAAAGAAAGAATTTTAAGACCTAGCTCATTTTCTCCTTCTTCATAGAGTCCTGATAAATCAAACGGATTAATCTTTATTGGATTAGAAGGAGTAAAAGAGACTTCTTCTCCTCCCATTGTTTTTGCAATTTGTCCATATTCTCCTTCAGGGTCAATAATTATAACTTCTGTTCCAAACATAAATTGTCTTAAAACTTCAAGTTTAATAAGATAGGATTTTCCAGATCCTGATTTTCCCAAAACTACTTCGTTAGCGTTTTCAAGGGAATACCGGTCAAAGACAACAAGTGATCCATTTTGCTCATTTATTCCATACATGACTCCCTTTTCCTGGGCAAGAGTTGCAGATGTAAAAGGAAATGTTGAGGCAAGAGAAGTAGTATCCATGTTACGGGTTATAAATAGTTTGTCTTGACCCATTGGGATACTTGATTTAAACCCGTCTTCCATTTGAAGAGTTGCAGTTTTAGTAATCATCATTATTGACCCAAGAGCTGATTCAAGTCTTTTGGATGCTTCATTTAATTCTTTTGGATCATCTGAGATAAGGGTAATATATAAGCTAAATTGAAAAAATCGCTCAACTCCTTTTGCGAGTTGCTCTTGAATTGTTAAGGCATCATCTAAAGATGCTCTTACTTTTGCATCGACTACTTTTCCTTCTTCTATTTGAGAAGAAATAGTTGCTTCCATTTCAGCAATTTTTCTTCTTAGATCAGATAATACGTCAGGAGAAGATGTAGGATAGATAAACATAGAAACGTTCATTGAATAATCAAAATCAATTAAGGGCTGAAGCCAATTTGGAGATACATATCTAGGATAGCCTACGACAAAAAACGTTTTATAGTATCTTTCTCCAACTCTAATATAGTGAAAATCAACTTCTACTGAAGAGGGGGCAATGAGATCTGATAAAGAAACCATGCCCTTTTCTACTTTTGCCAATTCTTTTGAAACAGGCGATTTCTGAGGCATTATTTGCTGTTTTTGATCTTTTTTCTTTTTTTTAAAAAACATTATTCTTTTTCCTCTCCTCTTACAATAGGTGATTTTATATTATCTGTTATTTGATTAGTTTCTACCCCTTGATCGTTATATATTTCATAAAAAAGTTTTACTAATTCTTCTTTTTCTAAAACTTTTGCTCTAAGATTAAGTCTTGCTAGCTGAGACTCAACATTTTCTGCTTTTGAATGAAGAGCAGTTCTTGCTTGCTCAATAAAATTATCTTTTGGGTTTCTTTTATTAACATTGTTTGCAGCAGCTCCGATCCCCTTTTCTAGATATGAATAGGGTATACAGATGTAAAACTTTTTATCAAGAACAGTATTTACTTTTACTAACTCTTGAATAAAATCACGATAAAGTCTTATTTGATTTGAGAGCAGTTCGTTTTGGGTTGCTTTTGCTTGAGCATCAAGTAGTTTTAAATAAGCTGAAATATCAAGCTTTTTACTTCTAATAATAATTTGAATTGCAAAAGACAGAGAATTAAGAAGAGCTGCGTAAGAGTAGATTTTAGTATCTTGTTCTTCTCTTGAAAGAAGTGCAAAGTTAGTTGCTGTTACTTCAATAACTAAAGCAGCGCTTCCTCCTTGAAAGACAACAACATCATCAGAAATATCTTCTATTTCTGTAAACTTTTGCGTTGTTG
>DASRON010000031.1:0-23929 GCA_035646815.1 Patescibacteria group bacterium | reverse complement strand
TATTAACTGTATAATTTTAAATTCTATAAAGAAATAGTTTATTTTTTTTATCTTCTTTAATTTTCTTAAAATCCATCTCGTATTTATAGCTAATAATTCTAGTACCAGGCTTTAATTCCTTTAAAAACTTTTTTCTAAGTTTTTCAAGTGTTTTAGGAACTAAATATACAACAATTACCGATGCTTCTGATAAATTTTCTTTAAAAAAGTTTTTTCTTTTAATCTTTACACCGCTTTTAATTTTGTTAACATATATTTTTAACCTTGCATAAAAATACCTTGCAGGATCAATTTCAATTCCAATTACTTTGGCTCCATATTTTTTTGCTGCTATAGTAATCAATTCACCATCTCCGCAACCTAAATCATAAACAGTATCATTTTTTGTTATTTTCCCTAATTTACAAATTGCGTCTGCTGTTTTTTTATCGGTTCTCCACCAAGGAGCCCAGGGACTGTCTGGCGGCCAAAACATTGAATATGCAAAAAGTAAAAACAAAAAAATAATTCCAAGAAAAATATTAAAAAGAATAAATACCATTAATAAATTATAGCTTTTTTTAGATTATCTTGTCTTACTTTTAAGCATAATTAAAATACTTGATTTTAATAAAAAAAAAGTACACACTTAAATAAGACAGAAAAGGAGGTGAAAAATGTTAAATACAGCTTTTGCTTATTTTAAAAAACATCCAGTATACAACGCTCTTGTTCATTTATCCGGAGGGGTAAGCATCGGAATTTTAATTACCTATCCTGTTGTAGGAGTTCATCCTCTACGTTGGGGTCTTGTTTTATTAATGGTTTTTGTTCTTGGATATTTACCTCCGCTAACTGGAAGTAAATAGCTACCCAACCTAGCTAGATGAATTAGATACTAATTCTTCTTGGCAAGGCTATTTAAAAAAGAGTTAATTATTGACAAAACAATACTAAACAGAAGCGCCCACCAAAAACCGTCCACGTAGAATCCTGACACAATCTTTGCAGCAAGTAGTATAAGAAAAGCATTTATTACTAATGTAAAAAGCCCTAAGGATAAAATATTAATCGGTAAGGTAAAAATAACAAGAATTGGCTTTAATACTGTATTAATTATTCCTAAAATTACCGCTAGGATAACTGCTGTTAAAAAATCTCCAATATGGATTCCTGGAAGAAGATATGAAGTAATAAGAATTGCTAAGGAACTTACTGTTAAGCTTACTAAAATATTCATATATGGATTATATTAACAAATCTTAAATCTTTATGCTTTATTCTTACTGCCTATTGCTTCTGAAATATTTAAAAAATTATCTTTTTCTAAAAGTTTAACAAGTCCTTTGTTTATTTTTTTTATTGCACCTGGTCCTCCGTAAATAAGCCCTGTTGCAAGCTCAACTAATGAAGCTCCCAGACAAATTTTTTCATATGCATCTTCTGCAGTAAAAACTCCTCCTAATCCTATTATTGGATATTTTCCTTTTGTTTTCTTATAAACAAATTTAATCATCTTATTAGAAAGCTCCTTCATGGGTTTTCCCGAAATTCCTCCACTGTATTGAGAAATATCTCTTTGTTTCGTTTTTTTAAGTAAACTTCTATTTCTAGTAAGGTTTGAGATAATAAACCCTTTTACCATTGGGTACATCACTGCTATGTCTATTATTTCGTTAAGTAATTCGTTTGATAAATCTGGCTTTAGTTTTAAAACAACAGGCTTTCTAGCTTTGTTTTGAGAAACTCTTTTTAAAAGACTATTTAAAAGCTTTGGGCTCTCACAGAAAAGTTGCCCATCTCCTGCGTTAGGACAGCTAATATTTAGATTAACAATATCAGCAAGCGGCTGAAGCTTTACAAAGGCTTTATTATAATCTTCAACTGATGCCATTCCTTTTATTCTTACATCATTTGTCTTAGCAATATTTATTATTAAGGGCGTTGTACGATTTTGGTTTTTTATTCTTTTTCTTACCTTATCGACGCCCTGATTTTTTAATCCATAGTTAACTATTAGTGAATAATCATCTCTAAGTCTTACGTTCCATGGTCTTGGATTTCCCTTATAAGGCCTTGCAGTAACAGATCCTACTTCAACAAAGCCAAAGCCAATTGATGGTAATATTTGAATTAATTTTGCATTCTTGTCAAAACCTCCTGCAATTCCAATTGGATTTTTAAACTTAATTCCAAAAACTTCTGTTTTAAGCATTGGATTTTCGTAGTTATAAAAAAGTTTTAGAAGACCTCTTAAGAGAGGAGATTTGCCAAATAAGCTCCCTAAGGAAACAACTGCCTCGTGTAAATGATCAGGATTTATTTTAAATAGTATTGGACGAACAATGTTTGAGTACAAATTCATATAACAATAGCCTATTATAACAAATTTTTTCTAATTTGCTGGTTTTACTTGCTTCTTTTTTTTGATAGAATAGCTTAAGTAAACAAATATGGCAAAATCTAGAAGAAAAAATCCAGGGAAAACAATTGCAAAAAGAAAAAAAGGGCGCAGAAGAGGAACTCTTGGATAAAAATCTAAAAATACTGCAATGCTTGATAGACAAGTATTATTATTAAAATATAAATTATTGTCCATGGAATAAGCTTTTTTATAATTTCTTTCTCTTCCCCTTTTATTCCCACAGCAGATTCTGCAGCAATAATATTTGGTATAGAAATCATATTTCCTGCTGTTGCACCTAAAAGTTGAAGTGATAAGATTACGGAAACCGTAAAGCCTGCCTGATTAGCAGCATGTGCCTGAATACTCCCAAAGATTAAATTAGATAGAGTTGCACTTCCTGCAATAAAAGCCCCAAGTGCTCCCACAAAAGGAGCCATAATTGGCAAGAAATCAGTTTCTAAACTCTTAAAGACAGAATCAGTCTTAGATCCGTTAATTAAAATTTCCATTGTTGTAGCAATTAAAAAAATTATAATTCCTGGATAAGGAATTTTTCTTAATGCTTCTTTTATATTAAATATGAATGCTTTAGGACTTGCTTTGTGTCTAAGCAAGAAAATAAAGGATACCAATAAGAAGATTATTCCTGGATTAAAAAGTTTTAAGCTATGAGTTGATGTATCAGAGATATTGATAACATAAATAATCGGAAAAAGTCTTTCAAAAAGTAGTATTCCTATAAGTAAGATGTATGGAGCGAAAACATCTCTTGCGCTCAGTTTTTTCTTAAGTTCACCTAATTCTTTAGCTTTATGAATATTTTTAACATTTAAAATATTTAACTTTAAAAACATAAAAATCAAAAACATTCCAACTAAAGAACCTACTAGAGATGGAAACTCAAGCCCTAATCGTAATCCAAAATAATAAGGGATTGTAAAACAAACTCCTGAAAGAAGAGCAAAAGGAAGTGCTTCTATTAAAAAACTGTAAGGTTTTTTTAAAAAATGTGTTAGCAGTGCTAGTATAATTACCGGAACAAAAATACCCACAAACAGTCCTATTAATACAGTACTATCTGCTATGGCATACTGATTAAAATTAAAAAAACCTATTTTAATAGGAGTTCCAATTGCTCCAAACGTAACAGGAATACTATTCCCTGCTAAGGCAATTACTACTGCTGCAATTGAAGGTATTCCAATTTTAACTAAAACATGCGCTACAATAAGAGCAGGTATTCCAAAACCAGCAGTTGATTCAAGAAAACCTCCAAAAAACCAAACAAGTAAAATTGTTTGAATTCGGATATCTGAAGATAAATCATGTAAGTGATGTTCAAGTGAAGAAATTACTCCTAAATGTTGCATCACATATAAAAACGTCAATGCTCCAAAAATAATAAGTACTATATCAAATGAAACAAATGCTCCTTTAAAAATACTTGGTAAAATAATTTCTGAGCTATTCCAATAGAAAACACTTAAGAAAATTGCACTAATTAAACTTAAGAAAGCTGTTATCTTAATATGTGTTTTTGGTAGAAAAAATCCAGAGATTAATATCAATAACGGAAGAAAAAATAAAAAGGTTTGCACTATAAAATTCTAACAAAAATAAAGAAAAATTAATACATTTTTTAGAAAACACTTCTTGTTATTATTTTTTATCAAGAATATAATATTTAGGCTTATAAAATGGAACCAACAGAAAGATCCAGAAGAAGAAAAAGGAAAAAAAATTTAAGAATATTATTCTTTTTCTTAATTATCTTCTTGCTTATAATATTTGCTGCCTATAAAATATTTTCAATAGACAAAACAACAAATACATTAAGTCCTCTTGCAGAAGGCATTAATGTATTAAATAAAGTTATGGAAAATCCTTTACAAGAAATTGCAGAAAAAACATTATTTGATCCAAACATTACATATGGGATTGTTGTAAAAGATCTAAAAACTGGAGAAAAATACTATTATAATAGTAACAAAAAATTTCAAACAGCAAGTCTATATAAACTTTGGGCAATGGCTGCTGCTTTTGAGAAAATATCAAATAAGGAATTAAGTGAAAATGAGGTGCTAAGTGAAAAAATTGAAGATCTTAACACAAAATTTAACATTGCAAGTGAAGAAGCAGAATTAACAAAAGGAGACATTACAAGAACTGTAAAAGATGCAATTAATAAAATGATTGTAATTTCTGATAACTATTCTGCGCTACTTCTTGTTTCAAGAATTCGAAATGCAAGTCTTACTTCTTTTCTTAAAGAATATGGATTTAATAATTCAGAAATAGGAACTCCCCCTCAATCTACAGCAGGGGACATTTCTATGTTTTATGAAAAATTATACAAAGGAGAAATAATAAATAAAAATTATTCAAAACAGATGATGGAAATTTTAAAAAGGCAATCCTTAAACGATAGAATCCCTAAATATCTTCCTGAAGAAATTTCTATTGCTCATAAAACAGGGGAATTGGGAGGAGCAAAACATGATGCAGGAATAGTATTTGCAAAAAATGGAGATTATATTATTGTAATAATGTCTGACAGCAGTAACCCTGCTCAGACAGCAGAAAAAATGGCCCGCTTTTCAGAAGATGTTTATAAATACTTTGACAAAAAATAATTAAAAGTAGATCTGATAAAAAAAATTATAAGATTTTATCTTCTATCAAAAGAATTGCCAAAACCAATAAAAATATTCCAATACTATTAAGAACAAAAGATGTAATAAAGAACTTATAATTTTTCATTTTAGAAATTCCCATAAGGCTTACTCCAAATTCATCTGGAAAAGGTGACGCAATAATGATTGCTCCTAGAACTGGTAATGTCCAACTAAAATATCTTGAATAAAAAATATCTTTGATATGATTTCCTTTATCCAATTTTCTATATAAATAACTTAATTCTTTTGTAAGATTATTTTTTACAAAGCTAAATATCATAAAATCGCCAATAGCTGCTCCAAGTCCTGCAATTAAACCAATCTCTATGGGAGACAATGTTTTAGCAAGAACCGAAAGAATCAATATTCCTATTGCAACTGTAAATGTTGAAACAAAAAGTACTCCTGCAACAAATGCACCAAAATATCCAAATACACCAAGATCAATTAAAAAAACTTTAAAGCTTTCAACTTGTGAAAGAAAATAAATAAATATAATACTTATTACAAAAAAAGTAATATTTTTAAAATGCCAGCTTCTCCAGTAGTTCATAACCTAAGTATATCAATAAAGATTTTTATAAAACAATTTAAATTATTTAAGTAAAAGAAGAAATGCAAAAAGAGTGAAAAGAGCAAGAAACCCTGATGTATAAATGATTAACTTTAATGCTTCACCGGGCTGTTTTTTTGATAAAACAAAACAAAAGGATATCCTAGTGTAATAAACACAGAGATTAGAACAGATGTTGTAAAAAGAACTAAGAAAAGAAGTGGTCCCCTAAAATCAGTAATTTTTACAAACCAATGATTTGAATTCCAAATAAGGAAGGCAATTAAACCACAATAAAAAGACATACCTAAGGCCTGTAAAAAAGCAATTAGAATCAATCTACTTCTTTTCATACGTTTATATTATCACCTAATACTTTTACATTATTCTGACAGCACAAATTCTAAAAAAAATATAATGCCACTTAATATCAATAAAAAGAAGATTTATCCAGTAATGATGAATCTCACACCTAGCGTTAAAATAGAGACTATTACGCCTGCTATTGCCACTCCTAAGAAAATTAAGGGAATTGATTTTTTAGGGGAAATACCAAAAACAAAAGCAGCTAATGCCCCGCTCCATCCACCTGTCATAGGAAGAGGAATTGCCACAAAGGTAATTAAAGCAATTTCTTCCATTGTTTCAAATCTTTTTGTGTGTTTTGATCTTGTTCTTTCAAATAACTTTTGGAAAAACCAGCGAAACAGTCTGCTGCGAGAAGATAAAAACTTTTGAACGGGATCTAAAAGAAAAACAATAAAAATAACTGGAATCATATTCCCTATTACGGTTATAAAATATGCCGTTACGATATCTATTCTGTAATGCAAGAGAGCAAGAGGAAGCGCTCCTCTTAATTCAGTTATTGGAAGCATTGCTGAGATAAAAACTTTTAAAAGATTATTTTCTAACATTTTGCTTTCTCAGTATCTCAAAGAAGAGAATTAAAAGTCAATAAATATTTTTTTTGTTATAATACTCGCAATGGAATGGCTGAGAAGACAGACTCTCCCAAATCCTGATTTTATAGCAAGAGCAAAGTTCTCAAGGCGAGAATTTGGTTTGCTTGCAGCTGCTACTACTGTTTCTCTTGTATTCTTAAGTGAAACGATACAAGACAAAGTTGATGGTCTTATTGATTTTTCTAAGGACTTAAGAGAACGACCTGATACTCGTTTTTATTACCATAATGCAGCAAATAATCCTAATCTTTTAAAAAAAGCACTTCAGGGATCTGCACCCGGGATTTTATCAACAATTATCTCTTGATCGGTTAACTTGTCATTCTTATAAACCATTCTTACTATTCTACTTAGAGTATTAATTCCTGATTCACTATATGTATAGTAAAGATAAACATACTTGTTTTTTAAAAAATCAGGATGAAGAGTAATACCTAAAAGCCCTCCCTCTCCTATTTCTTTCACTTCCTTTATTTCTGCAACAATCATAGGTTCTTTTTCTCCATTTTTATCAACAAGAATAACTTTTCCCATGCGTTCAGCTACAAGCAAGTTTCCACCAGGAAGAAAAGCAATAGCCTAGGGAACGTCTAAGTTCTCAGCTAATATTTTTATTTTCTGAATATCTTTTAATCCTGTCTCTTTAATATTAGATATTGTCACTAAAGGATCAGAAGTTTTAAGTTTGAAGTTTTGATAAAAAAAACCAAAGAATTAGAAAGAATACTATTAAAATAATTAGTAAAGTAAGTTTTCTCATAATTACCCTCTATATTCAGCTTGATTATATCAAGGGAGTCAATATTTTACTTGAAGATAGCATTAAATCATCGGTGTAGGTAGATGATCTATTGATCCTACCTGTTTAAGTAAAAACTTTCCGTCTTTTTTCTCAACTATTGTTACAGAACACTCCAAAATCTTTAAAAATATCGCATCATGTTTTTTGTATTTAACAATTGGCAGATCGAAATCAGAAAAATTATTTCTTAAAAAATCTGCTATTGCTCCTCCATGTGAAACAAGTAAAACATTGTCTTTTGTATCCAAACTTATTTCATTTATTAAAGATTCCATTCTTTTTCCTGTTTCTATTGAAGAATCTCCAAAGCGAGGCTTAAAATTTCTATTTAAATCTGTTTTTACCCATTCTGCCAAAAATTCTTCAAAAGATATCTCTGTGTGACCACCCCATATCATTCTTTCCTTTAACCTTTCATCTGGTATTATTTGTAGATCTAACTTCTTGGCAATAATAGTTGCAGTTTCGATTGTTCTCTTTCTAGGGCTTACGTAAATTTTTTTTATTTCTTTATCTTTTAAATGCTTTGCAGTAATTTCTGCTTGCTGTTTTCCTAAAGTTGTGAGAGGAGGATTTCCCAAAGCTTCTTCTTTTTGCCCATGTCTAATTAAATAAAAAGTGGTCACTTAATTATTTTAACAGATTAACTCCATACCCTTTTTTATATAAAAATGCTTAAAATAACAACAGCAATTACAAAAAATGTAATTAGTACTGCAATAACAAATAACGATATTCCCACCCAAAATAAAAAAGAATTTCTTTCTTCTATAGTCATCTTAAATTGTAAATTGGAAAAACCTAAAAGAGGTAAGACAGAAAAAAGAGTTAGGTAACCTGACTGTTAATCCTCTGCTCTAATAAAGAATGGTTTATTACCGTTATTTATTATACAAATTAATAAGTATTTATAAAAGGGTTAAATTCTAAAAATATTAATAAGTTTTACGGCTGGAAATATATATCCGTAGATGATAAAATACCTCTATATTCCGCGGTAGCTCAACGGTAGAGCAGGAAACTGTTAATTTCAAGGTTCCAGGTTCGAATCCTGGCCGCGGAGCCAGAAGGGATAGGTAGTCCGAGGTTCAGGCGTGTTTAACCCCCGGGATTCAAATATTGCTGATACTTAAAAATAAGTATATTTTGATATTTAAAATTATTTTGTATAGTATATAAATAAAGTTAAGATTATAATTAAAAAAGAGTGTTAATATGAATATCATTATTGTCGGCGGAAATGAGATAGGGTTGAATTTAGCTAAACTTTTTGAAAAAGAAGCAGAAATTACTATTGTTGAAAAAGATGAAATACTTGCTAAAGAGTTATCTCAAAAGACTAATGTTTTAATCATCCATGGTGATGGAACAGATATTTCTATTCTAAAAGAAGCGAAGATCAACAAAGCAGACGCTTTAGTTGTTACTACTGGAGACGATACTATTAACTTGATGGTCTCTCAAATAGGAAAATCTGAAAAAGTTCCCATAGTCATTCCGTTGGTGAGAAAACCTGAAAATGTAGAATTGTTTAAAAGATTAGGAGTAAATTCAGTTGTTTCTGTAGCAGGAAGCATTGCCAGCGATATAAACAGAGTCATAAGGACTCATGGGGATGCTAAAATAATCGCTCAATTCGGAAAAGGAGATGTACAAATAATTCAACAGTTGATCTCTAAAGATAGCAAACTGATCAATAATGAGGCCGAGATTAAGAATGCGGTGATAACAGCCATCTATCGAGATGACAAGATAATCATCCCAGAAGCTGACACAAGATTAAAGCAAGAAGATGTTCTCCTTTTAGCAATCGAGACTAAATATCTAAAGGAAGTCCTGGAGCTTATCGAGAAAAAATGAATATCTTGATACTTTACTTGGGATATATCTTGATCATTTCAGCATTGTTTAGGATTATACCTATCATTGCAGCCATAATCTATGGTGAGCCTATCACCAGTTTTATATTGACTACTGCCATTTCATTATTGTTAGGTCTTATTCTGCTGTGGTTAGAAAAAAGACGCAATCCTGAAAGGTCGCCGCTTTCATTAAGCCAGTTAAATTTACCCAATGCTTTGATTTTAGTAAGCTTATCATTCTTAATCTTACCATTGATAAGCGCAATCTCTTTTTTGTCCTCGTTTCATTATAATTTTCTTAATGCTTTTTTTGAATCAGTTTCGGGTTTTACCACGACGGGTCTAACTCTTTACAGCTCTTTAGAAGGACTGCCTCGAAGCTTGCTGCTTTGGCGTGCAGAAACCCAGTGGATCGGAGGGATTGGCATCATCACCTTATTCCTGTTCATAATCTCCAGATTGAAATTCTACGGTCAAAAAGAAGATACGCAGATTGAAACGACTTCAGCTTTATATCGAGCACAAGGATTTGAAAAGATAGAGCCAAGTCTAGTGAAAAGCACTAAAAATATACTGATGATCTATGGGGGATATACTCTTTTGGGGGTGATCCTACTTTACATCACCGGGATGAGCCTGTTTGAATCAATCTCATTATCTTTTACATCTATCTCAACAGGAGGATTTATCGTAACGGATAGTTTACAGGCGACAAATCTTCAATTAATTATTTTAAGTTTATTGATGTTGGCAGGCTCAATGTCTTTTATAGCTCATAATGATTTATTAAGAAGAAAGTTCAGATCTTTTTTAAGCTCGCTTGAAAAGAATATCTTTTTTATTTTTTTACTCCTGAGCATAGGTTTAACATTTATAGTCTTTACAGATGCAAGGATGATATTTTTTGAATTGATTTCAGCATTTACCACAACTGGTTATTCAATAACTAACATCTCAGTACTTCCGCCATTGTTTATCCTCCTTATCATGATCGGGATGATAATAGGGGGAAGTATTGCCAGCACAGCTGGGGGCATAAAAGTTTCCAGGATTTATTCTTTGCTGATGATGGTTCCATGGATGCTGAAAAAATTATCATCTTCAAAGCACGCGATCATCCCTTTAAAGATAAACAAGCAGTTTATGGAAGAAAAAGATTTATTGGTAATCACTGTCTTTGTCACCATGTATTTCTTGATCTTGCTGATCGGGACTATTGTCTTTCTCTTGCTGGGTTACGGATTGCTTGACTCCTCTTTTCAAATGACTTCTGCTTTAGGGACTGTAGGGTTGCAAACAATTGAGCTTATGGCTGTTCCTGTAATGGGAAAAGTAGTTTTGGTAATTGCGATGTTACTGGGAAGATTAGAGATATTTCCAGTATTAATCCTAGTAAGAAAGCTGTTTAAAGCATTTTATTAGCCGATAAAAGTGCCTAAGAGAATTGAGTTTACCTCTTTTCTTAGCCCAAACTTTTTCTGTCCCGTTTTATATTTTAGGTTTCGGGAATATAAACAACTCGAGAATTATTTTAAGGCAGTGTCAGAGTTTTCAGCTATAAATGATACTTTTCTAAGTTAAATTGGTTCTAAATTCGCCCCATTCGGGGAGCTAAGCAAATTGGGAGCATTCTGATGCTCCCTTTCTTAGTGAGCCCAGCAGTACGATAGAACTCCTGTTCGTATTCTTAAATAGTAAAATAGTTCATATAGCATGGTCAGACAAAAATGGTATACTAAAATTATGGCAACCGAAAAAGAAATACCAAAGAAAGAGAAGGAAAGTAAAAAGGGCAGTAGATTGTCACTGAAGATAATTTTCTTACTGGTTTTACTTTTGGCAATAGTATTAACTGGTTTTTACTTCTACTATAAAAATACACAAGGGAAAAAAGCCCAATATGATGCTAACCTCCAACAGATAGAAAAGCTTCAATCGGAAAAAAAAAGATGCTCAAATGTTTTGAGCCAGGAAAGCGGAAAATTTGGCGATTATGAATATTGTCGTCAGTTATTACAGATATTTCCCAAAATTACTTTGGATGGGAAAAAGTAAGTTGGAATTATATATACTTGTATTATGTTCTGCTTTGAGATAATCTGAAAAGTTCATAATGAAACAAACAACAAATCTTAGACTAATAGAAAAGTGGATAAAACAAAGAGGTGGTGTCCCGGCTGTTGTAAAAGGAACACCCAATTTGTTAAGGATGAAATTCGATACTATGGATGATAGTTTAGAAAAAATTACCTGGGCTAAGTTTTTTAGTGCTTTTAGAGATAAAAACTTGGCATTTATATATGAAGACGATGTTAACAGCAGGTTTTGTAAATTCATAAACAAGTCAAAAGCTACAAAATAACAATTGCATATCAACAAAGCGATTTCCTGTAGATAAATGATATAGTTAAATTCTATGCAGCAAAACGACGACAATAATCAAGATTTCATAGATAAAGCCAACGCGTCAAGTGAAAAGAAAATTGAAGACATGGAAGATTGGCGCAATGAGCACGGCAATCCCAGCAATAAATTTCTTCAATCTCTCGCGAGTGATGGTAGACCTGGAGCAATGAAAAAGTTGAGATCTATTGCCGAGGATTTGGATGCGGAATTCAGCCCTGGTGCTTCTGCAGAAGAGCTAATCGGAGCAATAAGATCAGCCACAAGGAACGATCCTAATACCACCACTTGATTGCCTAGCATAGTACATCAGAGAATGAGTATATGGAAGTTAAGACTTCTTTGTTTAATAAGCTAAAAAGATCTATCGTTAAGTCCATCACTTTTAGAACATTAGTTTGTGCTTTCAGATTTTACAATCATTTTTATACTTACTCATCATATTGCTGTTCCCCTTAGAATAATAGTGTTTACCAATATTTCAGCAACTATTATTTACTTTATTCATGAAAGGATTTGGAAACGGATTCGTTGAGGAAGGAGTTTAAAAAAACAAAAATAGAATTAGTCTTAATTTTTCAAAAAGATACTGTAAGTATAATTTACTAAATTTGCCTGTAAAAAGTTCGAACATCGTCCATTGCGCGGAGCTAAATAGAATAATGTCAAATGGTTCTTGACCGACACACAGAGCTGATACTTTTGAATAATTTATTACTTTGGTTTGACTTGATAATTTCTTTTTGAGATAATTATTAAATGGAAGAAAAAATCCCCGAACAAATTCAAGATCCTATATCGCAACCTCTTGGATTTAAGCCAAAGTTACCAAAATGGATAATTGTTTTAATTTCAGTATTAATTCTAATAATAGTTAGCGGCATAGCCGCTTATTTATATAAAACCTCAATTTCCCCTCAGAATACTCAAAAAGCAATAGAGCCTACCGTGATTCCAACCCAAACTCTTAATCCAACCACAAATTGGAAAACATATACAAACACAAAATATAACTATACTGTAGATTATCCAAGTGATTGGTCCGTAAGCGAATCGGACTCTCAAAACGGGGCATCTTTTAATCCTATTGATAAGCCGGGTTACCCGAACACCAGTTCTGCAATTTCTGTATCCACAGGTAAAACACTCGGCAATTATGTAGATAGTACTTTAGAGGAG
Source organism: Patescibacteria group bacterium (assembly GCA_035646815.1). Classification (GTDB taxonomy): domain Bacteria; phylum Patescibacteriota; class Microgenomatia; order Levybacterales; family UBA12049. The sequence continues at coordinate 11,104 of DASRON010000031.1, read as the reverse complement.
TATGCAAAAATCGCGGGTAAAGAAATTCAAAATTATAATTCGCTTGCTTCTCTTAAAAAGATAACTACTACTAACGGTGCTGTGGGTTATGAAACAACCTGGATGGTCCAACCGATGACAGTTATGGGGCACCCTCCTACCGCCGGAGAGTCGGAATCTTTACCCATAACTTACTTTGAAATTCCCAGCAATAAAACTTCTTTAGTGCGGGTTACACTGGATAGAAAAGAGGATTTGGCTACGTATGAAAAAATGCTAACAACCATAAAAATCATGACTCCTCTTACCCCTACGCCCACGGTTGACGAAGCAGCTGTTCTTCAATACGTTATTAAAAAATACATAGCTCTAAAACACAACAGTAATGAAAACTCTCTCACCATTAACGTTTCTAAAATTGAAGGAAATTATGCCCAGGGAGGCGTGTCAGATGAGGGTGGTGGAGGCATGTGGTTTGCGGTAAAAGAAGACGGCGTATGGAAGCTGGTATGGGATGGGAATGGTATTATTGAATGCTCAACCTTTACACTTTATCCTAATTTTCCAACAAGTATGATTTCCGAATGCTACGATACGGCAAAACAAGACGTAGTCAAGCGTTAAAATCCCCATTTCTCTCCTTCGCCTCTGATATAATTAACACATGAAATCTCTGATATTAAAAAAATGAGATCTTTCCTAAGAGGTGTTTTGACAGAAAAAGAGATTATTGAGATCTCATCTAGATTGGAAGCTGCAAAAATGCTATCAAATGGTGAGAAATATAAAAATGTAATTAATACAACAAAACTTAGTAGTAGAACTGTTGCTCGAATTAGTCAGTGGTTATTGAGTGGATGTAACGGATACAAAAAAGCAATCAATATAATAAATAGAAATCATCAAACAGCCAGTTAAAGACTAGTCTATTTATTGAAAGTAGATAACTAGCAATATAACTGGTTTTTTTGTGAAAAAGGAGGTGATGCCTATGAGCGAAAGAAAAAATAGACAAATTCGACCCAAAAATCCTGGAGTTTTTGATTTCAGGTATATGTTACCAGATAAGTTAAATCAAAAGATTAATGCATTAAAGAGATGTGAGCCAAACATAGTTTCTCCATCTGATGCAGCCCTTACCTTAGATTCACTTAGAAAATGTGGTATTATAGGAGGAAAGGATGCATATTTTTTAATTGCTAAAGAGCACTTGGCGTGATTGAAACGCTAGATAAAGCTATTAATTTTAATGAAGTATTAGTGGATACTATTCAGGAATGGGTTCGTAAGTAATTAAAGCATTCTAAGTATTAAGCTTGCAGATACTGACTTTTAAAAATTGACGTTTTCTTATTAAACGTATAAAATCAAATAAAGACATTAGATAAAATGAAAAAAACTTGGCTAATTATAGGAGCGGTATTTGCTATTCTTTTATTTTTTTATTATTCATCAACCTTTCCTGTACAATTGGCACATGCTCAGACTTGCACACTTCCGACACAAGTTCAAAATGCCGCAATTACTTATCCCAACTGTGATAGTGGGGGAAACTGTAATTATGCGGAGGGAAAATGTTCCTGGGATACTTTAGCAAATGCAACCGGATATAATGTAGTAGTTACTACCGTTGGGGCAAGCACGGAAGTATTAAACCAACAAGCAATTACTTCAGTAAGCGTTGCATTCCCTGTAGCCACGAGCGATACTTATAAATGTGACGTTTATGCTGTTAATTCGTGCGGCACAGGTCCAGTTGCAACAAGTTCTCTTCTATGTAACACAGATTTTGTACCAACAGCAACACCAACAGCAACACCAACAGTTATTCCAACCACAATTCCAACTAGTATTCCGCAGGCAACTTTACCTCCAACCGGTTCTAACGCCTCTGTTTGGTTAGGATTTGCAGGCCTTGTTATAATCATGCTTAGTTTCTCTTTCTTATTATTATAAATGGAAAACAATAACCAAGTCTTAAAAAAAGATGCCGATCAAAAAGTACTTCCTTCGGAGTCTTTGAACCATAAAAAGTTAAAATATGTCTTTTTGGGAGTTTTTGCAGCAATAGGGACATTTGTTATTGTCTTGTTGATAATTAACTACTTTAAAGCTGTTATACCTCTAAAAATTTTGCCAACAGCAAATCCTGTAATCGCAGAGGTAGGAGAAGATAAAATTTATTTAAGCGATTATAAGGAAAGATTATTTGCAGCAACTAAACAAGGGACTCTTGAAAATCCGAACTTTATAGATAACCATTTAAAAGAGTCAATATTAAATGAATTAATAGAGTTAAAGATTTTAGATAAAAATTTATCACCAGATTCCATTTCTAAGGATGAAGTGCACAAAGCAGCTATTAAACATGCAGGAGGAAATTATTCATCCGGAGATGAGAAAGTTAAAAAAGCATACGAAAACTATGTCCAATTAGGAATTGAGCGTTCCATTATTAATAAAGATAAGGTTGAATGGAAAGAGGGCTTTGTTTTATTTTGTATGTACGATAGGGCTTATCAGGGAGACTATAGGCAAAGAAAAATTGAAGCGGCATTTCTTCTTAAAGAACAAACAGCATACGCAATAGATTATTGCAATAAGACTAAGAATAGATTAGAAGCAGGGAGTACTTACGAAAAAGAATTAGTAGCGTTGGAAAAAGACCCTGTTCTAGGGAATTCTGTTTGGCTTCCACAATATTTTGTTAGTTTTGGATTGGTTTTTAATAAAGATAACTTTGATAAATTTCACTTTCCGGCTCAAAATGACCTTCTAAACAAAATAGCGGCTCTTGAAAATTCAAAGGGAAAATACTCCATTGTTACAATTAAAGCAACAGAAACCCTGGAGGATTACTCTATAGAGGGAAAAGATGTTTGGAATGCTGTAGTCTTTATTAAGGATGAAAATTTTGGAGCCAATGATTATTCCTTATGGTTGGAGGAGCAGAAAAATAAATTAAGAGTGAAAACATATATAGAAAAAATTAAGATATGAAAAACTATTTCCTAAAATTAATATTCTTTCTGCCTTTATGTTTGTTATTTTTTATATTTCCGGGCAAGGTTGAAGCTAGCAATTTTGCAGCATTAACAGTTACAGTTAAATCCTCAGAAACTACCCTGAAAAATATCCGCATTGATTTTACAGCTCTTCATAACCGGGGGAAGACATCTTATACAGGAGGTGGCATACCAAGAAGTTGTACTAACGCAGCTTTTGTTAAACTTGTTATTGGTCCAGATATCTATGTGCCTTCTCTATCTTTTTATACTGATTTAAATGGAACTATATCTTGGAACGGTATTAATAATTATGGCTTTGCCTGTTCATGCAATGATTTAAGAGTCACAATTAATTTACCAAAGGGGTATATTATGAAAAGCGTTTTTGGAGCTACAACTTCTTTTTTAGGAGGAACAACTGCAGGTGGAACAGCAACAATGGATATTTTAGCTAACAACACTATTCCGAAGGATATTACGATCGTAATTGTTCCTACTCCAACTGTTACTCCAACTATTACTCCAACTGTTACTCCAACTATTACTCCAACTGTTACTCCACAACCGCCTAAATGTAACGATTCATGCACCACTCCTGCTGATTGTTATACTACAAAAGACGGTTGTACTACTTGCATAGAAAATAAATGTACCTTGCCACTTGATACTTGTACATGTGATGGAATTACTTATACTGATTTATTTTCTGGGCAAGACGTTACAATAACATCTTTTTCAAAAGTTACAGGATCAGATATTAAAAATGCAAGAGTAGTTAGCGAAAAATTCTTTCTTGCTAAAGGCACCTTTACTAAAGGAAAAATTATTGCCCAGTCTGGAAATATTCCTTCAGAAATAATTGAGAACACATCTAATAAAGTTAGATATAAAACAGAGTGGAAATTAAAATTACCACAACTAGAAACAGGGTCAACATATAGGCTGTGGAGTGATATAAATTGTCAACCAAAAACTATTACTATGGCTACTAATATAGGGTTGCTACAAAAAAAGGCGGTTTTAGGAAGCGAAACAAAGAAGTCATTCTTAAGCAACGTTTTCGAATTTTTTACAAATATATTCAGCTTGTCTGGAGACTCTTCAAAGCAAGAAACCAACTTTAAATCCTTAACGAGTACAACAAGTGTGCCGGGAAAGAAAACAATTCAACTTGAGACAATAAGACCAATAACAATTATTGATAAAGCTTGTTCTACGATTATTTTTAAACAAAATTAGGAAAACTAATTAAATCGCTTCTTTATAATTTTCTGTCTCAACTCTTATTTATTGAGATCATTTTACCTAAAATTTAATGAGACTATGTGTCTAGTTTATGGGGTACCTGCCCAATTCGTTGTGAATGGGCAGAGACAGAGGGTTTAAATTTAAGCTAGCCATTTACATTATCAGATCTTATACCATTACTCGAGGATATTTTATTCTGCTTCTTTTCTCACACGGTTTTCCATGAAATTCCCAAAGCAGTGCAGTGGGAAAAATTACCCATCTCCTGTTTATAATTGTACTAATTGTTTTATTATCCTAATCCCCTACAACAGAAGTTGACGTGGATACGACCGCTCATGTACCAGAACAGTCTTTTCGATTAAAATATCTATGTATTACTTTAAATAAACCAGGTTCTACTAAAACCACCTCTGACATTCCACCCTGAATATGTTCCCAATCTTCAGGCAGTGGTCGTCTAGCTCCTAGGATGCTTTCTACTAATAATGCCTCCGGCAATAACAGAGCAGTAAAACGAGCATCTATTTTTTCCATAAAATATTGTAAATAGTTATTGTCTTACAAAAGATATTACGTAATTACTTTGATTATTGCAAATTTTCAGAAGGTTCAAACGTCGTCTATTCCTCAAGGCTAATGATAGCCTAGACTGTTATGATAGTTTTTGTTAAAACGCCATCATGATAATACCAGCAATAGTAAGAGCTATTCCTACTCCTTGATATTTTGTTAATCTTTCCTTCAGAAATATTACCGCCAAACTCACTGTCACTACTGTTAAAGCTGAAGAAATAGGAGCAACGATTATTGAATCTCCATAAGCTTGACCATAGCTCACGCTGATGATTGCCGTAGCTTCAAGCAATCCAACTGCAAGTAATACTTTAACAATGTTTCCTTTATATGACGTTAGCTTAAGTTTCTGTTTTAAAGCAAATGTAATTATTACTACAGTAAATATCGCAATAAGTTTTATATAAAATGATGCAGAAAGCAAATCTGTTCTTTCAACAATATATTCGTTGAATGGCCAAAACAAAACACCAAACATTATTGCTGCCAACACTGTTTCTTTAACACCTGTAGCTAGTGATATTCCTTTCTTTTTAAAATCTTTAAAATCAACCGATACTAACATAACACCTATTAAAAGAAGCGCAACTGCTGGTATTTGTATAAATGTTAATTGTTGCTTGAAGACAAAATATGAAATTCCAATAATAAATAATTGCTGAAGATTTACAACAGCAGATACCACTGAGACGTTTCCAATTTCAAAACCTTTATAGAAGAAAAGATATCCAACTGCATAACCAATACCTGCGATTAACAAGAATGGTAGAAGAGTTAATGATAAAGCGAAATTTGCACTTGCAAACAATGCAACAACACCTATTAAACCAAGACCGACGATTTGAGACCAAAAGAAAGCTTTTCTATGTCCAATAGAATCTGAAGCTTGATTTGCAAAAAAATCTGAGATACCCCAACCAAACATTCCTCCAAAACCAGCAAAGATGCTTATTAGAGTTGTACTCATATAGAGATTATAACGCATGAACAACTATAAACTTACCCAATTAATTAACTTTAAATTCTTAAATATTTTCCATTAGTCCTAATACGATAACTATTGAGGGGTAAAATAGAATTGTAAGTTTTAAACGGGCTCCTATTAATATAAGGAATTCACCTAGCCTCGTATGATATAATTCATCTTATTAATAATGCTCAAATTTAAACCAATTGAACAATATAAACCAGGACAAGTTTTAATTCCTCATTCAATAATTAGGAAAAGAGTAAAAGAAATCGCTAAAGAGATTTCAAAAGATTATCAAAATAAAGAATTACTAATTGTTGGAGTTTTAAAAGGAGCGTATAGATTAATATCTGATTTTACGAATGATCTTCATAAACAAGGATTAAACAATATTAATTTATCTTTTTTAACTCTTAGGAGCTATTCGGACGGTAAAATCTCGGGAGAAGTAAGATTATCACAAGATATTGATATTCATCCTGAAGGGAAACATGTTTTAGTTGTTGATGATATTTTAGATACCGGAAAAAGTCTTTCCTTTATTACTAAATTAATAAAAGCAAAGGGAGCAAAATCAATTAAAACTTTTGCATTGCTTGATAAACCATCTCGAAGAATTAATAATTTTCATGCAGATTATGTTGGAATAACGATTCCAAATGTTTGGGTTCAAGGCTATGGAATGGACACCGATGAGATAGGTAGAGCAGAGCCAAATGTAATCATAGGGCCATATAGGTATGGCACTGAAAAAAGAGTAATTTAACGATATATTAATTAACCCTGAGACCGTTTTCGTCTCTCTTCAACTTTATCTAAAATAATCTTTCTAATTCTAATGCTTTTTGGAGTAACTTCTACTAGCTCATCATCTGCTATAAACTCAAGTGCATCTTCAAGTCCCATAATTTTTGGTGTTTTAAAATAAATGGAAACTCCTTCACCTTTTGAGCGCATATTTGTTAATTGTTTTGTTTTACAAACATTTATAACTAAATCATCGTTTCTTAGATGCTGACCAATGACTTGTCCTTTATATACCTGAACAGCTGGTCCTATAAAAAGCGTCCCTCTGTCTTGAGCGTTACTTAGACCGTATAGATTAGTTATTCCAGGTTCATGCACCACTAAAGACCCTTGTTCTCGCTCATGAAAATATCCATTATCAGGAGCATATTGATAAAAAATTGCATTAATAATACCAAGCCCTCTTGAATCAGTTACTAACTCGCTTCTATATCCAAATAAAGCTTTAGTAGAGATAATAAATTCCATATAAGCTATCCCATTTTCTTCATTTTTCATATCTTGAAGCTCTCCTCTTCTGCTACCCATTTTCTTCATAACTATTCCACTAAACTCCTCAGGCACTTCAATAAATACTCTTTCATAAGGAGTTACTTTTTTACCGTCAATAATTTTATCAATAACTTGTGGTCTTCCGACTTGAAATTCGTATCCTTCTCTTCTCATTCTTTCAATTAAAATTGCTAAATGAAGCTCTCCTCTTCCTGAAACTGTTAATCCACCTGTTTCATTATTCTCTACTCTTAATGCTGTATCTGTTTCGAGTTCTTTAAAAAGTCTTTCATGAAGTTGACGTGAAGTTTTAAATTCACCCTCTTTTCCGGCAAATGGAGAATCATTTACTATAAATGACATTTGAATTGTCGGCTCTTCTATATTTAAAAGGGGTAACGCTATTGGATTATTTATATCTGCAATTGTTTCTCCTATAACTGGATCTGTAATTCCTGCAACTGCAACTATATCTCCTACGCTTACTTCATTTACCTCAATTTTATCTAGCCCTTCGAAAGCCATAAGAGAGGTGATCTTATAATTATCAATTTTGTTATCCCTAGATATCCTTGCAATATTTTGATTATTTTTAATTTTTCCGTTAGAAACTCTTCCAATTGCAATTCTTCCTTTATACTGATCTTTTGCCAGCGTTGTTACAAGTATTTGCAATGGCTTTTCTATATCTCCTGAAGGTGGAGGAATTTCTTTTAAGATCATTTCAAAAACAGAATCAATATTTGCCATTGATTCTAAATCATCAGTGATCCCCGCTTTTCCTTGTTTTGCAGAAGTATAAATAACTGGAAAGTCTGCTATTGTATCATCTGCGCCAAGTTCTAAGAATAAATCAAGTGTTTTATCTAAAACATGATTTATTCTTGCATCTTGTTTATCGATTTTATTTACAATAACTATTATCTTGTGTTTCATTTCCAATGCTTTTTTTAACACAAAACGGGTTTGAGGCATTGGTCCTTCTTTTGCGTCTACTAAGAGCAGACACCCATCTGCCATTTTTAAAACTCTTTCTACTTCTCCACCAAAATCTGCATGACCTGGAGTATCAATAATATTAATTTTTACTCCATTCCAGACAACTGAAGCATTCTTTGAAAAGATTGTAATTCCTCTTTCTTGCTCAAGCTCATTATTATCCATAATAAGCGTTTCTGCAGTATCTTTATGCATTTTTGTTTTAGATTGCTTTAAGAGTGCATCTACTAGGGTTGTCTTGCCATGGTCAACATGAGCAATGATTGCAACGTTTCTAATGTTTATCATAAAAAAAACCGCGCTTTTCGCGGCTCTATACGCATTATAGCAGAAAATGGGCCTAAAAGATAATTTTTACTCCCCTTTAATTAAAATATTTTCTAGATTAAATTTACCTATCTCTTTTCTTTTTATAGAAAAAGCAAGTGACGGAATCTTTAAATTTTCTCCTATTTTATTTGCAATTGATCTCACATAAGTTCCTGATGAACATTTTATGCTAAATTTTGCAATCAAAAATTCTAATTTTTTATTTTTTAATTTCTCATCCCAAATTTTTAGTATCTCTTTTTGCCTAAAATCACCTTTTACAATTTCTATTTTCTCATGAATTTTTTTTAATAATTTTTCTGAATTAATATTTCTTAATGTAATTAATTCTAGTTTGGATATTTCAATTGTTTTTTTTGGAATACTTATTTCATCTAATCTTTTTTCTCTCGCCCACCAAAACAAAGGTTTTCCTTTTACTCTTGGTGAAGAATATGGTGGATATTCTTGTAAGTATCTACCTATAAATTTAGAGGATGTATCTTTTAATTTTTCTTTAGATATTCTAGGTTTAGGATTAATTTTTATAATTTTTCCCATTACATCAAATGTGTCTGTTGAAATTCCAAAGAGAATTTCAAACTCATAAATTTTTGAAAGTTTTTCATATTCTTTTCTTTTCTTACATTCTTCTCCAATTAAAACTAATAAGAGTCCCTCTGCCATTGGGTCAAGACGACCTGCATACCCTAATTTTTGATTTTGATACTCAAGATTGTTCTTTTTAAATTCTGAGATTATCTCAAGAGGAGTTTCTCCAACCTTCTTTTTAAGAAGTAGTACTTTCTGCATTATACCGTTTTAACAAGACTATCTTTTCTTTCATGCCTTGCCAAAAAACTTTTTGTTAGAGGAATCCCTTGTTGTGCAAAATAAGCTAAAACATCTAACTCATTATCTTTTTCTCCTGCAAGAGGCTCTCCTCTTATATCTTGTAATGCATGAGTCCATTCTTCTGCGCTAATTAAAGCCAGCTCATGCCATAATGTTTTTGGAAGCCTACCTCCCAAATCTCTGGTATATAATCTTGCAATTCTTATTAGAGAAGGTTTCCCTATCTTACTGTCTCCATTTTTATATTCTGAATTTTGAATGCAAAATTTTAAAGCTTCTGCTTCTTTCTCTTTTGTCATTATTCCATCAATAACTTTAATTCTAGATTCTTCTTCAAAACTTAACCCAAGTCTTCTTGCTTTTTGCGGATTCCTAAAAAAAAGCATTGCCTTTCCAAATTCACCTTTTTTAATAAATCTTAAACCTTCTACGACAAATTTTTCTGCCTCAACTGCTAACGGTGGTTTTGATTGCTCTGTAACATTCTCCATTTTATCCAAGATAATCTTTAAGTTTATTTCCTCTAGAGGGATGACGAAGTTTCCTTAGCGCCTTTGCCTCAATTTGTCTTATTCTTTCTCTTGTTACCATAAACATTTTTCCTACTTCTTCAAGAGTTTTTGGTCTTCCATCTTTAAGACCAAATCTTTCTTCAAGCACTCTTTTTTCTCTATCAGAAAGTGTTGAGAGAACTTGCTCTACTTGTTCTTTTAATAACTCTCTTGATGCTGTATCAAAAAGAGTTGGTGCTGTTGAGTCATGAATAAAATCTCCAAGTCTTGAATCTTCTTCATCGCCAACTGGAGATTCCAGGCTTGCTGGTTCTTGAGAAATTTTAATTATTTCAAGTGCTTTTTCAGGGTCAATATCTAAAGTTTTTGCAACTTCTTCAGGAGTTGGTTCTCTACCTAATTCTTGCATTAATTTTCTTGAAGATCTTAAAAATCTATTAATATTTTCAACCATATGAACGGGAATTCTAATTGTTCTTGCCTGATCTGCAATTGCTCTAGTGATTGATTGCCTTATCCACCAGGTTGCATAAGTAGAGAATTTATACCCACGTCGCCAGTCATATTTTTCTACTGCTCTTATTAAGCCTTGATTTCCTTCTTGTATTAAATCTAAAAGAGTTAAACCACGCCCTACATATTTTTTCGCAATAGAAACAACTAACCTAAGATTTGAATTTACAAGAACTTGCTTTGCTGCGTCTTCTCCTTTTTCTACTCTTTTTGCAAGAGAAATTTCTTGATCAAATGTTAAAAGAGGAATTCTTCCAATTTCTTTTAAATACATTCTTACGGGATCAGAAACTGTTCCTTCTGTTAAAACAGTTAATGCCTCAAGTTCCTTTTCTAAAACTTCTATTGGCTTATCAGCTTCTTGCTCTGCTGTAACTGACTCAAAAACATCAATACCGCTTGTTAAAAGCTTTCCGTAAAGATCATCAAGTTCTACTATGTGTTTTTCTGGATGAGGAAAAAGGGATAATATTTCCTCTTGGGTTATATATCCTCTTTTTTTAGCCGATTGCACTATTTCTTTAACTAAGTTTTGTTTTTTCTGTTTCATATTTATTTTCCCCTCTTATTTTAACACAAAGAGGCTCAAAACCCTAGAGGCCTTATGTCTTTGGAAGAAATGAAATTAATTCTGAAAATTCTTTTTCTAGCACTTCAAAGTTTTCCTTATTTTTTTCTTTTTCCCTAATTCCTTCTTTTAATTCTTTTATTCTTTCTCTAGCAAAAATTTCCAGTAGCTCACTTGCTATTTTTTTTGTTTCTTTACTATATTTTTCTTTCTCTTCAAATTTTGTAAGAGGAAAAAGGAAACAAGTGTCAAATACATTTGTCAACTC
>DASRON010000030.1:0-2104 GCA_035646815.1 Patescibacteria group bacterium | reverse complement strand
TTTAGTTGAAAATTTACGTCAAGCATATAATACGGGTGAAAAAACTTTGGATAGTTTTAAGGCACAAAAGAGTGATTTAAAGGATGCCTATAAGGAGCATGAAGATATTTTAAAGGAGGAGGGAATTGAAGATTTTGCTGGCATGCTTGAGGCTAATAATGAAGAACAAGAGGTTAAACAATATCGAAGAGCTGGTGGAAGGGGCAAAGATGGAGAAACTGGTAAGCTCTATAAAGATGTTAGCGATATAAAAACAATAAAAGCCAACCTACTAGTTGAAATGCCGAAAGGGACTAAATTGAATTTCGCAGCTACTACTAAAAAAGAAGAAGAAATGAGTAATCGAGATTTCAGTTTTTCTCAAATAGAAAACTATGTAACAGATTTAGATAAAGAAATTGAATCTATAAAAATTAGACAAGAAGAGGCCTATTTAGAAACAAATGAAGGTAAACGTGAAGAAATTAACAAAAAAATGGATCCGGACAATGACCTTAACCGGGTTAGTCTTAAAGATTTTGATAATTTTTATTTATCTACAACCGCAGTAGGGTTGGCTGAAAAAGTCGGACCTGAGGCAATTAAAGAAGTTTATACAGAAAAACTAACAGATGAATTAACTAAAGAAGCTTGGAGAAAAAAATCAAAAGATGGTTATGAAAGTGAGGAGCAGCTAAAAGTTAAGAATTATCCAGCTCTAAATAAATTAAATGAACTTTCTTATGATTCTAAAGACCTAGACAGCTTTAACGATGCCTACCAGGACGCCTTAGATCACCTCAGTGAAATATTGAAAGATAAGGGTGATGGTAGTGGCTCTAGCTCTCGTGAACGGCTACAAGCGTACGGGCTTGGTGGTAATCGTGATAAAAAATATGAGAATTGGGATGAAGAACATATTTTAGCTGATGCTTATCTCAAGCATGCTGAGTCCATGATTGATCTTAATCCGGAGTTTAATAATGGATTTCAAAATCACGATTCTATAAGCGAACAATTTAAAACTCAAAGTGAAAATCAGCAAGCACGTCATTTTACAAAACAAACAGTTTATTCACCTGAACTTTTTAAAGCCTCTTTTCAAAATTATACTAAGTTTTTTGAATATATAAAAAATAATACAGATGATAAAACAGAGTTAGTCGGTGATAATCGAAAAGATCCAAATACCTTAATCGCTAAATTTAAAAATCCTGAATTTAGAAAAGAGGTTGGTATTTTAGAGGCAAATGATTCTCAGTGGCCCAAGGACACAAAATTAGAAGTACCGGTAGATTTTATCGAAAAGAACCACGGTTTTTATGAAGCTCTTTCTAATGCCGAAAGAAGTAAAGATGCCTGGGAAGAAGAAAAAAATGGCATTAAAGAAATTAGTAAGTCGGCGGTAGATTTTCGTTTTGAAAGTGCTTGGAATAGTCATTTCAAATTTAAAAACAATCAAGTTCTTGAGAATTATGAATCAGATAAAAAATTAGCTAAACAAATTGAATTAAATTTGAATAGAGGGGTTTTACTAAATAACCCAGACTTTGCTGATAGAAAAGTGAAGCTGGAAAGAACTTATAGCTCTTCTGGAGACAGAGCATTGACAGATTTAACTGCAAACGAAGAACATAAAAGAATTAGTGCTGAGCAAAAAGTAATAAATGAAGAAATTGCTTCTCATATTAAGCAAAAACAACAAACATTAAATGAAGAAGCGGGAAAACTCAGAAGAGCTATGATTTCTTTTGGTCGAGACGGTAAACTTAAAAAAGTAAAAGAAAAATATGATATTTTTGAAAATTACAAACAAGGAAACAAAATTAACGAAAAAGAAGCTCAGGTGGCTTTAGGTGAAGAAGAAGTTCAAGAACTAAAAAATCTAAGAGAACGTAAAAATGAAAAAGACCAAGAATATAAAGAATATGATAAAAAGCGTTCTGACTTTTTATATGCAAGTGATAGCAAAAATTTCTTTCTAGATTTTAAAGATGATGATATTTTAAATAAACAAGAAATGCTACTTAAACAATTGCCGGAAATGCTAAAAATGAGACAAGCAGAACTGGAAACTTCGATGGATAGTATGCCCAGGGAGGAAAAGGAAATATTAGCTGAGTAT
>DASRON010000029.1:0-3579 GCA_035646815.1 Patescibacteria group bacterium | reverse complement strand
TTTAGTAACAGGGCATACAAGTCAGGATATGAAAAAACTAATTAAAGAAGAGTTAGAAAAAGAAAGTTATGATCTAATTCATGTTGAAACCTCTTATGTATTGCAAAACGTTCCTAAAACAACTCTCCCAATTGTTTTAGTAGAACATAACGTTGAATATCTTGTTTATAAAAAATATGCTGATTCTTCAAGTATTTTAGTAAAGCCTCTTTTGTATTTAGATATTTTAAAGCTTAAAAAACAAGAAGAAAGTTTTTGGAAAAGTGTAACAAAACTTGTTGCAGTATCTAAAACAGAAAAAAAGATTATGAAAAGAGAAGACACAGTAGTTGTTCCAAATGGAGTAGATACTGATAAGTTTTCAGCTGATGAAAAACTTAAAGAAGTAAAAAAAGAATTAACAGTTCTATTTATTGGAGATTTTAAATGGATGCAAAATAGAGATTCCGTAGAATTTATTTTAACTAAAATATGGCCAAAAATTGACTTAAGATATAATGCAAAGTTAAAAATTGTTGGAAAACATATTCCTGAAAATATTAAAGCATTAAAAACAAAAAATGTAATTTTTGATGAAAATGCCCTAGACACTGTAAAGGTATACAGGGAAGCAGATATCCTGCTTGCTCCAATAAGAGTAGGCGGGGGAACAAGTTATAAAATCTTAGAGGCAATGGCATCAGGGGTATGTGTTGTAACAACTGATCTTGGAACAGAAGGACTGAAAGCAGTGTCAGGAAAACATCTTTTAGTAGGAAATACAAAGGAGGAAATAATTACAAAATTAAAACTCCTTTTAACAGATAGTAAATTAAGAAATAAATTGATAGTATCTGCAAGAAAGTTTGTAGAAGATAATTATGATTGGAAAAAAATAGTTAACGTGTTAGAATTGGTATATAAAAGTGTAAAAAATGCTTGATCTATCAATAATTATCGTTTCATATAATACAAAAAATTTTGTTCCAGATTGCTTAACCTCAATTCATAAAACAATTAAAAAAAATACTTTTGAAGTATTTATTGTTGACAATGCCTCAACAGATAATTCTTCTGAAGACGCTGAAAAATTTATAAAACAAAAAGGTTATAAAAATATGTTTGTTTTGAAAAATAAGATTAATCTTGGATTTTCAAAAGCAAATAATTTAGGTGTTAAAAAATCAAAAGGAAGATATGTTTTATTTCTAAATCCAGATACTGTTATTCATGAAGAAACAATAGATTTTTTAATTGACTACATGAATCAGAATAAAGACGTAGGAGCTTTAACTTGTAAACTTTCTATGCCAAATGGAAAAATAGATGATGCCTCACACAGAGGTTTTCCAACTCCATGGAATTCATTAACGCATTTTTTAAAACTTGGCAAAGTGTTTTCAAAATCAAGACTTTTTTCAGGTTATTCTCAGGGTTGGAAAAATTTATCAAAAACACATGAGATAGATGCTTTAGCTGGTGCATTTATGTTGACAAGAAGAGAAGCAGGAGAAGAAGTTAAATGGTGGGATGAGGATTACTTTTTTTATGGAGAAGATCTTCAATTTTGTTTAGATCTTGCAAAAAAAGGCTGGAAAATAATGTATATCCCGAAAGTTTCAATTCTTCATTATAAAGGTGTATCAGGGGGACTTAAAAAAGTTTCTCAAAAAATTACAACTGCAAGTAAGGAAACAAGAAAACGTGCAACTAAAGCACGCTTTAATGCAATGAAAATCTTTTATAAAAAAAACTATCAAAATAAATATCCTGCCCCTATAAACTGGCTGGTGTTTTCTGGCATTGCCCTTAAGGAGAAAATATCCTCTATTTAGTTTATTGTTTAATAAACACTTTTTAGCTATAATTCGCTTATGAAAATTGGAATTGATGTTAGACTCTGGAGTCAGTCTGGAGTCGGAAGATATATAAGAAATCTTGTAAAAAATCTTGAACTTATTGATAAGGAAAATAGATATGTTCTTTTTACTTTATCTATAAATAACAAAGAAATAAGAAAGACAATAAAAAATAGAAAATGGAAATTAGTAAATGCTGATATTAGATGGCACACCTTAGAAGAACAAACTAAGCTACCAAAGATTTTAGATAAAGAAAAACTTGACATTGTTCACTTTCCTTATTTTTCAGTTCCTGTTTTTTATAAAAGACCTTATGTTTTAACAATTCATGATTTAATAATTGATCATTTTCCAACAGGAAAAGCATCAACTTTAAACCCATTTTTATATAAAGCTAAATTAATTGGATATAAATACATAATTACAAAAGCAGTGACAAATGCAAGAAAAATAATTACTGTTTCAAAAGCAACTAAAAAAGAAATTATTGATCATTTAAAAATATCACCTAAAAAAATTGCAGTAACTTATGAAGCAGTTGATGATAAGATTGCAAGTCAAAATCTAAAAGGAAGAAAGAAAAAATATTTTCTTTATGTAGGTAATGCCTATCCTCATAAAAATTTAGATAGACTCTTGGAAGCTTTCTTGCTTTTTAATAAAAACAATAAGAGTGATACTTCTTTGATATTTGTTGGAAAAGAGGATTATTTTTATAAACGCTTAAAAGAAAAAGTAAAAGACATGGAAATTAAAGATAAGATATTTTTTTATGAAAACGTATCTGACTTAGAACTTGCAAAGCTTTATAAAAATGCAATTGCTTTAGTTTTACCTTCTCTTATGGAAGGTTTTGGACTTCCTATTTTAGAAGCAATGGCAAATAAATGTCTTATTCTTGCATCAAATATTCCTGCTTTTAAAGAACTTTGCTTAGGGAATGCGATCTTTTTTGACCCAGAAAACATAGATAGTATTTCTCAAAAGTTAAAATACGCTTTTGTTAACAGGTCAAGTTCTAAAATCAAAAAAATAATTGATACTGCAAAAAAACATGTTGAGAATTTTTCCTGGCAAAAAACTGCTGAGGAAACACTTGAGATTTATGAAAGTAGCGCTGGTTTACGACAGAGTTAATAAGTGGGGAGGAGCGGAGAGAGTTTTACTTGCCCTTCATAAAATATTTCCAAAAGCTCCACTTTATACATCTGTTTACAATTCTAAAAAAGCTCCTTGGGCAAAAGTCTTTAAAATAAAGACTTCTTTTTTGCAGAGTCTTCCAAAGGCCAAAGCTTCTCATGAATATTATGCTACTTTTATGCCACATGCTTTTGAAGGCTTTTCTTTTGATGAATATGACTTAGTAATTTCTGTAACAAGCGAAGCTGCAAAAGGAATAATAACAGGACCAAAAACACTTCATATTTGTTATTGTCTAACTCCAACTAGATATATTTGGAGTGGATATGACGAATATTTTAAAAATACTACTTTGCGTATTCTTTCAAAACCATTTGTAAATTATCTTAAAAGATGGGATATAAAAGCTTCTAAAAGACCAGATCATATGATTTCAATTTCAAAAGAAGTAAAGGCAAGAGTTAAAAAGTATTATGGAAGAGAAACAGAGATAATTTACCCTCCTTTAGATTCGGGACTTCTAAATATAGAAAAGAAGAAGAAAACACAGAAAAAAACAAAATTAAAAGAAGAAGATTATTTTTTAATTGTTTCAAGA
>DASRON010000028.1:0-6566 GCA_035646815.1 Patescibacteria group bacterium | reverse complement strand
AAAACTCAATTGGTAAATCACATTTTTTATCACTCTGAGTTTTTTTTGGAGACTATTTATATTTTTAAAAAATGATTTCTGCCTTAATTATAGTTATAGTTTTAGTTTTTTCAGCAATCTTACATGAAATTGCTCATGGATATGTTGCTGAAAGACTTGGCGATCCAACTGCAAGGCTCTTAGGAAGACTTACTCTAAATCCTAAAAACCATATTGATCCTGTCATGAGCATTATGCTCCCATTAATCTTAATATTTTCAGGCTCTCCTGTTATATTCGGAGCGGCAAAACCTGTTCCTGTTGACCCTTTTAATTTAAAAGATGGAAGAAGAGACCTTGCCCTTGTTTCACTTGCTGGTCCTTTAACAAATATTTTAATTGCAATACTTGCAAGTTTTATTGCAAGGATTAGCTTCTTCTTTCCTCAAGAAATTGCAATAGTAGTTATTCCTTTTCTTTTAGTAGTAGTTCAAATTAATCTTTTACTTGCTATTTTTAATTTGCTTCCAATTCCTCCTCTTGATGGATCTAAAATCTTTTCTTTAATTCTTCCTGAAAAAGAAGCAAATGCCTATCTTTCACTTGGATCAATAGGCTTTATGATTTTGTTTTTTCTTTTAGTAATGCCTATTGGCGGGTTTTCTTTAGGAAGTTTAATTTTTAATCTCCTTGTTTTTTCTGAGAAACTTCTTGGATTATAAATTTATGAAAAAAATAAAAGTAGGAATTATTTTTGGCGGAAAATCATCAGAACATGAAGTATCTTTAATGTCTACTAAAAGTATTGTTGAAGCAATTGATAAAAACAAATATGAAATTATTTTAATTGGAATTGATAAAAATGGTAGTTGGAATTACTACAACATAAAAAATTATTTACTAAATAAGAATAATCCAAAAACAATTAAATTAGGAAGACCACAAAAAGCTCTACTAATGGATTTTTCAAAGCTTAATGTACAAAAGCCTTTTGATGTTGCATTTCCAGTACTACATGGATTAAATGGTGAAGATGGAACTGTTCAAGGCTTTTTAAAACTTTTTGAAATTCCTTTTATTGGTGCAGATGTTTTAGGATCTGCAATCGGAATGGACAAAGATGTTTCAAAAAAACTCCTAAAAGATGCAAATATCCCAATTGCTAATTTTTTAACTTTTCGAAAGAGTGAACAAATTAGTTTTCCAAAAATTAAGAAAGAGCTAGGTTTTCCATTCTTTATCAAACCTGCAAATGCTGGATCATCTGTTGGGGTTAGTAAAATAAAAGATCAAAAACTATTTAAAAAAGCTATTAATGGTGCATTTATGCATGATAGTAAAATTTTGGCAGAAGAATATATAAAAGGAAGAGAAATTGAATGTTCTGTCCTAGGAAATGAAAACCCAATAGCCTCTCTCCCAGGAGAAGTAGTACCTCTACATGAATTTTACTCTTATGAAGCAAAATACATAGATGAGAACGGAGCAAAGCTTATCTATCCTGCAAAATTATCTAAAGAGATAATAAAAAATGTTCAGGAGCTTGCAATAAAAACCTATAAGGCTTTAGAGCTTAAAGGAATGGCAAGGGTTGATTTCTTCTTAAAAGTAAACGGTAAGCTTTTTGTTAATGAAGTAAATACTATTCCAGGATTTACGAAAATAAGCATGTATCCAAAACTTTGGGAAATTTCAGGACTTTCCTATCCAAAACTTCTTGATAGATTAATTAAACTCGCTTTAAATTAAACCCAAAACGGGATTGTACACCCTGTTGTCAAGTTGACAAGATTTTTCACAGAGAATATACTAAGCTTGTTCTTTGGTATTAGAGGAAGTTGGAGAATTTTCCTCCACAAAATCACTGGATTAGAGGTATTCGCAAATTTTGCGAAGACAAGGTGAATGCATGAAGCTGAGGCGTAGTGCTGAACCTACCTAATTATAAAGATCCGGGGAAATACTAACTTTTCTCGATATCAAAGACGAATTTATCTTAACTTATTTATCTTCTTATCTTCTTTCCGTATTACGGGTATTGTCCTTATTACTTCATATTTGGTAAAATTACACATACGCCGAGATAGCTCAGTGGTAGAGCAGCTGTTTTGTAAACAGCAGGTCCCGGGTCCGAGTCCCGGTCTCGGCTCAAAGATAGTATCTTTCTATCTTTAAACTTAGTAATGATAGCAGTTTGACATATGGTTACCTACCAAGTAGTATATAGGCGTGAACACTAAAAGAAAAGGAAGTTTAGCTGTAGTAGAAGCAATATCCTATTTTGTTAAAAATAAAATGTCGGTACTTATACCTGTTTCCGACTGCGACAAATATGATCTTGCAGTTGATCAGAAAGATGGAATAAAAAGAATTCAATGTAAATATTCTGATGATAAAGCACCAAGTGGAGCATTTATAGTTGATTTAAGAACATTTGGTGGGTATAGACAGAAAACTTATCATACAAAGTATTTAGAGGATGATTTTGATTATCTTTTTATATACTGTAGTAATGGAAACAGGTATTTAATACCAGCAAAAGAAGTAATAGGAAAATCCCAGCTTGCATTAGGAATTAAAAGCTGGAATAAATTTAAATGCTAGATTCGCATAGCGGCAATTGCACCTCGCTGTAGACGAGGCGGTCGAAAGACCTACGGGGGTTCGAGTCCCTCATCTAGCACAACAACTAAGTCGACAGTTGCCGACATGGCTCAGTGGTAGAGCAAGTCATTGGTAATGACTAGATCGTGGGTCCGATTCCCACTGTCGGCTCAAGAAAGTTAATCTATGAAAGGAGGTTATTAACTATGGCAAAAAAAGGAGAACACAGAATAAAAGTAGGATTAGTTTGCACATTTTGTAAGAATAGAAATTACGTTACGACTAGAAATAAGATAAACACACTTGAGAAGTTATTATTTGATAAGTTTTGTAAACATTGTAAAAAAG
Organism: Patescibacteria group bacterium; assembly: GCA_035646815.1. Taxonomy (GTDB): domain Bacteria; phylum Patescibacteriota; class Microgenomatia; order Levybacterales; family UBA12049. Next base: position 3,635 of record DASRON010000028.1, on the reverse strand, counting down.
TAACTCAACATAAAGAAAACGATAAATTGAAATAGGCATCCTAGCTTAATTAACACACTATTCTTCGTTGACAATGTAGCTTAAATTATCGTACCATGAAATAAGTTTATATAATTCATTTTATGGCTCATTTAAAAGAGATAAGAGAACAAGCAATCCTAATGCGTAAAAAAGGCTATTCTCTTAACGAAATTTCCAAAAAATTGAAAATTGCTAAAAGCACAGCTTCTCTATGGTTATCTGATGTGAAATTACAGCCAGACATTCAGAAAAAACTAATGAGAAAGCAATTGTTGGGTAGACAAAAAGCAATTCTGTCTAGAAATAAACAGGCTGTAATTAGAAGCGAAATAAACAATAAATACGCGATGAAGATAATAAAAGACGTAAGTCATTCGAAAGAATTAGCAAAAATATATTGCTCTCTAATATGGTGGTGTGAAGGAAATAAAAATGATTCAACGGTAAGATTTACTAATTCAGATGCTTCATTAGTAAAGAATTTTCTTTCATTATTAAGGTTTGGATTTGAAATAGATGAAGCAAAATTTAGAGCGCTTGTTCATTTACACAGTTATCATAATGATGAAAATCAAAAAATGTTTTGGAGCAAAATAACACAAATCCCAATAAGTCAATTTTATAAAAGCTATCAAAAACCGAATACTGGAAAAAGAAAACGTGATGGTTATCCTGGATGCATAGCAATTTCTTATTATGATGTTAGGATTGCAAAAGAGTTTGAAGCAATATATAATGCTTTTTGTACCATTAGGGGCGTTCGTTAATGGTAAACGGCCCGCCTCCAAAGCGGATCCTGGGGGTTCGAGTCCCTCCGCCCCTGCAAACTCTGGTCATACTATCATCGAACTGTTGATCAATTATTAAGTTTTTGTGTATCCAACTGCAACAAATCTTCGAGCAAAACCTATTTTTTGATAAAAAACATTTGGATAATGACCTTCTTCCGTTGCCAAGCAATGCTCTATGTTTCCATTTTTTATTGATTTGCTTACGCAATAAAGTGTCGCAGCTTTTCCAAAGCCCTGACCTCGCACTTCTCTCAATGATCCAACATTTGAAATGTATCCTATTTCTTTATAGTTTGTGAGTGTAGAGACACTAACTGGCTTACTATCTTTATAAACCATAAAATACTCAATTCTATTTGCAACATGATGTTTGTTCCATACGTTTCTTGCAGCCTTCAAATAATCACCTAACTCCCCATAAGGATTTTGGGGATCATCTTTCTGGTAGCAGTTATTGAAAACTTCAAGGAATGTTTCGAGCTCTTCGCTTGTGGTGACTTTTTTTATCGAGTTAAAATGTGTTTGGTCAATTTCTTTTCCTTGCCAAAATTGCCAACAATCTTCAAACCCTTTTTTATATTGCTTTAATTCTAATTTTTCAGTTAACTCCTTTAATTTGATACCGTGTTCAAAATATAAAGTCGGTCTACGATCCAATAGCTTGAATCTTTCTTCAATTTGTTTGATTTCTTCATCGTTTAATACTTGATTTATCAAAGCATTGTTCCAAAATGTCGAAGGATCAGTCTTTGAATATCCAATAACCGTAAACCCAAGATCAATGAGCTCATCATACATAATTGAGTGTTGAAGCAGTTGATACTTTTGAAGAAATGAAAAGTTGTTTGAGTTGTTATTCATATCCATTTGCCATATTGTATCAAATTATGCGTACTGAAAATTGGACTGTGAAGTAAAAAATTGCTGGATTTTTTCAATATCAAAAGAGTTAATTTTACCCCAAATTGTTCGAAGGTCGATAGCTAAGACCTGCTCAATAGGTACCTAAAAGCACTTGACAAGACCTTTTTCAAGTACTAAAATAGTACCATGCCTAACACACAAGCAAAACAGGTCAAGATAACTCTCCCTGACGAATTATACCTACATCTGAGGAGTAGGGCAGAAAGATTTGGTTTAAATTTGGCAACCTATATAAGGAACCTCATTATTAATGATGTTAAGGGTATTGATGTTCCTGTCTTTAAAATGAGTGAAGAAAGAGAAAAAATAGCCTTAAAAGCATTGGAGGATTATAAGAGTGGAGAAACCAAGGCGATAGATAACCTGGATAACTATCTTACTAATCTGTGAGTAAATGAATATCAGGACTACTGCCTATTTTGACAAAAATCTCTCAAAGAAGATAAGAAAAAATCCTCAACTAAAAGAAAAGGTTAAAAAACAAATTGAACTATTAAGGGGAAATTTACGACACCCTTCCCTCCGGCTACACAAATTAATCGGAAAAAGAGCACAGGAATATTCTTTTTGGATAGAAGGAAATTTAAGAATTACTTTTATGATTATTGATGACGAAATCCTGTTTACAGATATTATTACCCACGACGAATACTAAATCGCTGACTCAGAGCGAGAAACTCTCGAGATTTAATAACATCAAATGTGCTTACTTTGTGCCAAATTATTCGAAGCTCGCGTACTAAGACCTACAATTCCGCCCCTTGAGATAAAAACAGTTTTATGTATAAATGAAATATGTATGACAGAACATCTTTTATCAAAAATAAAAGGGGAAAATACAGATATTCTCCATGCCTTTGAAAGACAAACATGGGCTCAAAATCTCCTATCAGACCTTATGCAGCATAACCTAACTACTTTTAACCATTCTCTTAGGGTAGGTGTACTTTCCTTTAACGCTTCTAGATTTCTTCACTTATCGTATATAGATGTTGAGGAATTAACCTTGGCAGGTTTTGTTCATGACATTGGAAAACTATTTGTTCCATGTAAAATATTAGACGCAGGAATTCTTGATTTTGAACAAAAAGAAAGGTCTTTTAAAGCACATGCAGACAGAGGAAGAAAAATAGTTGAACCATATAATCATAATGTTGCAGAAATAATTAGCGGGCATCACTCACAAGCAACAGAATCTACAACAAAAGAACCTTCTGATCCATTACTAAAATTCAAACAACACATTATTTCAATCGCTGACCAAGTAGATTCTTTAATAAGTCCAAGACCGTACAAAAAATCCTGGAATCCAAATGATACACAAGCTCATTTAACAGAAACGTTTGAAAATTCAGAACTAATTGGTTTTATGGTAAGGACAAGAATGCAAATGGCAGCTTAAGTATCTACTCCGAGTAAGTTACTTAAGGTCAAATTGAATTTCACTGCAAAATTTAGTGATTAAAATATTCAGGTTCATTCCCCTCTCTCCACTTTATATTACACCCCATACTTGGCTTCTGAGTATTAGAAGACGATTCTCCTTTTAAAACTTCTTCTATTGCATCTCTTAAGTCTTTTCCTGTTACAGGAATATTATTTCCAGGCCTACTATCATCAAGTTGTCCTCTATAGCTAAGTTCTCTGTTTTGGTTATATAGGAAAAAGTCAGGAGTACAAGCTGCTTTGTAAGCCTTTGCAACCTCCTGATCTTTATCATATAAAAGTGGAAATCTGAAATTCTCTTCTTCCCCCATCTCTTTTAGACTTAAAGGTGCATCTTCTGAATAATTTTCAGCATCATTTGAAGAAATTGCAACAATTCCTAAGCTACTGTCCTCATAATCTTTTCCTATTTTAGAAAGTTCTTTTTTGATATGTTGAACATAAGGACAATGA
>DASRON010000027.1:0-15388 GCA_035646815.1 Patescibacteria group bacterium | reverse complement strand
TTTTTTAGCAAATTTAATTGCTTTCTTACTTGTTTCAAGGCTTGTTCCAACATTAATAATTTTATTAACGCCGACATCTCTTGCTCTTTTTATTACTTCTTCAAGATCATTTTCGTAACCTTTAAGATTTAAATGGCAATGTGCATCTATCATATCAAAACACTTTACTTAATCTTTTCCGGTTTAAGTTTCCAACAGAGACAGGAAAACCATTTTTAATTATAGTTCCCCTAATACCTTTTCGCACAGCTTTCCTATAAGATATATCGCTTGAGTTTTTAATAATTTTCTTAAGTGTAGCTGCTTCTTCTCCTGATAACTCTCTAATGTTAGGCATAACAGGAGGATTTGATTCTCTAATTCTATCAACTTCTCTTAAAACAAAATCTAAATTGTCAGAAAATAGATAGTAGAAAACATATTCCTGATTAGGTAAAGTAACTTCATTCCATCGTCTATTTTCAGTTCTTTCTTTACGTTCTGTCATGAGGAGATTATAACATTAAATTCTTGGGAAAAGAGGGACTGCAGATCTTATATTAGGTCCCTTAAATTGTTCCTCGATTTTTGCTGCTGTTTTAGGGAGAAATGGTTTTAGGTCATGTGCAATTGAAATAATATCTCTTATGTAAAGATAAAGTTTTTCCTTAAGCTTTTTATTATCTTCTATTTTCCATGGCTCATCTTTATTAATAGTTTGGTTTATTAAATTTATCTTTGCCCAGATATTAATAAGTGCTATATTAAATGAATAATCCTTAAGATTTTTATCAATAATAGGATTTGCTACTGGATTAATATTTTCTGATTTAAAGTTATTCTGCTCGCAAAGTTTTGCAACTCGAGAGACTAAATTGCCAAGATTATTTGCAAGATCTGCATTATAAACTTCTTTAAACCTACTCTCGGAAAAATCTCCATCTGAAGTTGATGGGATTTCACGTAATAAGTAGTAGCGCACTGCATCAACTCCATATTTATTGATTAAGTAAATAGGATCTATTACGTTTCCAATAGTCTTGGACATCTTTTGTCCGTCCACGGTAAAATAGCCATGCACAAAAATAGATTTTGGAAGAGAAAGCTTTGCGGAAAGTAAAAACGCAGGCCAATAAACAGCGTGGAATCTTAGAATTCCCTTACCAATTACATGTAAATCAGCAGGCCACCATTTATTATATTCATTCTCATTTGTTCCAAAACCTATTCCACTTTGATAAATATTTAAAGCATCAAACCAGACATACATTTTTTGATTTTGATCACCAGGAACATCTACTCCCCAGTTTCTGGCTCTTTTATTTGAGCGAGAAATACTAATATCCCTTAAACCTTGTTTAATAAAAGAAACTGCTTCATTTTTTCTAAAAGAGGGGATTATCTTAAGCCTATCTGTTTCAATAAATTCTAAGATTTGATTTTGATATTTAGAAAGTTTAAAAAAATAGTTTTCTTCTGAAACTTCCTCTAATTTTTTACCAGGGTGTTCAAAACATTCGCCATTTTTGTTTAATTCATTTTTTTCATAAAACAGCTCACAGCCAACACAATAAAGTCCGGAATAATTCTTTTTATATATATCGCCATTCTTAGAACATCTTTCCCAGAGTTTTTGAGAGGCTTTATGATGATTACTACTGTTACCTTTTTGGAAAACATCAAAATACACATTTAATTTTTCAGAAAGTTTTTTAAAAAGTGCGCTGTTTTTATCAACAAATTCTTGAATTGGAATATTTGCTTCTTCTGCAGCTTGAACATTTTTTAAAGCATTTTCGTCTGCGCCTGACAAAAGAAGAACTTGCTCACCTTTTAACTTATGATATCTGGCAATAACATCTGCTTGTACAAATTCAAGTGCATGACCGACGTGTGGTTTTGCATTAACATATGGAATAGCAGTGGTTATGTAAAATTTATTCATAGGCTGATTTTACCATAGAAAGCTACTTACGGCGAGTAAAAACAAGTTCAAGAACGATAAAAATAATTACGAGAAGACCTAGAAAACCAATATTATTAAGTTTAAATAGATTTAAAAGTAAATAAAAGATTATAAGAAGTGATAGGAAGATTCCTCTTCTTAAATTTTTAAAAGCAAATGTAAAAAAGGAAGTCATAAATAAAAAAAGAGAGAATATAAATAATGGAACAATGGGTGATTTAAGGCCAATTACAGAAAAGTTTTTATTAGGAGAAAAAAAATAGACAAGATAACCGGTTAGAATAAGAAAAATAAAGCTTATGATTAATTGAGCTGATTTTCTTCTTCTTCGCATAGATTAAGCTTAGCATATAAAACCCCTTGACATGAATTGGCAGTCATGGTATTATACTGCTAAATCAAATCTGAGAGGTAGAGAATTATGCATGATCTAACACAAAGACAGGTAGAAATCCTAAAAAGTCTTATTGAGGAATATATTAACACAGCAGAAGCTGTTGGTTCAGAGACCTTAGAAAAGAAACATAACTTGTCTGCGTCTCCTGCAACAATTAGAAATGAGATGGTTAAGTTAACTGAATTAGGTTATCTTAAAAAACTACATATCTCTGCAGGACGTGTTCCAACTCCTCAAGCCATGAAATTCTATGTAAAGCAGCTCATGAAAGAAAGAGAGCTTTCAGTTGCAGAAGAAGTTGGGCTTAAGGAGAAAGTTTGGGACATAAGAGATAAAGAAAAGCAATTCTTAAAAGAACTTACCAGAAATTTAGCAGAAAAAACAAAAGCATTAGCAATTATTACTACTAATGAGGGAGAATTTTTTAGCTCAGGTTATGCAAACATTTTTGATATGCCAGAATTCTTTGACATTGATGTTACAAAAAGTCTTTTTTCAGCAATTGATGAGAATGATTACTTAAGAGAGATTTTTGCAAGAGTTTTGGATGATGAAGAGATCCATGTTTTAATCGGTGAAGAATTAGGCCCAAAACTTCAGGGTCCCTATGGTTTTGTTTTTACAAAATATCAAACACCAATGAGATTAAATGGAGAAATTGGAGTAATTGGTCCAACAAGACTTGACTATACCTATGTTGTTCCAACAGTTAGATATTTTGGAGATTTAATTGAAGAAATTGCAAAAGGCTGGTAATTTAAATTATGTCTAAGAAAAAAAACGAAGAGAAAGAAGAGAAATCAAGAGAAAAGTGTGATGAATTTGAAAATCAACTTAAGCACTCTTTGGCAGATTATCAAAATTTAGAAAAGAGGGTTGCAAAAGACAGGGGAAATTGGATAAAATTAGCAAATAAGCAAATATTAATTCGTCTTCTCCCCGCTTTAGATGCCTTACTTTTGGCAGAAAAGCATACAAAGGATGAAGGAGTATCATTAAGTATTAAAACTTTCATAGATGCTTTAAGGGAAGAAGGAGTTGAAAGAATAGAAGTAAAAGGTAAAGATTTTGACCCGTTACTTATGGAATGTGTACAAGTAGTTGAAGGAGAAGAAGGAAAAGTAATTGAAGAAGTAAAATCAGGATTTATTTTATACGATAAAGTTTTAAGACCAGCACAGGTAATAGTAGGTAAATTAAATTAAAGTTTAAAGTAAAAAGTTTAAAAACAATTTTAGATTTTTTACTATAAATGTTATAAAATAAAAAATAATTATGGGAAAAATAATTGGAATAGATTTAGGAACAACAAATTCATGCGTTGCTGTTATGGAAGGTGGAAGTCCAAAGGTAATTCATTCGGCAGAAGGCCAAAACACAATTCCTTCGGTTATTGATCCAGTTTCTCATATTGTCGGTGATGTTGCGAAAAGGCAGCTTGTCTTAAAGCCCAAGACAACAATCTTTTCTATTAAAAGATTAATGGGTAAGAAATATAAAGATGAGTCTGTTAAAGCAGATAAAGAATGGCTTCCTTATAACATCAAAGAAGGCCGTGATGGAATGGCAGTTGTTGAGGTAGATGGAAGAACATATACACCGCAGGAAATATCTGCAAAAATTCTTCAGAAAATAAAAGCAGATGCTGAAAACTATTTAGGTGGAAAAGTAACTCAAGCAGTTATCACAGTTCCTGCATATTTTGATGATTCTCAAAGACAGGCAACAAAACAAGCAGGAGAGATAGCAGGTCTTGAGGTTTTAAGAATTATTAATGAACCTACAGCAGCAGCACTTGCTTACGGACTTGATAAGAAAAATGCTCACACGATTGCAGTTTATGACCTAGGAGGGGGAACTTTTGATATCTCTATTTTAGAGCTTGGAGACGGAGTTTATGAAGTAAAATCAACAAACGGAGATACTCATTTAGGAGGAGATGATTTTGACAAGGCAATTATTGATTACTTGGCAGAAGAATTTAAGAAAGAAAATGGAGTAGATCTAAAAAAAGACCCACAAGCCTTGCAAAGATTAAGAGAAGCAGCGGAAAAAGCAAAAATTGAGCTATCGAGTTCTCAAGAAGCACAAATTAATCAACCATTTATAACACAAGGAAAAGATGGTCCTCTTCACCTAACAATGAGCTTGTCTCGTTCAAAGCTTGAACAAATAGTAGATCCTTTAGTAGATAAGACTTTAAAGCCAGCAGAGCTTGCCTTAAAAGATGCTAAAATAAAAGTATCAGATGTAGATGAGGTTATTTTAGTTGGTGGAATGACTAGAATGCCAAAGGTTATAGAAAAAGTTACTAAATTCTTTAATAAAGAGCCTAATAAATCTGTGAATCCAGATGAGGTAGTTGCAATTGGAGCAGCAATTCAAGGTGGAGTTTTAGGAGGAGAAGTTAAAGACGTACTCTTATTAGATGTTACTCCTTTAACTTTGGGAATAGAAACATTAGGAAATGTTTCAACTCCACTTATTGCAAGAAACAGTACAATTCCTACTTCAAAATCACAGGTGTTTTCAACAGCAGCAGATAATCAAACACAAGTTGAAATAAATGTTTTGCAAGGTGAAAGACCAATGGCACCTGACAATAAATCATTGGGACGATTTATTCTTGATGGAATTCCTCCTGCACCGCGTGGAGTTCCACAAGTTGAAGTAACCTTTGATATTGATGCATCAGGAATATTGCATGTAAAAGCTCAAGATAAAGCGAGTGGAAAAGAACAAAGTATAAAAATTACTGGATCAACAGGTCTTACTCCTGAAGAAGTTGAGAAAATGACCAAAGAGGCAGAAATGCATGCTAAAGAAGATGCAGAGAAAAAAGAAAAAGTTGAAACAAGAAATGCAGCAGACTCCTTAATCTTTACAGCAGAAAAAACTTTAAGTGATGCAAAAGATAAAGTTTCAGAAGATAGTAAAAAAGAGGTTGAGGAAAAAATAACAGCACTTAAAGGCATCTTGGATACTGGTTTAAAAGAAGAAATAGAGGAAAAAACAAAGGAACTTTCAGATTCTTTGCAAAAAGTAGGACAAGCAATGTATCAAAAACAGGAACCAGAACAAGGAGAAACAAAAGAAGAAGGAAAAAGTGATTCTAGCGGAGAAGCAAAAAACGAAGAGAAGGAAGACAAAAAAGAAGAGCCGATAGAAGGCGAAGTAATTAATTAATAAATCTTTAGAATAAATTTTTTTTAAAGATTTTCAAAGCGCGGTAAACGCGCTTTTATAATATAGTTAAGCATTATGGATAAAGATTTTTATAAAACTCTTGGGATAAGTAAATCAGCTTCTCAAACTGATATTAAAAAAGCATATCGTAAACTTGCTGTCGAATACCATCCTGATAAAAATAAGACTAAGGAAGCAGAACAAAAATTTAAGGAGATAAGTAAAGCCTACGAAGTTTTATCAGATCCTCAGAAGAGACAAACTTATGATCAATTTGGAAGCGCTGCATTTGAACAAGGAAGCCCAACAGGTCAAGGTCCTTTTGGTGGATTTTCAGGTCAACAAGGTGGGCAGTATGGACCCTTTACTTATTCATACTCAGATGGAAATACAGGTGATTTTGATTTTGGTGGATTTTCTGACCCTTTTGATATTTTCAGGGAGTTTTTTGGTGGTGGTTCCCCCTTTGGTTCGCAGAGACAAAGAAGACCTGTTTATTCTTTAACAATTGATTTTATGGAAGCAGTAAAAGGTGTTGAAAAACAAGTAACAATTGAGAATAAAAATCAAAAGATTAAGATTCCAGCAGGAATTGATGATGGAAATAGAATTAGATATGGAAATTACGATATTTTAATAAGAGTAAAGCCTCATTCATATTTTCAAAGACAAGGACAAGACGTTATCTCAGAAAAAGAAATTTCTTTTTCAGAAGCTGTTTTAGGAGGGATGATTAATATAGAAACTGTAGGTGGAGATATAAAATTAAGAATACCATCAGGTACTCAACCTGATACAGTTTTTAGACTTGCTCAAAAAGGAATATCAAATGTAAGAGGTTCAGGAAAAGGAAATCATTATGTAAAAATAAAAGTAATAATTCCAAAAAATATAACTTCAAAACAAAAAGATCTTCTTAAAGAATTTGAAGAAAGTGGCAAGAAAAAAGGCTGGTTTTAAGATCTTCAATATGCTACGATTAATCTATGCCTGATTGTACTCCTACAGAATTGGGATGTATTCCTAATGATCCGATAGGTTTTGTTACTAAATTTTACTCTATTGGTTTAGGCTTAATTGGTGGAGTATCGGTATTATTTATTATTTATGGAGGATATATAATTCTTATGTCTCAAGGGAATCCTGATAAATTAAATACTGGGAAAAGTTATATTTTCTATGCAATCATAGGGTTGCTGTTAGCAATATTTGGCTATGTTTTTGTTCAGATTATTGCTGTTGACATATTGCACATACCAGGCTTTAATTAGAGTTAATAAATTATGAGAAAATTTCTGCCCTTTTTGCTTCTTTTCATAACAATAGCAAACTTGTTATTAGTCTCTCCTGTTTTTGCTCAGACTGCTACTAATTCAGGAGGTATAACTAATCCTATTACAACTTCTCCGCAAGGGACAACAGGTCAACCAAATGACGGAGCCTGGGTTAATGATTCAGATGTTACTTTTGTTGGTAAAATGGGAGCAAGATCAGGTCAGTTTTTAGATTGGACGCTTCAAAATTATAGTTGGTCATTTGTTACTCCTGGAACTCAAAATCCACTTGCCCAATTCTGGGCTCAAATTAGAAATATAGTTTATGCAATGTTTGCTCTTGCTGTTTTAATTACTGCTTTTATTATGATTATAACTCGTGGCAAAAGCATTACAGTGATGCGTTTTATACCGCGTTTTATTATGATAATTCTTTTAGTTACTTTTTCCTTTGCTCTAATTCAGTTTTTATTTCAGATCACAGATGTAATTCAGAGTTGGTTTTTAAGAAATCCTGAAGGAGCAGGTTTTATTTCTCAGAAAAACTTACTTAATATTGGATTTAATTACGAAAACTTTACAGGTTATAGAAAATTTGGAGCTAATTTTGATGAATCTGCTTTTATTTCTCTTCTTTTAGTAAAGCTTACGGCAGCAACTTATTATGTGATGTCAGGAATTCTTTTAATAAGAAAGATTATTCTGTGGTTTTTTATAATCATCTCTCCTGTTTTTCCTCTTCTTTTGCTTTATGCACCAATTAGGAATACTGGAAAAATATGGATTGGAGAATTTTTCCGCTGGCTTTTATATGCTCCTATTTTTGCAATCTTTTTATCAGGACTTGTTTATGTTTGGCGAACAGGTATTCCTTTGCAATTTGCATTTAGTAAATCAGTTGTTTATCCGACTGCGATAAATATTCTATTAGGTGGACCAGGGCAAGTTTTATCTCTAAGCAATAGTGTAAACAATAAAGAAACTTTTGCACTTTACGTTGTTGCTCTTCTTATGCTTTGGGTTATAATTATTCTCCCATTTTTGCTTTTACAAATTTTCTTTAATTATATTCAAACATTATCATTTAGTGAAAATTCTTTTGTAAAACAAATAGTAGAATCAGGATCCTCCTTTATGTCAAAACCTCGCGGTTCTTCTCCGGTATCTCCTCCTTCAGGATATCAACCAGCAGGTATGGCAAAAACTATCCCTTTTGCAGCTAAAATTTCTATACCAAACATAAAAACACAAAGTATTCCAATTGATGTTTCGAACTTAAAGTCAATGCAATCTGAGGTTACAAAATTAACTAGCCTAAGTGTTCCGACAATGCGAGATATTGCAAAATTTGAAACTGCTTCTCTTAGTTCAAGCATGAGTAAGCATGCAGAGCTTGCGAAATACCATGAAACGCTAGAAAGAATTGCTGATCCAAAGAAAATAAGTTCAACAATAGAAAGACAAAAATATATGTCAATAAAAGATAGGCTTGTTTCTGAAGGTCAAAAAGGAAATAAAGTTGCAACTTCAATTCTTACTGCAGCAAATACTATTAATAAACCAGGAATGGTTGTTGAGGGGCAAAAAGAAACAGTAAGGCTTAATATAGCTCTTCAAAAAATTTCAAATCCAAATATGGCAAATATAGCTGAAAAACAAAAATTAACAGCAATTAAAGATCAACTCACAAAAGCACAAAACAATGAAGATCCTTTAGCAACTTCAATTCTAACTGCAATGAACAAAGAAGGGGCAGATGAATTTCTTAAAGAAAAACTTAAAGAAGCAAAGGAAAAAGGAAATTCAATTGCTGCAATGGTGCTTGAAGAAGCAGGTGTTACAGATATTTCTAATATTTCCTCAGGGTCATTCCCTGTTGCAAATAGAGTTCAACAGGTAAGCTTAGATGATTATGAAGCTGTCAAAAAGATGTGGGAAGAAAATTATGAATCACTTGAACCTCCAAAACAACAACAAAGAAGCGAATGGGCAAACACTGATATTGAAAAAATTTCAGAAACAATTAATTTGCTTTCCTCAGAAGATCCACAAAATGTTAACAAAGGAATGGAGTCAGTTGGAAACATTCTTCCATTCCTTCTTATTGGAGGGTTTTCACAAACAGAAGTTGTTGCTTATCTTAAAGCAAAATTAGAAGCTGCAAAATTTGTTGTTTTAAAGCTTAATAGTAAGCAAGAGGAAGAAGAAACAATGGTTTCAGCAAAAACTAAAAAAGAAGAAAAACCAAAAGAAATGTCAGAAAAAGCAACAGTTGAAGAAAAGCCTGACAAAGACTTTTCTTGATCTTAGAAACAGTGTTACAATAAATTTATGAACAAATTTGTATTGTCTATCCTAGGGGTTGCAGTGATTACTGGAGTTGCTTTGGCAGGTTTGTTTTCTCTAAGTCCAAACAAAAATCAAAATTATATTCCTGTTTCTCCGACAGCTTCTTGTGTGGATTTTGATCCGCCGAGTACAATTCAAACAGTTTCATATAATGGGGCTCAGTATAATCTAATTAAGATAGACGCAGAGATTGTTGAAGAATATAAATTTAAAGAATTAACTTCGCTTGGGAATAATCTTTATGCTTTAGCAAGTAATTATTTTGGTCAAAAAGTAGATCCAGTAATTGTTTTTCAGTTAAAAAACACAGCTCTAAAATCTCCGTATGTTTTTGATATCTTTATAAAAGATGGAGCACAAATTCCTGATTATGTTAAGAATTGTAAATCAACAGGAGGAAAAATCACAGTTGCTGAAGGAGACAGTACCACATTTCCTCCTAGCTCATTTAATAAAACAGAAATAATTGGTTTATCCGAAGCTTCAGTTGCTCCTGGCTACGTTCATAATGGGAACGTTATGGTCTTTAGTTTTCTTAGTGGTCTTAGCGAAGTAAAGGAAATTGGAAAATTAAAAGTAGGGCAAACTAATTATTCATTATTTTATCACTTAGGAACTATTTATTTAAAAAATGGTGACAATATTTATGAGTATCTCCCATCAGATGCTCCAATTCCACCTTCTGCTAAGGAAGAAAATTCTCTTCAACTTAAAAAGGTGACTTTTGTAACAACAAGATCATATTCTTGGTGGACCCCTGCTTGTAAGCCAGCAATTTATCTATATCCACAAAAAACAGAAGAAGTGAATGTAAAAATAAATACAAAAGGAGTACTAACCTTAACAATTCCTTCTTATCCAAAAAATGGTTGGACAGTAATCGCAGATAAGGAAGGATTAATCACACTAGGTGAAAATACATATCCATATTTATACTATGAATCAAAAATTCCTGACAGTTTGGTAAAAAAACCACAAAAAGGATATGTAGTTGAAGAAAATGAATTAGGAGCTTTGTTTAATGATATTTTACCAAGGCTTGGGTTAAATGAAAAAGAAAGCAAAGAATTTAAAGAATATTGGGAAAGAGTTTTGCCTAATTCTCCATATTATTTTGTAGGAATTATGACAAAGAATGAACTTGATCAAATTGAGCCTATTTCTTTTGCACCAAGTCCAGATGTTTTCATAAGGGTAAGATTGTACTTTGAAGCGTTAGCAAAAAAGGTTAATATAGAAGAGCCGGTAATTATTATTCCTCAAAGAAAAGGATTTACAGCAGTTGAATGGGGGGGAATGGTAAAAACAGATAAAGAAAATCCATTTACCTGTTCACAATAAATATATGTTAGGAAATTTATTTAGTCAAAAGAAAAAAGAAGAAAAAGAAGAAGGGATCAATCAGTCTCAGCAGCCGGTTATGCCTCCTCCATTGGGCCAGGCTCCCAATCAGCAGTCTCCTGCTACTAGCTCATCCTTAGATGCTCAACAAAATAACGTGATTGGTTCTTCAATGCAACCAAATCAAAGACAAGATCTATCAATTCTTTCTCATCTAGATACTAGAACCACTCAGGCTTTAAATCAAGCGCAACAAGAAACAAAAAGAATAAAACAAGGCTTGATTGAGCCTGAACAAATCCTTTTAGGGCTTCTGTTTGATTCTGGAGTTTTTGAATTATTATCAAAGTTTTCAGTAGATGTTGCAAATCTTTCAAAAGAACTGCAATCAAAAGAGCAGACAGGAACATTTGAAGGACAACCAATGCTTTCAGAAAATTCTAAGCATATTTTTGAACAAGCATATCCTGCTGTTAAATCAAGAGGTGTTGAATTTGTAAGCCCTGAAGATTTATTAGTCTCTCTTTTTTCACAAAATATTGCAGTATCAGATTATCTAAAATCACAAGGACTTGATAAAGAAAAATTAGAAAAACAATTATCTAAAACATCGACTTTCGTATACGGAAAAAAATCGACTCTTGAACAGTTTGGAATTGATTTAACAGAGCAGGCTAAAAATGGAGAGCTTGATCCAATAACAGGAAGAGATAGAGAAGTAGAGAGAGTAACTCATATTCTTCTAAGAAGAACAAAAAATAACCCTATTCTCATCGGGGAAGCAGGAGTAGGTAAAACAGCGATCGTTGAAGGACTTGCTCAGGATATTGTTGCAGGAAAGGCGCCAAAAGATCTTGAGGCAAAAAAGATTATTCAACTAGATCTTTCATCGCTTGTGGCAGGAGCATCACATAGGGGAGAATTTGAAGAAAGATTAAGGGCAGTTATTAAAGAAACACAGGCTGCAGGAAATGTAATTCTTTTTATTGATGAAATTCATACTGTAATTGGCGCAGGTGATACAGATGGAGCGCTTGATGCATCAAATATTATTAAACCATTTCTTGCTCGTGGAAAATTACAAGTGATTGGAACAACAACAACTGCAGAATACCGAAAATATTTTGAAAAAGATAAAGCTTTTGAGAGAAGATTTCAACCAGTTATGGTTGAGGAGCCAAGTGAGGAATCTGCAATTAAAATGCTTAAAATATTAGTCCCAAAATATGAAGAATTTCATAAGGTTAAGGTAAGTCCTGAAGCAATAGAAGCATCTGTAAAACTTTCCAAAAGATATATTGGAGAACGCTATCTTCCTGATAAAGCAGTTGATCTTTTAGACGAAGCAGCAGCAAGGGTGAGACTTGAGTTAAATTCTGGCAAAAGACAGGGCGATGAGATTAAAAGAGAAGATATTGAAAATGTTGTAAGTAATTGGACAGGAATTCCAATTACTAAATTAACTGAAAATGAAAGTGAAAAATTACTTCATTTAGAGGACACTATTCACAAAAGACTTATAAATCAAGAAAATGCGGTGAGTTTGGTTGCAGAAGCAGTAAGAAGAGGAAGAATTGGGCTCTCAAGCGTTAATAGACCTATTGCTTCTTTTATCTTTTTAGGTCCAACAGGTGTTGGAAAAACAGAGCTTGCCAAAACTCTCGCTGAAGTTCTTTTTGGAAAAGAACAGTCAATGATTAGACTTGACATGAGTGAATACATGGAAAAGCATGAGGTGGCAAAGCTTATCGGAGCTCCTCCAGGATATGTAGGTTATGAAGAAGGTGGTCAACTAACAGAAGCAGTAAGAGCAAAGCCATACTCAATTGTTCTTTTAGATGAAGTAGAAAAAGCACATCCTGATGTATTTAATATCTTACTTCAGATATTAGAGGACGGGAGATTAACGGATAATAAGGGGAACACAATTTCCTTTAAGAATACAATCATAATTGCCACTTCAAATATTGGTAGTGCTTTAATTCAGCAGCAACTACAAGATAAAAAAGATGAGGATAAAAATAAAAAACCAGAGGTATCCGGAGAAGTTCAAGTTGAGGAGAAGCCGAAAGATAAAGAGGATAAATTTGAAGAATTAACAAAGATTTTAATGGGAGAACTTAGGAAATTCTTTAGGCCAGAACTTTTAAACAGATTTGATGGATTAGTTGTTTTTGAACCGTTAAGTCAGAAAAATATGGCAGAGGTGGCAAAGCTTGGAATTGGTTCAACCAAGAAGTTACTTCTTATGCAAGGAATAGATCTTGAAGCAAGTGAGGTAGCTTTATCACGGCTTGCTAAGGAGGGATATGATCCTGTATATGGAGCAAGACCTTTAAGAAGATTGGTTCAAACGGCAATAGAAAATCCAATAGCATTTCTTCTTATTAAAAAAACTTTTGTTCAAGGAGATAAAATTCTTATTGATTATGATTCTCAAAAAGAAGAGTTTGTCTTTACAAAGGCAGTTCAAAAACCAGGAGAACAAACACAGGGACAAAAAGAAGAGCAACCAGGACAATCAGGTGTAAGCCCAGCGGATGGTATAAATGGAGTCATTAAAGATCAGGGACAAGTACCTCCTGTTCCGCCCCCCAATCAAACACCTCCCATTCCTTCTTTAGGAGAAGGGCAGACAATGGCTGCCAACGTCAATCCATTAAATAATAATCAAGTATGAGTAGTGAGGGATTTTTAGGTAGAATTAATTTATTTTTCCAAGAGATATCAATTACTAAAAAAATAATTTTTTTAGTAATTCTTCTAATTATTTTATTTTCTGTACCAATTGCTTTATTTTTATCTAAAAAGACAGTTGATATAGGGCAAAAATCAGAGTATAAGACATGGGAGGTTATACTTACTTTTAATACTGATGAAAGGAAAGTTGTTTCAAAAAAAGTAACCCTTATTGATAAAAAAATATTTCAAGATAATAGAGGAGCTGAATTTTCTCCTTATGAGTTAGTAATGTATTCCTTAGAAGAGGAAGTGTTATATAAAACTAAAATAAACATAACAACAGATCCTTTATATGATATGTCTATTGACGCTCCTTCTTCAGGGAGTGCGCAACCTGAAGTTCTTGAAAGATTAGATACAGTTATTTACGTTCCATATTTAGATCAAGGAACAAAAATTCTTATTAAAGAAAATAGTGAGAATATCTTAGAAATTAAACTCCCTGTAAAAAAAAATTCTCTAGGCTTTTTTAACTTACCTAAAGTTTATGCGCAGGCGCAAGGGTGCGCCCCTCTAGTTGTTGCTTTTGTAAGCGATGGATATACTGATTTTAATAAGTTTCATAATGATATAGAAACTTTTAGGCAGATTTATCTTTCAGTTGATCCATATAATATACAAAGCATTTTTGATTTTAGAGCAGTTGATAATTCAGAGTCTTTAGGATGTAAGGCGAGCCTTAATTGTGTTGGTAATTCTAGAATTACTCAAGTAGCAAAATCTACCTACCCAGATGCTTCTAAAGTAATAGTTTTAGTTGACAAGGTAATTTCAGGAGGAGCGCTTGGAGTAACAAGTGGAATTGGTGGAAATGTTGCAGTTTTTCCAAATAACGGAGGAAATATTACCAGTAGGACTAAATTAGTTGCAGCACATGAATTCTTAGGTCATGCGGTAGGACTTTTATACGATCGTTATGTTTCTTCAGATTCAGGCTATGGGAAAATACAGGGAGGAATAAAAAGTAATTGCACTGATAATTCAAGTGGAGAGAGTTTTTGGCAGGGAGCAGGCGGACAAGGAGTTTATAATGGCTGTAGTAATAAAAATAATTATGCATCGTCGCCTTTAAATTGTGAACCCTCGGATAATCCGAAATTAATTTCAGGAGGAACTCCAAGTACAATGATGAGTGCAGTAGGATGTGCAACGCAGCCAATATTTGACTCTGTAGAAAAATATTGGATTAAGACTAATGTCCTACCGCAGTATTGCGGAGGTACTCCTGGTATTGCTAACCCTCAGCCTCCTCCACCAGGAGGAACAGATCCTGGCACTGGAGGAAATAATCCTCTTCAAGATAGGCCTTTTGTTAAGGGTGTAGTTTTTATAGATCAAAACAGCAATAGCGTTTTTGATTCAGGAGAGGAGTTTTTGGGAGCAGTGATTACTTTATCGGGTCCATATAATGGGACTACCACAAGCAACAGTAACGGTGAATATTCATTTATTTCTCTTCCAATTGGTTCTTATAATATCTCTGCAAAAGCAGGATCAATTGTAATTGGTCCAAATCCAATTGATATTAATGCTAGTAATTATGGTTTATTTTTAAATTTTATAATTGAACCGGGATCAAATCCGGGAGGAAGTAGTACTTGTGGAAATGGGACGTGTGATTTAGGAGAAACAAGTGTCAGTTGTCCTTCAGATTGTAATATAACTGGAGGAGGAACAAATCCGGGAACAAGTACAGGGATTTCTACTACGACAACGACTTCATATACTTTAGCAAATTGTGTTTTTGACACTTCCTGCGTAGAGGGACAAAATGGTATTCAGGTTTGTAGCCTCAAATGTACACCCATAAAATAAATTAATTGCATTTAGTCGCAAAACTTTCTAAACTTAAACTATGCTCTTTTATTTAAGTCTGCCATTTATTCTATTGCGCTTCTGGTTTTTAGAATCACCGATCTTACTTATTTCTTTTTTTATATCTTTGAATAAAGCAGTAATGGATATTATTTCTCTTCCTCTTCTTTTGAAAACATATTTCAGGCCTTGGAAAAACGAATATAGAGAAGGATTGGTCGGGTTTTCTATTGGTATGGGAATGTTTATTAAAACCTTTGTTATTCTTGCAGATCTTTTAGTAATGACATTTTTTTTATTTTTAGAGATTTCCTTTATTGTTCTATTTCTTGTCTTTCC
>DASRON010000026.1:0-8798 GCA_035646815.1 Patescibacteria group bacterium | reverse complement strand
TGCGGGGCTAGGAGTTGCGCCTAGCCTATGAGATTATGAGCCTCATGTGCACTGTACACTACCCCGCGCGTGGTTGAAATTATAACATTTGATTCATGCTCAGTCAACTTATCATTGACAAATAATGAGAACCTACGGTATAGTATGAGTACTTAGATTATTCGTTAGTTCTTTTTATGGCTAAATTTAAATTAAAAATTGAGGCTCGGAGACTTCGAAAAAAGGGCATAAGCGTAAATGAAATTGCAAGAAAATTGAGTATTTCTAAGAGTACTACGAGTACTTGGGTAAGGGATATTATTTTAACCATAAAGCAACTAGAAAAATTACGAAAGTCTTCAATAAAAGGTGCGGAATTAGGAAGATTAAGGAGCGCCTTTTTACAAAAAGAGAAAAGATTAAAATTAATAGCTGAGAACAAGAGGCTTGGAATTAAATCGTTAAAGAATCTTACTAAACGAGAATTCCTTGTTAGCGGTCTAGGAATTTATTGGGGAGAAGGTAGCAAAAAAAGTAATGAATTTTCTTTTTGTAATTCAGATCCAGAAATGGTAAAATTCTTCGCACGTTGGCTTAAAATATGCTTTGGAATTAACTCTAATGATTTAATATGTAGCATAGGAATTAACGAAAGCCATAGAGAAAGAGAACAGGTGGTTAAAAAATATTGGCTAAAAACGTTAAGAGTTAAAGAAAATCAGTTCACAAAGACTAGTTTTAAAAAAACTGAAAACAAAAAGGTTTATGAGAATTTCAATAATCATTATGGTACAATTAGGATCAGAGTAAGAAAACCGGGCCTACTTTATAATAAAATTATTGGACTTATTGAGGGTTTGAAGGTAAATATGCCAGGGTAGCTCAGTTGGTTAGAGCGCGGGATTCATACCCCCGAGGTTCGGGAGTTCGATCCTCCCCCCTGGTACAAAAATTTATTTCACATATTTCTTCCTACAGATTATGAATAATCAACCTATTGGTATTTTTGATTCAGGAGTTGGAGGATTAAGCATACTAAAAGAGGTTAAAAAACTTTTGTCAAAAGAAAACTATATCTTCCTTGCTGATCAAAAACATGTACCGTATGGTGGTAAAACAAAAAATGAGCTAGAAAAATTAACAGATAAAATTCTTTCTTTTTTTGTTTCTAAAAACGTTAAAGCTGTCATAATTGCTTGTAATATAGCCACAGTCTATACTATTGATCATCTTCGAAAAAAGTACAGTTTTCCAATAATTGGGACTGTTCCTGCTATAAAAACAATTGCAGATATTACAAAAACTAAAAAGGTCGCAGTTTTTTCTACTCCAGCAACGGCAAAAAGTATCTATCTCTCTTCCTTGATTAAAAAATTTGCAAAAGACACGATTATATACAAAATTGGTGGATCAAAGTTAGAAGATTTAGTCGAATTAGGAGATTTAAAAAATCCTGAGATTGAAAAAGTTTTAAAAGAATGTCTAACCCCGCTTAGGAAAAAGAATGTTGATGCAATTGCTCTGGGATGTACTCATTATCCGTTTTTAAGAGATAAAATAGCAGAAATTATGGGTAAAGATGTGAAGATTGTAGATTCTGGAGGTGCTGTTGCAAGAAGAACAAAAGAAGTTCTTAAAAATGAAAAATTATCAGGAAATATTAGATCAAAAGATTCTTTTTATACAACAGGGGATAAAAAGAAATTTAAAAAAGCACTTAAGAATTTATTAGACTTAGACACAGATAGAGTATATAATCTAAAACTATGAAAACAGCAGATTTTAAAAATAAAAAGATTGCAGTACTTGGTCTTGGCCTAGAAGGTTTATCAAGTGTTAATTTTTTTTCAAGGAAGGGAGCTTTAATTTCTGTTTTTGATAGAAAAGAGAAGAAAGAAGTTGACGCTAATTTTTTAAAGGCTTTGGAAAAATTAAAAGCAGAATTTTATGGAGGAGAGAATTACTTAGATAATCTTTTAAATTTTGATTTGATTGTAAGAAGTCCTGGTGTAAAAATTCCTGATGAAGCATTAGAGAAGTTAAATAAAAGAGGAGTAGAGATCACGTCACAAACAAAGCTTTTTTTTGATCTTTCTCCTGCAAAAATCATTGGAGTTACTGGAACAAAAGGAAAGGGAACGACCTCTGCTCTAATTTACGAAATGCTGTTAAAACAGGGTTTAGATGCGTATTTAATTGGGAACATTGGAAAGCCTGCATTGGAAGTATTGAATAAATTAAATGAACACTCAATAGTTGTCTATGAACTATCAAGTTTTCAACTATTAGACCTTAATAAGAGTCCTCATATTGCTGTGTTCTTAATGACTACTAAGGAGCATTTAAATTATCATAAAAACATAGAAGAATACATTGATGCAAAAAGGAATATTCTTCGTTTCCAAGAATCTTCGGATCTTGCAATTGTAAATAGAGATTATCCAGCAAGTAATGAATCAGACGTTTTTACAAAAGGAAAAGTATTTCAAGTGAGTAGAGAGCAGGGGCTTTTAACAGACGGAATTTTTGTTAAAGACGAAGCCATTTTTCTTAAGAAAAACGAGGAAGATAAAAAACTAATAGATATAAAAGATGTTCTTCTTCCAGGAAAACATAATTTAGAAAATATTTGCGCAGCAAGTATTACAGCAATGCTCTCAGGTGTTAATGACAAGAATATAATAACTATTTTAAAAAGCTTTAAGGGTCTTGAGCACAGATTAGAGCTTATAGATACGATTAAAGGCGTAAAGTACTATGATGATTCTTTTTCAACAACTCCTGAGACGGCAATTGCCGCAATAGAGGCTTTTAATGATCCTGAAATCTTAATTCTGGGAGGTTCAAGCAAGAACAGTGATTTTTCTGAATTGGGTAAGGTTATCTCAGAAAAAGAAAATATTAAAGCAATTATTGGAATAGGAGAAGAATGGAAAAAGATTAAAGAGGATATTTTAAATTTGGGAGCAAAGACAGTTTTAATAGAAGGAGCAGAAACTATGGAAAAGATAGTTAAGGCAGTAAGTAAAATTGCAGAAACAGGAGATATAGTTTTACTAACACCAGCTTGTGCTTCTTTTGGAATGTTTAGAAATTATAAGGAACGAGGAGAGCAGTTTAAAAATGAAGTCCGCAAACTCCGTATGGAAATGAACTAAGAATTTAAAGATGACCAATTTTAGCTTTGAAATTATAAAAAAAGATAAAAAAACTAGAGCAAGAGTAGGTAGTATTACTACTCCTCATGGAGTTATAAACACACCTTGCTTTACTCCTGTTGGAACGCAAGCAAGCGTAAAAGCATTAAGCGCAGAAGACTTAAGAGAAATAAGAGTTGAATTATTATTTGGTAATACTTATCATTTACATCTTCGTCCAGGAGAGGAAACAGTTAGAAAAATGGGAGGACTTTCTAAATTTATGAGTTGGAATGGCCCGACTATAACTGATAGTGGGGGATTTCAGGTATTTTCCTTAGCAAAAACAAATAAGAAGAGAGGATTAGGAGAAGGGGAAGCAGAATTAGTTAAGATAACAGAAGATGGAGTTAAGTTTAGATCTCATATAGATGGATCTTTACATTTTTTTACACCTGAGGAGTCAATAAAAATCCAACAAAATATTGGAGCAGATTTAATTCTTTCATTTGATGATTGTCCGCCACATCCTGCAAGTTATGATCATGTTAAAAAAGCAGTCGAGAGAACGCATAGATGGGCAAAAAGAAGTTTAGCTCAACATAAAAAGGTGAAGAATGGACAAGCTTTATATGGAATTATTCAGGGAGGTTTATACAAAGATTTAAGAATAGAGTCAGCTAAATTTATCTCCTCTCTTCCTTTTGAAGGGATAGCAATTGGTGGAGTTGCAGTTGGGGAAGAAAAGCATGAAATGATTAAAGCTTTAGATTGGGTTATACCAAATCTTCCTGATAAAAAACCAAGACATTTGTTAGGAGTTGGGGAAGTAGACGATATTTTTGAAATTATTGAGCGCGGAGTAGATACTTTTGATTGCGTTATTCCAACCCGTCTTGGTAGAACAGGCTTTATCTTTGTTTCTCCTCCAGAGGGAAATATTAAAAACAAGTTTAGGATAGATATTACTAAGGTAAAATGGAAGACATCAAAGCTTTCACTTGATAAGAATTGTGACTGCAAAGTTTGTAAAAACTATATGAGAGGGTATATAAACCATCTTTTTAGAACAAAAGAGCTTCTTGCTTATTCTCTTGCAAGTTACCATAATACCTACTTCTTAATTAATTTAACAAAGAAAATAAGAGAAGCAATTATGAATAATAGTTTTGAGAAGATGAAAAAGAGTTATCTTGTATGATAATATCAAGAGTATGAAGAAGATTATTTTTTCAGGAATTCAACCATCAGGAAACCTTCATATAGGAAACTATATCGGTGCATTAAGGCAATGGGAAAAAATGCAAGATGAATACGATTCAATCTTTTGCATTGTTGATCTTCATGCAATAACTATTCCACAAGATCCTAGAATACTAAGAGAAAAAGTATTAGAAGTTACAGCTTTGTACCTTGCTTGTGGTATTGATCCTAAAAAATCACATATCTTCATACAATCTGAAAATCCAGATCACACCTATATGGCATGGATTTTAAATTGCATTACTCCGTTTGGGCAACTTGAGAGAATGACTCAGTTTAAAGACAAAAGCGATAAGCAAAAAGAAGGAACAACAGCAGGACTTTTTGATTATCCTGTACTTATGGCAGCAGATATTCTTTTATATTCAACAGATGAAGTACCTGTTGGCGAAGATCAAAAACAACATATTGAATTAGCAAGGGATTTGGCAGAAAAGTTTAACAGTAGATTTGGGGAAGTTTTTAAATTTCCAAAACCAACAATTCAAAAAGAAACAGGAAGAGTTATGAGTCTTCAAAATCCAAATAACAAGATGAGTAAATCAGATATTGATCCACTTGGAACAATAAACTTATTAGACACAGAAAGTTTAATCCGAGAGAAAATTAAAAAAGCAGTAACAGATTCAGAGCCAGCAATTTCTGGTAAAGTGCACGGAGAGGGAAATGGAGCAGTACAAAATTTATTAACAGTTTACGCAGCCTTTTCAGGATGTAGCTATAACGTAGCAGTTCAAAAAACTCAAGGAAAATCTTACGGAGAGTTTAAAAATGAGCTTGCAGATATAGTGGTTAGTGTTCTTAATCCAATTAGGCAAAAATATCAAGAAATTATAAGCGACCAGGAGTATCTAAAAAAAGTTTTAGATGAAGGAAGAGATTTTGCAGTCAGTAAATCATCAGTAGTTATAAGTGACGTTAAGAGGAGAGTTGGACTCATCTAAAATCTGGTAATTTAGCTTCAAATATGATATACTTCCATAACAATGACAAACGGTAGAAAAAACAATAGAAAATTAAAATCCACTAAAGTTAAAGCATCTTGGAAGAATATAATTGTTTACCTTTTCCTCTTTCTTTTTGTTGCTTTTATCTTCATGGGCTTTTCTCAGCCAAACGATTCCAAAGATACAAAAACAGTTGCTGTTTCTCAAATCATTAAAGATGTAAAAAATGGAAAAGTGAGTCAAATTGAAGTAGATGGCACTAAAATTACAGCCCTACAAAAAGGGGGAGAAAGTATTCAGACATTTAAAGAACCAAGTGTAAATCTTTATCAGCTTTTTAAAGATGCAGGAGTTTCTCTTGATAAAACAAAGGTAACTGTAAAAGATGATACTGCTTTTAATAACTGGGTTGGAATATTAGGATCTGTTTTACCAGTTCTTCTAATGGTTGCCTTTTTTTACTTTATCTTTAGACAAGCAAGAGGAGCACAGGAGAATATTTTTTCTTTTGGAAAATCTGGTGCAAAACTATTTAGTAAAGATACTCCTAAAATTACTTTTACTGATGTTGCTGGAGTTGATGAGGCAAAACAAGAGCTTTCAGAAATAGTCGACTTTTTAAAAAATCCAGGAAAATACAAAGCAATGGGAGCACGTACACCAAAAGGAGTTTTAATGGTTGGTCCTTCAGGAACTGGAAAAACTCTGCTTGCGCGTGCCACTGCTGGGGAAGCAAATGTACCGTTTTTCTCTATGGCAGGTTCAGAGTTTATGGAAATGTTAGTTGGAATTGGGGCCAGCAGAGTTCGTGATCTATTTAGTAACGCCAAAAAAGCACAACCTGCAATAATTTTTATAGATGAAGTTGATGCGATTGGAAGACAAAGAGGAAGTAGTTTAATGGGTGGACATGATGAACGTGAACAAACCTTAAATCAGATACTTGTTGAAATGGATGGATTTGCTCCAACAGAGCAATTAGTTGTTATTGCAGCAACTAATAGGCCTGATGTTTTAGATCCTGCATTAATAAGACCAGGTAGATTTGATAGACGTGTAGTTTTAGATATGCCTGATGTAAACGGTCGTAAATCAATACTCTCAATTCATGCACGAGGTAAACCCTTTGATAAAGATGTAAGTTGGGACAAAATTGCCAGAAGAACTGTTGGATTTTCAGGAGCAGATCTAGAAAATATGTTAAATGAAGCAGCAATTCTTGCAGCAAGGCTTGCTAAAAAGGCAATAGATATGAAGGACTTAGAAGAAGCAGCAACTAAGGTAAAACTTGGACCTGAGAAAAGAAGACTTCAATCAGATGAAGATCGTAAGATGACAGCCTACCATGAAGCAGGACATGCACTTGTTTCATGGCATATGCCTCATATGGACCCAATTCATAGAATATCTATTGTTAGTCGTGGCATGTCACTAGGACATACCATGATGGAACCAGTTGAGCATGTGCATGAGACAAAAACCTATTTACTAGAGCAAATTGCAGTAATGCTTGGTGGAAGAGCAGCAGAGAATTTAGTTTTTAAAGAAGTAACAACGGGAGCTGCAAATGATATTGAGAAAGCAACTGAAGTTGCTAGAATGATGGTTATGGAATATGGGATGAGTGAGTTAGGCCCTATAAATTTGTCTCCTGATAGACCAAGTAGACGTAATCCCTATGAATCTATAAGTTTGTCTCCTGACATGGCTTCAAAAATAGATAAGCAAGTTATAATGATAACAGATAATGCATATAAGAATGCGGCAACAATTTTATTTAAATTAAGAAAGAAGCTGGATGTTTTAGCAGAAGAGTTATTAAAAAAAGAAACAATAGAAACTGAAGACTTTGAAAATTTAATAGGTCCGAAAAAAGCTTTTGCTTATGCAAAAAGAGAGGTAAGTTAATAATTATTGACAATAAAAAGTTGATATGAAATATTAATTTATGACTACAAAGAAAAATCATACTCATTTTTCCAAAAAAGAAGCAATAAAATTAGGATTTCAGGTAGCTAAAAAAAATATTATATTTTTTGTTGGTATTTTTGTAATAATTACTCTTGTTTTTGCTTTAACAACATTAATTCAGAGCTCTGCTGCTTTTAATAAAGATGCTGCTTCTTTTGTAATAAGTAATATTTTAGTATTTGTAGTAAATACAATAATTGACATGGGACTTATTAGAATTGCAATCAAATTTGCAGAACGTGAAAGAGTGGTTTTTTCAGATCTTTTCTATACACCTTCTTTAATAAACTATGTTTTAACTTCAATCATGAGTGCTGTAATTGTTGTAATCGGGTTAGTTTTGTTTATTGTTCCAGGTATAATATTTGCTTTAAGAATACAGTTCTCAAAATATTTAGTAGTAGATAGAGGACTTGGTCCTGTTGAAGCAATTCAAAAAAGCTGGAGTATGACAAAAGGAGTTAGTCTTAATCTTTTCCTTTTTGTAATACTTCTTATGTTTATTAACATACTAGGACTTCTTGCTTTCGTTGTGGGTCTATTTATATCAATTCCTCTAACAATGGTTGCTAATGCTTTTGTTTACCGCAAACTTCTTTCTTACTCAAAGTAAGGTGCTATAATCACCTTATGAAGAAATTGATATTAATTGATGGAAATGCTATCTTACATCGGGCGTTTCACGCCCTTCCTCCGTTAACAAATAAAGAGGGAATACTAGCAAACGCTGTTTACGGATTTTTCTCAATGATTCTAAAAATTAATGTTGATTTAAAGCCTGATTTTTTAGTAGTTTGTTTTGATAGACCAAAGCCAACTTTTAGACAAGAGCTTTATGTTGGCTATCAAGCCCAGCGTCCATCAATGGACGAGGGACTTGTTCCGCAAATTTTACTTGTTCATAAAGGACTTGAGGATGCAAGGATCCCCATATTTGAAGTAGATGGGTATGAAGCAGATGATTTAATCGGTACACTCTCAGTTCAAGCAGTTAAGGATAACAAAGAGGATATTCAAGTAATTATTCTTTCAGGAGATAGAGACCTTCTCCAGCTTGTCAATCATAAAGTAAAAGTTCTAGCACCTATTGTTGGAATGAGCAAAATGATTCTTTTTGATTCAAAGGCAGTTGAGGAAAAATATGGATTAAAACCAGAACAGATTATTGATTACAAAGCCTTAAGAGGAGATCCTTCAGATAACTATCCGGGAGTTTTAGGAGTTGGACAAAAGACAGCAAGTAATTTATTACAAAAATACAAAAATCTAGAGGAAGTATATAAGCATATAGATGAAATTCCAAAGAATCTCGCCCAAAAACTAGCAGAAGGAGCAGAAGCAGCTGGTCTTGCTAAGAAATTGGCAACAATAGTTTTAGATGCCCCTGTCAGATTAGACATAAAAAAAGCATCAATTGAGAATTTAAGCAAAGAAGATTTAAAGAAATTTTTCTCAGAAAACGGTTTTAGAAGTCTTTTAGAAAGACTAGAGAAGGTAGAGA
>DASRON010000025.1:0-45086 GCA_035646815.1 Patescibacteria group bacterium | reverse complement strand
AGTAAGAACAAGAGAACCACTATTTACAGGATCACAAGGAACTTTTTGCATATAGGTAGTTACATTTCCTCCATCATCGTATGTAAAAGAAGTCCCACAAGCAGGAAATGCTGCTGTAAGAGGATATAAACCGTTATCTGCTCTATACATTTCTAAAGCAGATTGCATTTGTCTTAAATCTGACTTTCTTTCTGCATCTCTTCCTCTTTGTCTTACTCCCACAAAATTTGACATAAGAAGCGTTGCTAAGACTCCTATTATAGCTACTACTATCAAAAGTTCAATTAAAGTAAATCCTTTTTTCATGGGCTTACATTTTGACTAGAAACTCCAAAATTACACACTGCTCCGCAATCTTCAGTTACGCCATTCTGACTTAAAGAACTACAAGCAGATCCATCTGAATTGCAAAGAGCCGTATCCTCCTCTCTATTTAGATTAGCATATATATAATATGACTGTCCATCAGAAGGGGAGTAATAAACATAATTTCGATTAGACCTTGGGTCTTTAGGAAGGATATTCATATATGGCTGCCAAGCAGTACCCCAATCAATCTCTCCACCTAATGAGTTAATTTTATAGGAGGCAGTTGCATCCGGATATTTGCCATTGTCTTCATAATACAGCTCAAATGATTTTTCAATCTGTGAAAGATCTGATTTGATTCTTGCATCACCTGCTTTTTGAAATTGCGTAAAAGGATCTAGGGCAACAACGCTAATAGTTGCAATAATTGCAAGTACTGCAACTGAGGTAATAAGCTCAATTAAAGTAAAGCCTAGAATTGAAGAATTTGTTTTGCGAACTGCCAAATTTGACTTCCTAAAAAAAGAGAGAGTATTGTTCCAAATGCTAAAAACGGTGCAAAAGGAATTGTGCTCTTTTTGAAGTGTTTTTTGCCCCATATAACGAGTATGATTGAAACAAAAGCACCTGTCAAGAAAGCCACATACAAAGATACAACTATCGCAGGAAAAGAGAGAATAATACCCATTACAAAGGCAAGTTTAGCATCTCCAAAACCCATACCTTTGCCCTTAGTAACTAATACTAATATTAGAAAGAATATAAAAGCAGAAATTGCCGAAATAAAGGAATCAAAAATGAATGGTTTTTGAAAAATAAAAGAATAGGGGAGTACTACAAAAAGCAGAAAAACTATTATTTTGTCTGGAATTATTCCGTACTTAATATCTATTACAAAAATAGCAATAAAAGAAGAAATAATCGAAATGTAATAAAAAAGTAAAATATAAGTAAATAGATTTAAACTTTTATCTGAAATTAAGAACAGAAAAGAAAACAAAACTAAAATTCCTGTAATAATCTCTATCGCTGGATATTGAAAGCTAAGAGATGTTTTGCAAACCTTACACTTTCTTTTTAAGATAAAAAACGAGATGATGGGAATAAGCTCGTACCAACTAAGCTTTTTACGACAATTATCGCAATATGATCTTCCAGAAATTACTGATTCTTTTTTAGGAAGTCTATCTATTACAACATTTATAAATGAACCAATACATAATCCTATTGAGAAAATTATTATTGAATAAAAAAGAGGCATTTATTAACTAACTATCTTGTGCACCAAAAGCAAACTCCATCTAATGCTAATGCAGAAGGACAACCAGTAATTGCTGTTCCTTTGTTATCGTATTTTGTATCAGAAGCTGCTTTTTGAGACTTAGAGGTTGGACTGAAACAAACAATCAGATTGGTTGCATCACTACTGCTCCAATTTAACCATATCTTGTCTAGATCAACTGTGTTGCTTGAAAAAGACCCTTTAAGTTCTCCATCTCCAATTAAACTATTAGAAATAAGTGAAGTTCCTATACAGTCAGTTAATAATGCTCCTGAACCTAATTGTAGAGGAAATGCTGATCCCGCTACCCCCTGACAATTAACATTTGAATTTGACACATCTGTATCATTCCATGGAAATGCACCATGACTTGTGTAATATCTTACATTTGCTGTTTGAAATTCTACAGAAATATTTTTAATTTTTGCATCATCTGCTTTTTTAAGCTGTTCAAATGGATCAATTGTTGCGATAAGTGCTGCTGCTAAAATTCCGAGGATTCCTATAACGACTAAAAGTTCTATTAATGTAAAACCTCTGTTGTTTTTAAATAGGGCAGTGAGTTTTTTCATGTATGTATTTATAATAACCATATTCAAAATATCTTGTCAAGCCCCTAATCTAAAGCTATCGTAACTTTACCATCTCTATTGAATTGTTGAAATTAAACTATAAATTGGAGTAATTACAGAAATAATTAAAAACCCTACGCCTACACCTAAAATAACCATAATAAAAGGCTCCATTGCTGTTGTTAGGGTTTTTACAGTTTGATTTACTTCACGTTCATAATATTCAGATGCTTTTAGAAGGTTATCATCAACTTTTCCGGTTTGCTCTCCGACTTTTACAAGCTGGACAATCATAGCAGGAAACAAAGGATTTGCCTGCATAGCATCCCCAACAGAAATTCCTTTTTCAACTTGTTTTGAAACATCTTTAACGGCATTCTTATAATATATATTTCCCATTGTATCTCCTGTCTCTAAAAGTGCATCAACAACTAATGTTCCTGTTCCAACTAAGAGTCCAAATGTTCTTGAAAACTCTGTTAGGATCGTTTGTTTTATTAAAAGGCCAAATACAGGCGTTTTTAAAACTATGTTATCTAAAATAAGCTGTCCTTGCTCTGTTTTTTTCCATCTTTTTAAAAACACAAACAAAAAAACAGAGGCAATAATGATAATTGGCCAAAATATAATTACAAAATTAGACATTCCAACAATTATCTGAGTCGGTAAAGGAAGGGGAATATTTAAGTTTTTATACAAAACAGAAAGTTGTGGAATTACAAAAATCATCATAACAAAAACAACAACGATCATCAAGGTAACAACTACCATAGGGTACATAAGTGCTGCCTTAATTGTGCTTTTAAGTTTTTGCTGTTTTTCTAAATTATCAGCAAGTCGTAAAAGAACTTTATCCAAAAGACCTGAAGATTCTCCTGCTCTTACTAAAGATATGTAAATTGGGGAAAAAACATCTGGAAATTTGGCAAGAGCAGAAGATAAAGGTCTTCCTCCTTCAACATCGGTTATAAGACTACTAACAACTTCAATCATTGCTTTGCTTTGAACTTGATCTCTAAATATTTCAAGTGCGCGCATTAATGTAAGCCCTGATTCAAGCATTGAGGATAATTGTCTTGTAAATAAAACTACATCTGCTGATTTTACTTTATTTAATTTTGCAAGAAGAGCTTGAAAAGAATCAGAAGTTACTGCATCTATTCTTATAACCATAAATTCCTTATTACGAAGGTAACCAGCTGCTTCATTTACATCTTTTGCGTCAATTAAACCTTGAATTATTTTTCCTTCTTTTGTTGCTGCTTTATATCTAAGTCTCATTTATTTATCCGAGTAATCGCATTAATTCATTTGGTCTTAAGGAGTAACCTTTTGCTATATCTAAGCTAATTGTTCCTGATAAAACAAGAGATGCAAGTGATGATTCAAGCGTAATCATTCCAGACTCTTGAGATGTTTGAATAACAGAATCAATTAAATGTGTTTTTCCTTCACGAATATTACTTGCAACAGCAGAATTTCCTACAAGCACTTCTACTGCGGGCACTCTTCCTCCGCTTATTTGCGGAAGTAAACGCTGAGAAATAATTCCTTTTAAAGAAGAAGCTAATTGTGTTTTAATCTGAGCTTGTTGATTTGCTGGAAATACATCAATTATTCTATCAATTGTTTGTGATGCAGAATTTGTGTGAAGTGTTGAAAAAACCAAATGCCCAGTTTCAGCAATTGTAATAGCTGCAGAAACTGTTTCAGGATCTCTCATTTCTCCTACTAAAACAACATCTGGATCTTCTCTCAGAGCAGATCTTAAGGCGTTTGCCCAAGAATGAGTATCAATATCTATTTCTCTTTGGGAAACAATACTTTTTTCAATAGGATAAACATATTCTATTGGGTCTTCTATGGTTAATATGTGAGCTGCTCTTTTAATGTTTATTTCATTTATAATTGCTGCAATCGTTGTTGATTTTCCATGACCGGTTGGACCAGTAACCAAAACAAACCCTTGTCTTAAGTCAGCAAAGGTATGACAAATCTTAGGAAGTTTAAGTTCTTCAATTGTTTTTATTTTAGGTTCTAAAAATCTAAAAGCAGCACTTAAATATCCTCTTTGATAATATGCATTTATTCTAAATCTTCCAAGATCACCATAAGCACCTCCGCCAAATCCCAAGGAAAAATCAATTTCTTTGTTAGCATCTAATAATTCTTTTTGTTCAGGCTTTAAAATAGACGAAATCATTGTTTCAATATCTTGTGGAGAAATTTGTCCGTAGCTATTTAAATAGTTTAGAGTTCCATCAATTCTAATAGCAGGTGGGAGACCAACTAGTAAGTGCAAATCCGAAGCTTTGTTTTTAATTGTTACTTCTAATAGTTCTTGTATATTCATAATTTAGTCCTGGGCAACTCTAATAACTTCCTCTATTGTCGTTAACCCTTCTAATGCTTTTAAATAACCGTCTCTTTTCATGGTAATCATACCTTCTAAAATAGCCTCTTTTTCAATTGTATTACTATCAGCGTTTTGCAGTATCAAAGATGATATTTTTTCAGAAATAGGCAAAGTTTCAAAAATACCAACTCTTCCCATATAGCCTGTTCCTCCACATTCAGTACATCCCTTTCCCTTGTAAAGAAGTGCTTGTTTACTTTCTTGAAAAAGATTTCCTAATGCATTTTTAATCTCTTCTAATATCTGGGGTTGGGGATTATATGAAACCTTACAATGCTCACATATTTTTCTAACAATTCTTTGAGCAAGTATTGCTGTCATTGTTGAAGCAAGCAAAAATGTTTCTGCTCCTAAGTCAGTTAAACGGGGTAGCGCACCAGAAGCACTTGATGTATGAAGTGTTGAAAAAACTAAATGTCCTGTTAAAGCTGCTTGAATTGCAAGATCTGTTGTCTCTTCATCTCTAATTTCTCCTACTAATATAATGTTTGGGTCTTGCCTTAGAAATGATCTAAGTCCTGTTGCAAATGTAAGGCCTACAGCAGGATTAATTTGAACCTGATTAATACCGGGAATTTGATACTCAACTGGATCTTCTAAAGTCATTATATTAACTCTTGTTGTATTTAATTTTGCCAAAATTGAATACAAAGTTGTTGTTTTTCCTGATCCTGTCGGACCACAAACAGTAATTATTCCGTGCGGTCTTAAAATAGATGCTTCTAAGTTTCTTAATGAATTTCCAGTAAGCCCTAACTCATTTAAAGTAGGGAGGCCTCCTGATTTTCTTAAAAGTCTCATTACTATTTTTTCTCCAAAAACTGTAGGAAGCACTGAGATACGAAGATCAACTTCTTTATTTTCAACTTTAAAATTAAATCTTCCATCCTGAGGAGACCTATGTTCATCTATTTTCATTTCAGATAAAATCTTAATTCTTGAAATAACTGCTTCCTGAACTGACTTGGGAAGACTAAGACGGTCATAAAGAATTCCATCAATTCTATACCTTACTCTAACTCTGTCTTCCTGGGGTTCAATATGAACATCTGAAGCTCTACTTGTTACTGCGTACTCAAGAATAGTTGAAACAATTTTTGCAATTGGAGCTTCTTTTATAATTTTTCCAATATCACTACTATCTATAGTACGTGCTTTATTAAACTCTTCTGTTTCTTTTAACGCTTCGCCAACCTGACCAACAATTTCCTGCCTATATTGAAGCTGGATTGCTCTTTTAACATCAGCTGCAGATGCTGCAAAAGTTTTAACATTAAGTCCAGTTTTTTGCTGAACAAATGAAATCGCTTCAAGATCAACAGGATTACTCATGGCAACGGAAATAACCTTGCTTTTTTCATCATATCCAAAAGGAATTAATTGAAATCTCTCAACTACTGCTCTTGGGATAAAACCTAATGCTTGTGGAGAAAAAGAAGTATTTTCAAGTGAAATAAAAGGAATACCCATTCGAAGCGCTTTTGCTTCTGCAAGCTTTTCCTCTCCTACGATATTCATTTGCTCAATCGCAGCTACATCATTTATGCCTTGACTTGCACTTTTAACCTTAATTTCTTGATTTTGCTCCGGAGTAATTAAATGCTGACCTAAAAGAATATCAGCAACTGATTGGTCCTCTTTTGACTGTTGTTTGGTATCATTGGGCATTACTATAATAGTACGTGTAAACAAGCTAAAATGTCAACAAGTATAGCCTTAAAATATTCTCTTTGTGCTATACTTCAGGCAAAGTTAGTAAAATTTAACTTTCAACTCATGCAATCAATATTAATTTCTTCAAATAAAAACCAAGACGCTTTGGATTATGTAAAAAAACTCAGTCTTAATGAGAAAATAGGGGAGTTTGACACATTAATTATTGAAAGTGAAAAACAAATAGGAATAAAAGATATTCGAATTCTTCAGGAAAAAACACTTTTAAAACCTTTTAAGGGTAAACAGAAAATAACCATACTTAATGCAGAAAAAGGAATTACTGCTGAAGCACAAAATGCTCTTTTAAAAATTCTTGAAGAACCTCCTGCAAATACTATTATTGCGCTTATTATCCCAAGTAAAGAACTTGTTCTTCCAACTGTTCTTTCAAGATGTAAAATTATTGAATTAAATCATAAAGTTTCAATTTCAATAAAAGAGCATGAAGATTATGAAAAAGAATTTAATAAGTTTATAAAATTTTCTCAGGGAGAAAAACTGAAACTTGCAGAAAGTCTTGCAAAAGATAAAGAGCAAGCACTTTTATATCTTCAAAAAATAATCTTAGGTGCAAGAGAAATAATGTTAAAAGAAAAGGATTTAAATAGTCAAAAATCAATTAAGCTTATTCAAAAACGATATATTGAACTTAAAAACAGCAATGCAAATCTTCGTCTAGGGCTTGAAAGCCTCTTTATTTCAATATAAAAAGCTTGATATAATCTCATAATGGAAAAAACTCCTTTTATTATTTTCTTTGTTCTTTCAGGTTCGATGATACTCTTTGGCTTACTGCTTATGCATAACAATAAAATAAGTAAAAAATACAAATATTTATAAAAAAAGGGGAATAATTAGATAGCATTTCTCCAAATGTCAAGACTTTAAAAATAATTTGTTTTCTGTTAATATAGATAAGTTATGGCCTTAAATAAAGCTAAAGTAGATAAAAAAACCTCTGAATATTCCGCACAACAAATTCAAGTTCTAGAAGGACTTGAACCAGTTAGAAAAAGACCAGGAATGTATATAGGCTCTACAGATACTGTAGGACTTCATGAATCTTTAAGAGAAATTATTGACAATGCTGTTGATGAAGCATTAGCAGGTTTTGCAGGTAATGTTTGGATTTCTTTAAATAATGATGGTAGCGCAACAGTTACTGATGACGGACGAGGAATTCCAGTTGACATAATGCCTCAATTTAAAAAATCAGCTCTGGAAGTTGTTATGACAAAACTTCATGCAGGGGGAAAATTTGGAGGCTCTGCATACAAAATTTCAGGAGGACTACACGGTGTAGGATCTTCTGTTGTAAATGCACTTTCTGAGTGGACATGGGTAGAGGTTAAAAGAGATGGAAAAATCTATAGACAGGAATATCAAAGAGGGGTAGCAAAAACTCCTTTGAAGGTTGTCGAAAAGTCAGAAGTAGTAGATATTCCAAATAAAACTGGAACCACAGTTAGTTTTTATCCTGATAGAAAAATCTTTCCAGATATAATCTTTGACTTTGACACTGTAAAAAAAGCTATTAGAGAAAGAGCATATCTTGTTCCAAGCCTTTATTTTCATTTAATGGACAAAAAAGAAGGGCAAGAAAAAGAAATAAATTACTATTTTGAAGGCGGAATTGCTTCTTTGGTTGAAAAATTAAATGAAAATAAAGGACCACTTCATGAAGCAATCCTTATTAAAAGAATGCAAAAGGATGTTGAAGTTGAAGTTGCGCTTCAATATAACAATGCTTATTCTGAAAATGTAGAAAGCTATGTGAATGTAATAAATACTGTGAATGGTGGAACTCATTTAACGGGTTTTAGGATGGCTTTGACTCGAGCTATTAATGATTACGGTAAAAAAATAGGATCTTTTAAAAGCGAGGAAGACTCTGTTGTCGGAGATGATACAAAAGAAGGGCTTACCGCAGTTGTTTTTGTAAAAATGCCGCAAGACAGAATTCAATTCGAAGGACAAACCAAGGGAAAATTAGGAAACTCAGAGATTCAACCAATAGTTCAGTCAATTGTAAAAGACGGACTAAGTACATATTTTGAAGAAAATCCACAAACTGCAAGAAAAATTTTGGAAAAAGTATATTTAGCTGCAAGAGCAAGACTTGCTGCGAAGGCAGCAAAAGAAGCAATTCTTAGAAAAGGTGCTTTAGAAGGATCATCTCTCCCTGGAAAACTTGCAGATTGCCAAGAAAAAGACCCAGCAGTCTCAGAGCTTTATCTTGTTGAGGGAGATTCCGCAGGCGGAAGTGCTAAGCAAGGAAGAGATAGAAAGTTTCAAGCAATTCTTCCTCTAAAAGGAAAAATCTTAAATACTGAAAGAGCAAGACTTGATAAAATAATTGAACACGAAGAAGTTAAAAACTTAATTATTGCTCTTGGTGCAGGAATAGGGGAGAGTGTTAAATTTGAAAAACTAAGATATCATAGAATAATTATTATGACTGATGCAGACGTTGACGGACAACATATTGAAACCTTAATTTTAACCTTTTTCTTTAGACATCTCCCCGAAATTATAAAACAAGGATATCTCTACATTGCTCAACCTCCGCTTTATAAAGTTACTTCAGGAAAAAACTCAAAATATGCATACACGGATATTGAAAAAGAAGATGTAATTAAATCATTTGGAATTAACGCAAGAATTGGATTACAAAGATATAAAGGTTTAGGAGAAATGAATCCTGATCAATTATGGGAAACAACTATGAATCCTGAAAATAGAATATTAAAACAAGTAAATATTGCTGATGCAGAAGAAGCAGATGCAGTATTTACAATGCTTATGGGACAAGAGGTTCCTCCAAGAAAACATTTCATTCAAAGTAATGCCAAGACTGCAACCTTGGATTTTTAAAATTATGAATAAGAATAATTATAAAAAAATGGAGGTGAAGAAATAGTGGATATTAAAAAACTCGCAGTAGGAAAAAACCCACCTGAAGAAGTAAATGTTTTTATAGAGATTCCTAAAGACAGTAATATTAAATACGAACTCGATAAAGACACTGGCATAATTTTTGTTGATAGGTTCTTACATACTGCTATGAATTTCCCTTTTAATTACGGCTTTATAGCAAATACACTTGCAGACGATGGAGATCCACTTGATGTCATAGTGCTTGGAGATCAAAGTGTTGCTCCTGGAACTGTAATACCTTCTAGGGTTATTGGATTTCTAGAAATGGAGGATGAAGCTGGTAATGATACTAAGATAGTTGCAGTACCAGATAAGAAAATAGACCCACTCTTTGGAGAATATAGTGATATCTCTGACGTTCCAGAGGCTACAAAAAATAAAATTAAACATTTTTTTGAAAATTATAAAACTCTTGAAAAAGATAAGTGGGTTAAGATTAAAAATTGGAAAGGGAAAAAAGAAGCATTGGTAGAAGTTGAAAAAGCAATTAAATAATACCTGCCCCTACTTAAGTATTAAGCAGTAAAGGTAATATATATTTTTTGTTTTTTAATAAACTTGAATTTATAAATTATGGTTGAAGATAAATCAGAAAAAAATAAAATAGGGAGACTCGAACAAACCGAGATAACAACAGAGATGAAAAAAGCGTATCTTGATTACGCAATGTCTGTTATAGTCTCTCGTGCGCTCCCTGATGTAAGAGACGGACTAAAACCAGTTCATAGAAGAATTCTTTATGCGATGCATGAATTAAATCTCACGCATCAAGCAAAATTCTCAAAATCTGCAAAAATTGTCGGAGAAGTTATGGGTAAGTATCATCCTCATGGAGATATTCCTATTTATGACTCACTTGTTAGAATGGCACAACATTTTTCCATGCGCTACCCATTAATAGATGGTCAAGGTAATTTTGGTTCAATGGATGGTGATCCACCTGCACACATGCGTTATACCGAAGCAAGAATGGCATCAATCTCAAATGAAATGCTTTTAGATCTTGATAAAGAAACTGTAGACTACTTAGATAATTTTGATGCTACTTTAAAAGAACCAGTCTTTTTGCCAAGTCTTTTGCCGAATCTACTACTTATGGGGTCTGAGGGAATAGCTGTTGGAATGGCTACAAAAATACCTCCACATAATCTAACTGAGGTTATTGATGCCCTCACCTTTGTTATTCAAAAAACTAAATTTGAAGTAAGTAAGACTTCTGATGTTCCAGAAATTATTTCAGAAGTAGGAATTGACGAACTTTTAAAATATATTAAAGGACCAGATTTCCCAACTGCGGGAGCAATTTATGATTTTGAAGAAATAAAAAATGTATACACAACTGGAAGAGGAAGAATTTTAATTCGTGGAAAAGCTGAAATTGAAGAAATAGGACAAGGCAAATCAGCAATTATTATTACTGAGCTTCCTTATCAAGTGAATAAAGCGCTTCTAGTTGCAAGAATTGCAGGACTTGCAAAGGATAAAAAAATTGAAGGAATTTCTGATTTAAGAGATGAATCTGATAGACAAGGAACAAGAGTTGTAGTTGAGCTAAAAAGAGATAGTTCGCCTAAAAAAATCTTAAATAATCTATTTAAATATACAGCACTTCAAACAACTTTTTCAGCAAATATCGTAGCCCTTGTTGACGGCACACCTCAAACTTTAAACCTTAAAACAATTTTAGAAGAATTTTTAAAACACCGTTATTTAGTTGTTAAAAGAAGATCTGAGTTTGAATTAAGACAGGCAAAAGCAAGACTTCATATTTTAGAAGGTTTAAAAATTGCCGTTGATAATATTGATGCTGTAATCAAAACAATAAGAGCTTCTAAAACTCAAGATGACGCAAAGAAGAATTTAATCGCTAAATTCAAGCTCTCAGAACTTCAGGCAACTGCAATTTTAGACATGCAACTAAGAAGGCTTGCAGCTTTAGAAAGACAAAAAATTGAAGATGAATATCAAATGGTTAAAGAAACAATTGCTTATCTTGAAGATCTTTTAGCACATCCTGAAAAAATTCTTGTTATCATAAAGGAGGAATTAACTTCTTTAAGAAAAAAGTATGGCGACGAAAGAAGAACTAAAGTTTATAAAAGCAAAGTTGATGAATTTTCTGAAGAAGATCTTATTCAAAATGAACCAACAGTTATAACTCTTACCACCACAGGTTATATTAAGAGACAAAGCATAGCTAGCTTTAAAACTCAGCATAGAGGAGGAAAGGGAATTAAGGGAATGACAACAAAAGACGAAGATAGCATTGCTCTTATTCGTTCTGCACAAACTCATGACAATTTATTATTCTTTACCAATAAAGGAAAAGTTTATCAGTTAAGAGCTTTTGAAATAAATGAATCTCAAAGAACATCAAAAGGAACTGCAATTGTTAATCTTTTAAATATTGAGTCTGATGAAAAAGTTGAATCTTTCATAACATATAGAAAAGATGAAAAAGGAATTTATGTGTTTTTAACAACAATAAAAGGAACTGTTAAAAAAACTAAACTCTCTGAATTTGCAAATATTAGAAAAACGGGAATTTTAGCAATAAAATTAAACAAAGGAGATGAACTTGCCTGGAGTAAGCTTACAGCTGGAGATAACGACATTATTCTTACTACGAAAAACGGGAAAGCAATTAGATTTTCAGGAAATTCGGTAAGATCAATGGGAAGAGCAACCATGGGAGTTAGAGGTATAAAATTAAATGATGATGATATTGTAATAGGCATGGATGTAATTGAAGCGAAAAAAGAAGTTGAGCTTATGACAATAATGAAAAACGGACTAGGCAAAAAAACTTCATCAAAACTCTTTAGAGGGCAAGGCAGGGGAGGGCAAGGAGCAAAAGTTGCAAAAGTAACTGAGAAAACTGGAAAAGTAGCTTTTTCCCAAGTAGTTCCAGATAGTTGCAAGGAAATAATTATCACTTCTGAAAAAGGACAAATTGTAAAACTTAATACAAGCTCTGTTCCAAAACTTTCAAGAGATACTCAAGGAGTAATCTTAATGCGTTTTTCAAAAGAAAACGATAATATTGCAGCAGCAACTTATCTTGAAAATGAAGATTGATGGAAATAAAATAGCAGAAAATGTCCTCAAGGAACTTAAAGAAAAAGTAAAAGACTTAAAAAAGAAAGGAATAATTCCTCATTTAACAATTATTTTAATAGGCAGTGACCATCCTTCAAAGGCTTACGTTAATCAAAAAAAATTAAAAGGAAAAGTAATTGGGGCAAAAATTTCTATTTATAATTTTGAAGACACTCTTTCTCAGGATAAACTTGAAAAATTTGTCGAAAAACTAAATAAAGATTCAAACGTTCACGGAGTAATTATTCAAAGGCCACTTCCTCCTCAAATAAATGAAATTAAAACAAGAGAAATGGTAACACCAGAAAAAGATGTAGACGGATTTTTAAAAAATTCAAAATTTAAAGAACCGATTGCAGAAGCAGTTTTAGAAATTTTGAAAACTATTTTTTCAGACATTCAAATAAACAAATCTCAGGAAGAAGGGCTTTCTTGCACTAATACTTACGAGTGGTTAAAACTTAAAAAAATTGTAGTTGTTGGAAAAGGAGACACTGGAGGAAGACCAGTTATAAATTTATTTAATAACATGAGAATCAAAGCAGAAGTTATTGACAGCAAAACTAAAAATCCTGAAAAAATTGTAAAGTCTGCAGATATACTAATCTCAACTGTTGGGAAACCTGTTATTTTTTCAAATGAAGTAAAAAAAGGAGCAATAGTAATTGGAATTGGCATGAGAAAAGAGAAAAACGGAAAACTCACTCCTGATTATAATCAAGAAGAGATTGCAAAAATAGCTTCTTACTACACTCCTGTTCCTGGTGGAGTCGGACCAGTAAATGTAGTAATGCTTTTAAGAAATTTAGTTTATTCTATTTAATAATTTCCCCGTTGACTCACTAAATTTTTTCTGCTAAAGTTTAATCCCAGAGCAATCAACTGTCTCTGGTTTTTTATGGGTAAAATCGACGCATTGGAAAGAATAAACGGAAGATTTAAAAACAAACATATTCTTTCCTTAGATCAGTTTCTAAGAAAAGATTTAGAACTTCTATTTAAAACTACTAAAAAAATTAAATCTTCAAAAAATAAAACAAAAATATCAAATCTTTTAAAAGGTTCTATTATTACTCTTTTATTTTATGAACCATCAAGTAGAACCTTTGGATCTTTCGCTGCTGCTGTTAAAAGACTAGGAGGACAAACAATTGAGATACTTGACCCCACAACTTTTTCATCAGTTTCAAAAGGAGAAACCCTTGAAGACACTGTTCGGGTTTTTGAAACTTATTCAGATGCAATTATCATACGCCATCCGCAAAAAGGGGCAGCAAGAGAAGCTGCAAACGCACTAAGCTCACCTCTTATTAACGCAGGTGATGGAGTAGGAGAGCATCCTACTCAGGCATTCTTAGACCTATATACAATTTATGAAAAATTTGGAAAACTTGATAATCTAACAGGAGTTGTTGCTGGTGATATTTTAAACGGTAGAACTATTCATTCTTTAATTAAAGGACTTTCAAAGTTTAAGAAGAATACACTTTATCTTCTCTCTCCTGATAAACTCCGACTAAAAAAGTCGGATTTTTTAGAGTTTAAAAAAGAAGGAATAAAATTAATTGAAATAAATAGTGAAAAAGAAATGCCAAAAAATACAAACTTTTGGTATTGGACAAGAGTACAAAAAGAAAGATTTAAAAACGCAAAAGAATATGAAAAAGTTAAGAACAGTTTTGTTTTAAATAATAAATTAATAAATGATTTTGCCTCAAAGAATACTATTCTTATGCATCCTTTACCAAGAGTTGGCGAAATACTTACTGAAGTGGACTTAGATCCACGCGCATTATACCTTACTAATCAAATGGAAAACGGAATGTATACCAGGATGGCACTCTTAACATTAATTCTAGGAAAGAAAATAGGTTAAAGATGACTGGAAAATTAATTCTTGAAGATGGAACAATTTTAAAAGGAGAAAGTTTTGGTTCTGAAAATTCAACTGCTGGTGAAGTTGTTTTTTCAACAGGAATGGTTGGATATCCGGAAAGCTTAACCGACCCCTCATACAAAGGACAAATATTAATTTTTACTTATCCATTAATTGGAAATTATGGTGTACCAGATAAAAAATATTGGGAATCAGATTCTTTAAAAATATCAGGACTTATTGTCTCAAATTACATTGATACTCCTTCACATTTTAAAAGTAAACAAACACTTTCTAACTTACTTAAGGAAGAAAAAATTCCTGCACTAGAAATATCAGACACTAGGTTTTTAGCAAAAAAAATTAGGGAAAAGGGAACAGTCTTGGGAAAAATTATTTTTAATAACGATATTCCTTTTTATAACCCCGATCTTGATAATTTAGTTTCAAAAGTATCAATTCAAAAACCAATCACTAAAGGTAGTGGCATAAAAACAATTGCCATGCTTGATTGCGGAGCAAAGAAAAACATTGAACGTTGTTTTTTAAAAAGGGGAGTAAAACTAATTATTCTTCCCTGGAATTTTGACCCTTTTAAAAATGGCTTGAAATTTGACGGACTCTTTATTTCAAACGGGCCAGGAAATCCTAAAAAAGTAATTAGGACAATTGAAATTATTAAAAAAGCACTAAATAAAAAAATTCCCATATTTGGAATATGTCTTGGTAATCAACTCCTAGCTCTTGCTGCAGGAGGAAATACAAAAAAACTCAAGTATGGACATAGATCTCAAAACCAACCCTGTATTTTAAAAAATACTAATAGATGTTATATCACTACCCAAAACCACGGGTTTGAAGTAAGTAAAGTGCCACCTGGCTTTGAAACCTGGTTTATAAATGCAAATGATAATTCAAATGAGGGAATTATTCATAAAACCCTTCCTTTTATGTCAATCCAATTTCACCCAGAAGCAGCAGCTGGACCAACAGA
Source organism: Patescibacteria group bacterium (assembly GCA_035646815.1). Classification (GTDB taxonomy): domain Bacteria; phylum Patescibacteriota; class Microgenomatia; order Levybacterales; family UBA12049. The sequence goes on along the minus strand of DASRON010000025.1, from coordinate 29,885 downwards.
TACTGAATGGATTTTTGATTATTTTTTAAAAAAAATATGAATAAAAAAATAAAGAAAGTTTTAGTTTTGGGGTCAGGTGCTTTAAAAATAGGAGAGGCAGGAGAATTTGACTATTCAGGCTCTCAGGCAATTAAAGCTTTTAAAGAAGAAGGAATTAAAACAATTCTTGTAAACCCGAATATTGCAACCATTCAAACATCCAAATTCTTAGCAGACACAGTATATTTTCTGCCAGTAACGGATTTTTTTGTAGAAAAGATAATTAAAAAGGAAAAACCAGATGGAATAGTTCTCTCTTTTGGCGGACAGACTGCTTTAAATTGTGGTCTTATTCTACATAAAAAAGGGGTTCTTAGAAGAGAAAATGTTGAGATCTTAGGAACCCCCATTTCAGGAATCGAACTTACTGAAGATCGAAAAAAATTTTCCGCTCACCTTAATAAAATTAATATTCCAACCCCTGAAAGTTACGCTGTAAAATCTGTTGAAAATGCTCTTAAGACAGCAGAAAAAATTAGTTATCCAGTTATGCTTCGCTCCGGCTTTTCTTTGGGAGGACAAGGATCTGGAATTGCTACAAATAAGAAAGAGTTAAAAGAAATTGCTCAAACTACATTTTCTTTTGTAAAACAAATCTTAGTTGAAAAATATCTTTACCACTATAAAGAAGTCGAATACGAAGTTATTCGCGACAAATTTGATAATTGTGTAACAGTTTGCAATATGGAAAACATGGATCCATTGGGAATTCATACTGGAGAATCAATTGTTGTTGCTCCAAGTCAAACTTTAAATAACTTTGAATATCATAAATTAAGAGAAGCCTCAATTAAAATTGTTCGCAGCTTAAATATCATAGGAGAGTGTAATGTACAATTTGCCCTAAATCCAAAACCTGTTGAAAAAGAAACAAATAACAAAAACTCTGAATGCGAGCTTGAATATTATGTAATTGAAGTAAACGCAAGACTTTCAAGAAGCTCTGCTCTTGCTTCAAAAGCAACAGGCTATCCTCTTGCATATATTGCTGCAAAACTTGCGCTTGGAAAAAGCTTAACTGAAATTAAAAATAAAGTAACCGGAGTTACATATTCCTGCTTTGAACCAGCTCTTGATTATATGGTTGTAAAAATACCTCGCTGGGATATTAATAAGTTTAAAAAAGCTGATGAGAAAATTGGTAGCTCTATGAAATCAGTTGGTGAAGTAATGGGTATTGGCAGAAGATTTGAAGAAGCCTATCAAAAAGCAATTAGAATGCTTGATTTAGAACTTGAAGGAGCAACTGCAGAATTTTTGTATAAAAATGAAGAAGTTTTGGAAGATTATCTTAAAACCCCAACTCCTAAAAGGATCTTTGCAATAGCAAGAGCTTTAAAGGAAAAAATGTCAGTTAAGAAAATCTATGAGTTAACTGGAATAAATCCTTGGTTTTTGGAACGCATAAAATTTATCGTAGATAACGAAAAGACAACACCTAAAAACGTAGGAAACTTAAAGAAAGAAAAGTTATTGCTTTTAAAAAAAATTGGATTATCTGATAAAAGAATAGGGAAGCTGACAAAAACATCAGGGTTAAATATTAGAAAGCTAAGGAAAAAATTAAAAGTACTTCCTTCTGTTTTTCAAATAGATACCTTAGCAGGAGAATTTCCAGCAAAAACAAACTATCTATATCTAACATATAACGGAAACCACGATGATATCAAACCAGCTAAAAAAAGTGGAGTTATAGTTTTAGGATCTGGTCCTTATAGAATAGGTTCTTCAGTTGAGTTTGACTGGACATGTGTAAATACCGCCTTAAGCCTTAAAAGACATAACAAAAAATCTATTATTATAAACTGTAATCCCGAAACTGTTTCAACAGATTATGATATATCTGATAGATTGTATTTTGAAGAATTAACTTTTGAAAGAATTGCCGACATTTATGATTTTGAAGGTTCGTTTGGAATAATTATTTCAGTCGGCGGACAAACACCAAATAATAGAGCAACTTCTTTAAAAACATACGGAGTAAATATTTTGGGAACTGATCCAAAGGATATTAATAGAGCAGAAGACCGAGGAATATTCTCAAAACTCTTAGATGACATTGAAGTAATTCAGCCTCCCTGGGATAGTTTTGTAACAGAACAAGGAGCATTAAATTTTGCCAGAAAAGTAGGTTTTCCTGTTTTAATTAGACCCTCCTTTGTTTTATCAGGAACTCTTATGAGAATTTGCTACACAGAAGATGAACTCTTAGGATTTTTAAGTGATGCAACTAAAGTTTCAAGAGAATATCCTATTACAATTTCAAAATTCATAAACGAAGCAAAAGAAATAGAATTTGACGCTGTTTCATACAAAGGTGAAATTGTAACCTCAGTTATTTCAGATCATGTGGAAAACGCAGGTGTTCATTCAGGAGATGCAACCATAGTCCTTCCTCCACAAAGAATTTACATGGAAACACAAAGAAAAATTGAACAGATTGCAGAAAAATTAGCAAAAGCATTAACTATCACAGGACCATTTAATATTCAATTCTTAGCAAAGAATAATGACGTGCAAGTAATTGAAATAAACTTAAGAGCATCAAGAACTCTTCCTTTCATCTCAAAAGTAACTGATATTGATTTTACCAGTCTTTGTGTTGATGCTTTTTTTAATAAGAGGAATGAAAAAATTATTCCTGATGTAAAAGACTTTGTTGCAGTTAAAGTTGCTCAATTTTCTTTTGCAAGGCTTACAGGAGCAGATCCCATGCTGCATGTTGAAATGTCTTCAACAGGTGAAGTAGCCTGCTTTGGAGAAGATCTTGAAGAAGCATTCTTAAAAGGAGAACTCGCTGTTGGTGGAAAAATTCCCAAAAAAGGTATTTTTATAAGCCTGGGAGGAGATGAAAATAAAATAAGATTTTTAAGCAATGTAAAAAGACTCACAAAATTAAAGCTGCCATTTTTTGCAACAGAAAAAACTGCTGAATTTTTGAGAAGAAATAAAATAAATGTCAGTGTTTTATACAAACTCCATGATAATAAGTCGCCAACACTTCTTGATTTCTTGCAAAAAGGAAAAATTGATTTGGCTATAAACATAGTTGATTCTCATTTTAAAAAAGATATAGATGATGATTATTTAATCAGAAGAGCAGCAGTTGACAACAACGTTCCTCTTTTGACAAACTTTAGAAAAGCAGCTTTATTCATTAAAGCAATTACAAGAAAAAAGATAAAAGATTTACCTATAAAATCCTGGGAAGAATACTTATCATGAAGCAAATTATTTTACCTGGTCTTATAGACCCACATGTTCACCTAAGAGATCCCGGACTTACTTATAAGGAATAGGAAAAAGCAATTAGTTGACAAGCAAGCGTTAAAAGTTCTAATATTTAGATTGTGAAAGAACTAAAGACTCCGCTATATACTGTGATCTTTATCTTCCTTGGTTTTATTCTTTATACCCAGGTTGCAGGACCAATTCCATTTTCAGTAAATAGCACTCAAACAACAAAAAATAGTTTTTTTACTGCAGAAGGAACAGGAAAAGCAACTAGTGCGCCTGATATTGCAACTGTAAGTATTGGAGTGACTCAAAATTCATTTTCTGTAGCAGATGCTCAGAATAAAGTAAATAAAATAACAGCTTCAATAATAGATTCTCTTAAAAAAGAAGGGATTGAAGAAAAAAATATTAGAACAACTAATTATTCCGTATATCCTGAATACGATAATAATTTAACAAGAAGCATATCGAGATATAATGTTACACAGACTTTAGAAATTAAAGTAAAACCAATTGAAAAAATAAATAAAGTTATTGATCTTGCAACTGCAAATGGAGCAAATATCACAAACGGGGCTCAATTTTCATTTAGTGATAATTTAAAAGAGGAGCTTGAAAAAAAAGCACGGGAAGAAGCTGTTAAGATGGCTAAGAAAAAAGCAGAAGGACTTGCTAAGGCTGCAGGAATTAGGCTTGGAAAAATAGTTGACATTACAGAGCAAAATAGCACTCCAGGATACATAGTACCACTTAGAAGGGGAGGAGCTATTGAGGCAACGGATAAACAAGAACCAACAGATATTACACCTGGAGAAAACACAATTTCTGTAAGCATTTCACTTTCTTACGAAATTAATTAATTCTTACTTTTATTTCCACTATGAAAATTCTTATGAACTTCTCTTAATTGTTTATTTGTTACATGGGTATAGATCTGAGTTGTTGCAATATTTTTATGTCCCAGCATATCCTGAACAGACCTTATATCAGCTCCGTTTGTAAGTAAATCTGTTGCAAATGAATGTCTTAAGGTATGAACCGTTGCATCAACAGGAATCCTTGCTGCTCTTACATATTTCTTAACCATTCTCTCAACGCTTCTTGCTGTAAGCCTCATTTTCTCACCACCATTGTCTTCAATTACCTTTCCTGAATACCTAATAAATAAAGGTTTAAAAATATCTTCTCTTTTATTAAGATATCTTTTTATCCATTCTGCTGCTCTTTCTGAAACAAAAACTATTCTTGATTTTCCTCCTTTTCCAATTATTCCAAATTCTTTTCTTTCTAAATTTATCCTATCCTTATTTAAACTAACCAACTCTGAAACACGAAGACCAGTAGAAAAAAGTAATTCTAGCATTGCTCTGTCTCTTAATCCTTCTTCTTTTGAAGTATCTGTTGCGGTTACCAAACGATCAACCTGTTCTCTTTCTAAAAACTTTAAAGATCTGCTTTCTGTTTTGGGAAGATCAATCTTTGAAGGCTCCAGAGTATCATAATCATTTTTAATTAAAAACCTAAGAAATGATCTTAAGGCAATAACATAGTAATTTTGTGTAACTCTTTTTAGAGTCATTCCCTTATCATTTTCTCTATTTGCCAAAAAAACGCGGTATTTTCTAACAATTTGTAAATCTAAATCTTTAATATTCTTATCCGGTAGGGTAGTGGTAAGCCATTTATCAAACACTTCAAGATAATGCCTATAATCACGAATTGTTAATTTAGAACAATTCTTTTCAATTTCAAGATACTCTAGGAATTGATTAATTAATTCGGGCAGTGTTCCTTTCATAATATTTTGCGACGTCAGAATAATAGTAGACAAATTAGTCAGAGTTGTCAAACTCTTGACAAAATAAGGCTAAACATTGCATACTATAATTATTATGCCTGAATCAAATATTCCTCCCGAAGGACCATCTGCATCAGTACGTAGTATTGAATCAAAAAAAGAAATTGATAAAGATGGAATTGAAAGACATGCAAGATGGCAAAAACGAAGAAGAGAAAGAGATACCAAAGGTACAAACTCTACAGTTAGCAGAAGACCTCTTTCTCATAGAATAATTGAAAAAACTTTACAGCATCCAAAAGCTTTAAAGAAGACAGCAATAGGAACTATTGCTGTCGCAGCTGCTGCAACACTAGGAGTTCATGAAATTGGGCAAGCAATTGATGCTGAGTATAATCTTGGAAAATATGCTCCAGATAAGACTACAACCACAGTAGAGCAAGTAGTCGCTACTCAAGCAGAGAATGTCAGGGCAAATAAAATCTTTAACGGAACATTAGGAATAACTATCAAGACTGAGAATGGAGTTAAGCTGGCTGTAAGATTTAAACCTGATATTCCAGAAAAGTCTAAAAGAGAATCTACCGAAGTAGATTGGGACAATATCATGGCTTTAAAACCAGATAGTAAATCTCCTGAAACATATATCCATAACATGAATTCATTTCAAATATCAGGAACTTTCAAATTAGTAGACGGATTTGATCCAGTTTCCAAAAATTTCCCAGGAGGATCTTGGTTCAGACTAATTGCAGTTATGAAAGATGGAACAGAACAAAATGTCTTTTTAAGCAGAAGTAAATTTACAGAAAACCATATTAAAACTGAAGGATTATTATCAGACCCTAACGGAGATAATTCTGTACCAATAAATTTAGTTACCCCATAGTAATTCTTTTCACAGAACAGATTACAACCCTATATTAATTACCACCAAATATAATATCTACAGCTGCTCCACTTACTCCTATGCCAACAGCACTCCAAGATAAATCAAGTTGATTATTATCATGAGGAGCATCTCCTGCAAATACCCATTCAATTATATGAACTCCATCCATCTTATATCCAACAGAGGAATTTTCTCCTACTTTCATAAATCCTGTTTTGCGAATATTTTCAGGATCTCCAAAATAACTGTTAAAACCTGCATGTTCATCTAGCTTTCCATCTTTATTAAATTGTTCAGCTCTACTTTTAGCAAAACTTGCAAGACCATCATTCCAGGAAAGTATACCCTTACCATGTACGTTTCTGTAATTGTTTAACGCATTCATTATTTCTTGAGATCCCGCCATTTCCTGATCATTTCCAACCTTCATAGTCCAAGTGTGCTCTGATATTTGCTTTGACACACCCCAAGAATCTTCTTGATCTTTTTTATTACTTACAGCAGGATCCTTATTTACATCATTTATCTTTTTTATATTTTTCTTAACTACTATCGTTGGCTTTATTGGAGTTGGCAGTGGAGTTGGACTAAGATTATATACTACTACTTTATTTTCTGGAATTTTAACCTCAGTAAACAATTTATTTACTTGAGTTTCTAAGCTAGGAAAAAACAAAAGCAAAAATAAAACAATTATGCTAGCCATAGCACAAATTTAAACTAAAATTTATGCTATGTCAATAAGATTTGACCTTACTCTTAAAGATATGAGAGCATAATAGGTATATGGCAAGGAATAAAAAGCTTGTTAAAGGATTAAGGAGGGGTTCACTTCTTATAGAGATGCTTATCTCTATCTCTATTTTAGCAATTCTTAGCACTGCAGGATATATTGGAATAAGTTCTCAAATAACAAAAGCAAATGACGCAAAAATTAAAAGCAATCTAATTGAAATAAGAAATGCCTTTGATCAGTATTATGATGACATGAAATGCTACCCCAAGGAATTTCCTGAATGCGGAATGCCACTTAAAAAAGGCAATGTTACGTATATTCAAAAATTTCCTTGCCTTGATGGCAATAAACCCTATGGATATGAATTAATCAGTAAAGATCCTCATGACAGTAGAAATAAGGAAAAAAATGGAATCGTAGAATGTCCAAGCTGGTATAAGGTATTAGTTGATTTACAAAACACTAATGACAAGAACATAGATTTTATTGGCTGTAGAAAAGGATGCGGAAAAAGTTGTAACTATAACTTTGGCATTTCAAGTACTAATATGCCAATAAACGACAGCTGCCCACAATATAGCCTTTTTGCTTGTACACCAAGTAAAAAATGTATAGAGTATACAGATCCTGGAATAAGTGAATGCCCAATAATCTTTAGAGACGATCCAACCTGTCAGAATAAATGCGATATTAAAGCAAATGATTGCAAAAATGAAGCGGGTAAAAAACCTAGCGGGTAATTTCAATCTATAGTTTCTTATTGACGCTTATAAAGTTTTAATGTTATAACTTAACATAAGTAAATATTTTCTGCCCCAAATTTCTTTAAGAATTTATGCATGAATCACACGCACCTGGACGACATAGAAAAATTGAAAAAGGATCTCCTGAAGTTGTACTTACTACAAATCCACGATTAGCTACCATCATCAAAGGACTCAGTAGTACAACTCCTAACTGGAATGCACTTTTAAAAACACTTAGTGGAAAACAACTTACAAGAATGAAGGAAAACAAAACAAATGGAAGTAAAAATGGTGACACGCTAGGACAGCTTGCTGAAACGCATGTTTCATTAACATTAAAAATGCTCTCCTTAGAACATCCCGATCTAATAGTTAATCCTATCCCAAGCGGCACTGAAACAGAAGATTATGTTTTTAGACAATATGGTCACAATTACATTGCGCATAATAAAAGAACTGGTGCTGCGCATATAGAATATGATGCTCTCACTCTAGTTTGTGGTCTCCCTGTAATTTGGGAGGTAAAATTAGGACATTCATTTGTAGAAGCTCTCAAAACTACAAGAATAAGTAATATTTCCAAACCTTTAATTCAGCATTATCATGACTCAGCACTAGGCTATGTTGTAATCACTCCAAAAGACTCACTTAATCGATCAAGCAAATCTCAAGAAGAATTTACCAACAAAGGAGGAGTTATGGTAACAATTCCAGTAACTAAAACTGAATTCACGGAAACACTTCAAGCATCTATAGTATCTAAAGGAACAATAAGAGACAAGCCTTCGCTCCAGCCTCGGAGAAGACCAATAATTATATAAATATTAGCCTCAGATAGCCTCAAATTTTTACAAAATTAATCAAACCCATAGTAGGGGAGGTAATATAAAAATACAGGAGGATAAAACAAAGGGAAATTAACAAAAGAGAGAATGTATACAGTAAAAAAGTATTAATATTTTAATTTTTAGACACATACAAAACAACCACTTCTCCCGGAACCGAGCCTGACTGACGTCGTAAAAGTATTATTGTGCGACATAACCACTTAAAGCTTCCCATTGCTAAAATGTATGATTTTTTACTTAGTTCCTCTTGGAGGATAATAACAACTAAAATATATAAACTAAGTAAAGAAGCTTTGTCCTCTTCTATTTGATCTAGAATAAGTTTTTACATCTTTAGACGTGCATGTATACCTTCTTCTCCTAGATCTTTACAATGCACTAGTTTAGATTGATTTAACAATCTAAACTAGTGTTTTTAGCCTCAAAAGTATTCTGTTTTTATTGCTACTATCCCCGGAAAAGAGCATTCGTATTTTTTTCGACAGAGATATGTTCCCAAGCTAAGTAATATACGTCGCTATTCCCGATAGGAAGAAGCATTGCTTGTTCTTATCTGTGAAAATACTTCATAGAATGTCGTGAAAACAAGTTATCCACAATAAAAATATTAGTAATAATGTCCTATAATAATCATTTCTATTACTATATCAAACTATATCACCTATTTCGGTGCTCCTTATGTTTTTTTCTTTCCCCTCTTCTCTTCCCTCTTCTCTTATCCTTTGTTTTTTTTAGGCTTTGCTTGTTTAAAACTTATTAATTTGAGGCTAAATTTTACAATTTATTATATTTAATTATTTTCTGAGGTATCCTTTTGTAGTGCCGTCACTTCCCTAGTCTATTTTATTAAACCCATGATGTGTAAATAACTAATGCAATAAATACTATAATTGAAACTAATAAATACTCCCAAATTACAGCCTTGAATAATTTCTTATCAAACCAAGCTTGAGAAAGTCCGATTAAACTGTAGAAAACACCAGTTAGAAATAGCGCAATCAAAGTTGGTGTGCTTGGCCAGAACCAAAGCATAATTGAAAGTTCAAAAAGACAAACTGTTAAAAAGAGTGACCAAATCATCTCAGATAATAAACTTTTTTCAAGAGTATGACTCCATAAGGAATGCAAAACAAGCGGAAGTGTGTAGGTAAAAATAATTATAAGAGTTATAAAAACGTTTAAATGCAACGTAAATACAACGTTTGAGAGAAAGAAAAAAGAAATAAGAGTTATTGTAAGAGCAACTGTTCTTGCTCCAGATAAAAGTGCTATTGTTCTCATAGAAGAAACTGTAAAAATATTTTCACTTAAAAAAAGCGAATATAAGCCAATCATGTAAAGACTTGTCATAATAATTCTTGTTAGCATTCTTACTGGTACTAAAAAATAAAACAATCCAAAAGCAAGACTGTAGAAAAAAGGGAGAATAAAAATTTGCGGTCTAAAATTATTCTTTAAATCACCTCTTAAGGAAAAGTACAAGAAAAGATCAGTTAGTAATGAAATAATAAAAATAATATAAATTCCAGATTTTCCCAAAAAATATTCCGAAGTAAAAAGTCCTATGGAAAGAAGTATTACTGATAAGACTAGCTTTTGTCTTTTACTTAATAAGAATCTCTCAAGTGAAAGAACACTTAAAAAAAATGAACCGATCATGGGTAGTCTTTTATTTCTCATCATTAATGTGCTTTAAGCAATATTTGAGTACACTTTTTGAACATCATCTAATTCTTCTATTGCCGATATGAATCTTTCTATCTTGCCCAACTCCTCCTCATCTTTAATTGTTAAAGGCGTAATTGGTTTTCTAATAATATCAGAGTATATAATTTCAAAACCTTTTTTTTCTAATAACTCTCTTATTTTGGCAAGTTCTGAAACAGAAGTAAATACCAAAACTTCATCTAGAACTTCTTCTACATCTTCTGCTCCGAATTCAACAGCTGCAGCAAAAATATCATCAAAGCTCATATTGTTTTTCTTTATTACAATTTCTCCACTTTGATTAAATTGATAAGACACAGATCCAGGTTGTCCAAAACTAGCTCCTGATTTATTAAAAAGACTTTTTATAAAAGATGTTGTTCTTTGGGAATTATCTGTAGCAGCCTCTACAATCAATGTCACTCCTCCGGGATAAAAACCTTCATAAACAACTTCTTCAAGTTGCCCTGCCTCTTTACCCAGTGCTCTTTTTATTGCTCTTTCTATATTGTCTTTAGGCATATTAGCAACCTTAGCAGCATCTATTGAAAGCCTTAATCTGAAGTTTTGATCAGGATCACCTATTCCCTCACCCTGCTTAACAGCAATTGTAATTGCGTTTGATAACTTTGTAAAAGTTAAGCCCCTTTTTACATCTGCAACTCCTTTTTGCCTTTTAATTTGAGACCATTTTGAATGTCCACTCATAGCTAAGAATTAAAAAAATTCTCTGTAATTATACTCTTTCCGTATTGACTTTTGCAACGAATCATAGTAAAATTTCTCAATATTTGACTCCATAAAAATGACTGATCTCCAAAATGCAAATATAAAAAATAGGGCGATAAAGACTGCACTTACAGGAGACTGGCAAGCAGCTATTGAGTTAAACAAAAAAATCCTCTCAGATATTCCTGATGATATTGATACTCTTAATCGTCTTGCACTCGCCTATACTATTACGGGGAATATAATAAATGCAAAAAAAACCTATCAAAAGGTCTTTGAACTTGATCCGCTTAATTCAATTGCACAAAGAAATCTTAAAAGATTAAATGATAAAATTAATAATCCGCAAATAGGCAACATGCTTCAAATAAACTGTAACTTTTTGGAAGAAACCGGAAAAACAAAAATTGTAGAATTGGTAAACGTTGCCCAATCAAACATTATTCAAACATTAAGAATTGGACAGTGCGTTAATCTTTCCATCAAAAGATCTCGCATATTTGTTCTCGAAGGAGCCAAGCAGTATATCGGAGTTTTACCAGATGATATCGGAATTAGATTAATTAAGTTTATAAAAAACGGTAATAAATATGAAGCATTTATAAAATCCACAACAGATAGTAAGGTATTTATCTTTATAAAAGAAGTAAAAAGAGTTGCAAAGTTTAAAAATAATCCCTCCTTTACCACATCTGAAAACCAAGGATTGAGTTTAAAAAAAATTAAGAAAAACGATTAAAGTAGCTAATTTTTGCTTTGAAATATTACTCTTCCTTTAGAAAGCTTATGTTTTGCTTTTTTTAGTTCTGATTTAGAACTTTCCTTTCTTAATGAATTTAAAGACATTAATAAAGAAACTATAGCAATTAATATTGTAAGTTTTATAAACATATTTAGTACTTAAATTCAGAAATTTTGTCTTCTCCTATTATAATTATAACATCTGCAATAGATCGCTCTCTACCTTCTTCAGTCTGATACCCTAAAAACGAAGCATACTTATTAACAGTATAGGTCTTATCGCCAAAATAAATGATTTTTGATTTACTCTCTTCTTTTTCAGAATTTAAAACAAGAATTACATCTCCTCCCATATTATTGATTACGTTTGCCAATCTATTTCCAATCCCTGAAACATCTGTTCCATTTACAATCTGTACTCTTTTTTTCTCTGAAAGAATCCTCTGATCAGTAAAGAATGAATCAATTAAAGAGCTTATCCTAGGCTCATCATCCTCTTTTGAAGCATTTTTCTCATATATTGATGTTGACGGCAATGAATTAGCAAAATACGAAAGCCTAAGAAGATCGATTACGGTTATTCCTGAATAATTTCTGTTTAGATCAAACATCTCTTTAAAAAAACTTGATGGAATATTACTTCGGGAAATATTTAAATTCGAAGAATAAATAAATGCATCTATCGGAATCTTTAAAAAACTATTTATGTTATCTACTTTCCCATCTATTAATAAAAGAGATATTGTCTTATTCTCAGGAGAAAGCGATATGATATCTGTTTTATCATCTTTAACAACTGCAACTGTAAAACGATGATTGCCATCAAACTTACTATCTTTAAAAAGAACTATTAATTTCAGCAGAAGAGAAATAAAAATAAGAAAAAAAATGATAGTTATAAAAATGATAGCTATTTTAAAATTGTTTTTCTTTGGCTTCCCTCTTTGTTTCATAAAATCCCCTTATTTAATATGGTAGTGGAAAAAAAGAAGTTTTACAATTCTATTTGAGATCATCCAATGTTTTTTGAAGCTCAATCGATAAAGGACTCTCTATAGTAAGGACTTTATTACTTATCGGATGATGAAAAGATATTCTTAATGCATGCAAAAAAACTCTTGCTAGATATTTTCTGTCTTCTCTTGATGTCTTTCTTCCTGCGTATAAATAATCAGAAAAAATAGGATTATTAATGTATTTTAGATGAACTCTTATTTGATGTGTTCTACCTGTTTCAGGATATAGCTCTACAAGAGTTAAGCTTTCATTACTTTTTAATCTTTTTGACTTGAAAACTGAAATAACTTGATACTTTGTTATAGAGTCTCTTCCTCCTGCTAAAATTCCAAAACGTTTTCTATTCCAAGGAAGTCTCCCAACAGGAGCTTTAATCTCCCCTTTTTCTGGAAATATTGTTCCATGTGCAAGGGCGAGGTATGTCTTTTTTACCTCTCTTGCTTTAAATTGAGCCTGAAGATTTTCAAAAGATTCTTGATTCTTTGCTACAATTAACGCCCCTGATGTTTCTTTATCAAGTCTATGAACAATTCCTGCTCTTTTATAAAAATCCGAAACATCTTTGTCCAAATATTTTTCAGAGTTTATATTAAGTTTTTTTTCTAAAAAATCTTGAACTGTTATTTCGTCTTTTGTAGTTTGTGATTTATTTACCGTAATTCCTGCAGGTTTATCTAAAACTAAAATATCTTCGTCTTCATAAAGGATGTGTATGTTCATTTCTTAGGTAAAGAGATAAATTCTTTAAATATAAACAAACCTAAAGTAAAACAAATAATAATGATAAAAGAGATATTTTCTGTTCCAATAAATTTCGAAAAGTTATTATTATCTAAAAACCAACCTCCTAATGTAAAAAAAGAAACTAAAGTTATTAAAATTAAAGAAAGCGAACCATCTTTTATTCTTCCTCTTAAAAATAGTGGAAAAAGCAATCTAAGCATTAATACTGACCCAATAAAATATAATAAAAACAACACTAAGGGTCTTAAGGAAAAACCAGTTAAAATAATTTCTCCCAAATATCCAATAGGAAGAATTGTAAGCATTCCTAAAGAAAAAAAGTCCAAAATTCTTCCAAGCGGCATTTTCCTATTCTTTAAATAAAAATAAGAAAATAATAATCCTCCTATAAGACCACCTGAAAGAGAAAGTCCTGGAAAATATGGAAAAAGCACAAATCCTAAAATAGTATGGAGAACAGGCCTGGGATTATTTAAAACAAATAGTAGTCTACTAAAAAAAAGAGAAAAAAACGCCATTAAAAAAATCGTGTTAAAAAGAGATTCTATAGAAACGTTTTTTCTTAAAATAACTAAGTCATCCTTAGACAAACTATAAACAACGTATAGGAAAACAAAAAGACAAATTAAAAGGACTAATATAAAAAACTGCATAGTTTTTAAGCTTTTTCAGTATATTCACCAGTTCTGGTGTCAACTCTGATTTTATCTCCTATTTTAATAAAAGGTGGAACTTTTGTTTTCACTCCATTTTCCAAAATTGCATCTTTAAAAACATTTGTAGCAGAATTTCCTTTAAATGCAGGGCCTGTTTCTGAAACTAATAATTCCATTTTTGAAGGAAGATTTAAAGAAAGAGGTTCATCGTCTAAAAAAGATATTGAAAAATTATCCCCTTCCTTTAAGAAGTTATGCCCGTCTGCAATATCAAGCTGCATATTCACCTGCTCAAACGTCTTAGGATTCATAAAATAAGCAAAATCACTATCTTTGTATAAGTACTGAAGATCTCTTTTAAAAACTGATACTGGTTTTACTTTTGCACCATTCGTAAAGCTTTTTTCTGTTGTTGACCCTGTTCTAAGATTTTTAACTTTAACCTTGATATTAGCGCTCCCCCTACCCATTTTAACATGTTCATATGAAATTACCTGGAAAATACTTCCTTGGTCTTCAAAAACGATTCCTGCTCGAAGATCTGTAACTGAAATCATATCTTATTATTTTCTTTTAACTCTTATTAATCCGGAGAAAGGAATTACTTTTACTCCTCTTTTTTCAAGTTGATCGAGAAACAAATTTGCTCCCAATGAATCCGAAGCCATATGCCCTGAAACAATTGTATTTAAATGATGCTTTTTTGCTTCTTCATGATGAGATTCATTCATGTGCATTTCAACAATTGTCCCAAGTCCTGCATGAGCCATTTTTTCATAAATTAACTTTGAACCTGATGTTCCACCAGTAAAGCCTGTTACAGCAACTTTTCCTGCTCTGTTTTTTCTTGAACCTGAAGTAATCTTTGGACCAGTATTGTATTTTTTTGCCTCAGCAAATTCAGGTATTTCTTCAATTGCATCTATAACTTCTCCTACTGTTTCTAATTTCTTCTTTGCTAAATGCTTTAAGAGAAAATCATAGCCAAGATTATCCCAAATTGTATGAATTACCATAAAAGGAATATTTAAAAGTCTTGCAGCGTCAACACTTTGAAAATGGTTAGCAGGGCCAAGTCCTCTTTTCACTTGACTTATTCTTTCGCTAAGAAGTGACTCTGCAATGTTAACAGGAACACCAAGCTGAGACAGCACATCTACTTGTAGATCCATTACTTCATCTAAAGCAACTAATGCTTGTCCTTCTGGGTGATGTCCTATTACAAGGTCAATTTTCTCTCCTTTTTGATTTAGTCTATCTACCAAAACAACTTCTCCTGTTGTAATATCAATTCCTGTAATTATTTTCCCAATCTTTGTTTTTAAATCACCAAAAAGAATTCTTGAATCAGCATAGGGATTTTTAAGAGATTCTTTATCAAAAAAGCTCTTTTTTTTATCAGAAAGTTCTTCGTAATTTTTTTTTACCCGCACAAGAGCAGCTTTTACACCCGCAGTTCCCCTAGGATCTGCTTTTGATCCCATCTCAATTGCCAGCTCATATATCTCACTTAGTGTCATCATAAAGAGTATTTTAACACCTGAGAGCTAAAAAATAAAGCCTAACTCTGGTATAATGAGATTGAGCCGAGGTGGTGGAATGGTAGACACGCGGGTCTCAAAAACCCGTGAGCTTTAAACTCGTGAGGGTTCGAATCCCTCCCTCGGCACCATAGAGAACTTTTTTGATAAAAATCGAGATTAGATTGATCTGACAAGCCGTTTTTAGGTTTAGGTACGAGCGAACCACCTTAAAAATCAATTTCTTGTCTTCAGTGACCGTATTTTTGTCTTTAAATTTTCTTGCTGCCTTTATTGAGAAATTAAAACTGTCTTCGGCAATCTCTACCCATTTAGAACCATTGGGATCTAATTTTGATAACTGTTGCGTTATTTTCTCTTTCTCTACTCATAAGATGTGATTTTACTATTATAGGATACTTCTGTCAAATGTATTATTTTGAAGCGTAAAAACGTATGTAAATTTGGAGCACATAAAGAGAATAGATTAATAAAATTATTAAAACAATTGGCAAGATAATTAAGGTTGCAATTGTAAATGCTCCGCTTATCCATTCTTGTCTTATATCCTTAGGTCTTATGAAGAGCTTTCTCTTTTTTTTAAATCTAAAATTCACTACATCTTTTGTAAAAGGTTTACCAAATAAAAGAACCCAGCAGTAATTCATTGTGTAGCGAACCATCATTGTAAAAGGACCTTCTGCAGCTATTCTTCGCCCAGAAGAGTAAATAGGAAATCTAAAAGTCCATCTAACTATTCCCTGACTATGCATTTGCTTTGCAATATATGCATCTTCACCATAAAAACTGTAATGCTTAGTATCATAACCTCCTGATTTTTCAAATGCCGATTTTCTTAAAACAAAATTTCCTCCTTGAAGCATTGAACCAGTATTAAAAATATGAGTGCTTAAAAGATAAAGAGAAAATGCATAATAATAAAAAAGCTTAACCATAAGCTTCATTTTTTCAGATAAATCATAATAAATAAACGGACCACTTAAGGCAACAATTTTAGGATTAGAAAATTCACTTAAAACTCTATCTATCCATCCTGGTGTAAGTCTTGTATCTGCATCAATATTTGCAATAAGATCGCCTGATGATGCAAAACATCCTTTTTTTCTTGCAAAAACCAAACCTTTCTTAGGCTCGTCAATAACTTTTACGTTTTTATAAGAGGTTGCTACTTTTCTAGTCTTATCTGTTGAAGCATTGTTGACAACAATAACTTCGAGATTGTAACTCTTTCCTTCTGCTTCTTTAAAAATAGACTCAATACAATCCCCAAGATATTCTTCTTCGTTATAAGCCGGAATAACAAAGCTTATTTTCATTAAGCCCTATTATAACGTGTTTTATCTTTTGTTTCCATGCTTTTTAATAACATCCGTATAGATTCCTTCCCAGATTTTTGCAATATTTTGTCTTGAAAATTGTTCCGCAAATTCCCTACCCCCTTCTCCAAGCAGTTTTTTTTGATCAGGATTTTTATAAAAATAAAGAATTTTTTCATTTAAGGCTTTTTGATCATTTGGTTCTATCAAAAAACCATTTTTTTCATTAACGTAGTCAACGATTCCCCACGAATTTACACCTATAACAGGATTTTGAGTGGCCATTGCTTGCATCATAACAATACTTTGCGTTTCAGCTGTTCCCAGCATTAAAAAAAGATCAGTTGCATTATAAAGTTCTACAAAATCTTTTGTTTCCTTTAAAAACCCAAAGAATTTTACTCTATCTTCTACATTAAGCTCTTTAACTAGTTTTTTTAAATTCTCTTCTTCTGACCCTTTTCCAGCAATAACTAAATTAATACTAGGAATTTTACCCTTAAGATCAGAAACTGCCTTTACCATTAAATCAATATGCTTTTCTTGAGCAAGTCTCCCACAGTAATAAAGTACAAAATCAGAAAATCCATATTTTTTCTTAAGAGTATTTCTCTCTTTTTCAGATACACTTTTGAATGTTTCAATATTAACCGGGTTTGACACTGGCTTACAAGGTCTATTAAATCCATATTTTTGCATTTCATGTAAAACAGCCCATGAAGGAGATGAGACAAAATCGCACTTATTAAAATACCAAGCGTCATATTTTGACATTGCACGCTTAAACCATTTTGCTTTTATAGGACTGTATTTAATAAACTCTACTATTGGTGTGTGATTTGTTCCAATCAAAGGTTTTTTTAATATTTTTGCATCAATTAATCCCTCAATGCCCACTCCTGCGATATGATTTGTATGAATTATATCTGGATTAAAAAATTTTACTTTCAGAAAACGAAGTCCTGTAGGAACAACCAGTCTACCTTGTCTTGTTCCAGTTGGATAAGAAAAAGAAAAGAATCTAGTTATTTTAATATTTTCATGTAAAAAAACTTCTTTTTCAAAAGAAAGATTTACCTGTTTATAATCTTTTTTACTGTAATACGGAACAAAGAAGTTAATAAAATGTCCTAATTTAGCCAATTCTTTTGCAGTTGTTAATATTGTATCTGTTATTCCACTTAACTCTGGATAAAAATTATCCGAATAAATAGCAATTCTCATCTTTAAATTTTAAATATATTTTTTAATTTTAATCTTAAGATAAACTTTTCAAATCTAAACCTTAATTTACTATAACAATAGTACGACAAAATAATGATAAATACCAAGATTAAAACTCCAATAGTAAAATAATCTAGGTATTTAGAAAGTTTTACATACGCCTGTCCAAAATAAAAACCTATCATAAGAAATATAAAGGACTTAGGAAGAGTTGCCCAAAAATTAAACCAAATAAATTCCCAAAGAGGAAGCCTTACTATCCCTGCAGCAACTAGAATTGGAGCACCAACTGCATGAGAAATTTTCCCAAAAATTAGAGTTTTCTTTGTATGTTTTTCAAAATAACCTTCAAGTTTTTCTATGTTACTCGTATTTAAGCCAATATATTTTCCCCACCTGTCAATAAATCTTTCCCTTCCCCATCTGCCAATTGCATAATAAATAAAATCTCCAGTTATGTCTGCTGCAACTATGACAATATAGACAATAATAGGATTTAAAATTTTTAGAGAAGAAAGAAATCCGGCAATAATAGTTATAATTGGTCCTTCAATAACCATTACCGGAAATAATATAAAATACCTATATACTAATATCCACTGTATAACTTGATCTAGGGAAAATATCATCATTGAAATATCAAATAGATTAATTCGATTATATTTAGACAAAATTAACCTATCAAATATTTATATCTATTAAATTATTTCTTTAACTTAAAAGATTAATTTAATTAACTCCAAATTTTAATTAAGCATTTCCATTGGCAGAATCATCTGTTGCCACAGGTCCTTGAGCTACTTCACCAGGTGTTGGTGTAGGCTCAGGTGCTCCCGTAGGTGCTCCTTGTACCGGATCAGATGGCTGAGGAACTGTATTAGTATTTGCTCCATCATTGTTGAAATTATTATCCATTACGCTTAATCACCTCCTTCTCTTTTAGTTTCCGCATTATAAAATTTTATCCTATCTCCACGGAAAAGTAAATCAATTTCCCCAACAGGTCCATTTCTGTGCTTTGCAACAAGTAATTTTGTTTGCATAACATTTGAAAAAGTTTCCGAATCAGGTCTATATAAAAACATAACTACATCTGCATCTTGTTCTATTGCTCCAGATTCTCTTAAGTCAGCAAGTTGAGGTTTTTTTTCTCCTCTATGCTCAACTGCACGAGACAACTGAGAAACTGCAAGTATAGGAATTTTTAATTCTCTTGCAAGCTTTTTTAAAGATTGAGAAATCATAGAAACTTCCTGAACACGACTATCATAGTGTCTTCCTGGGTCTGCAAGCTGAAGATAATCAACAATTAAAAGAGACACATTATGTTCAAGCTGAAGCCTTCTTGCTTTTGTTCGCATTTCAGATATTGTTATACCCGGAGTATCATCAATAAATATTGGAGCATCTGCAAGAACTCCCATTGCGTTAGAAAGCTTTGTAAAATCAGTTTCAGAAAGCTTACCAGTTTTAAGTCTCCAGGCATCAACGTCAGCTTGACCTACTAAAAGTCTGTCAACGAGTTCTTCTTGGCTCATTTCCAAAGAAAAAATTCCAACTGGTTTTTTTTCAGTAACCGCAATATTTTGTGCCATATTTACAACCATTGCTGTTTTTCCCTGACCAGGTCTTGCAGCAAGAATAACTAAATTTGAAGCCTGAAATCCTGATAAAAGATTGTCAAGATCTGTAAATCCAGTTTTTACACCTCTTAACCCCTGACCCTTTTTATGAAGTTCATCAATTCGATCAAAGCTCCCTGCTAACGCTTCCTTTATTGGAATAAATGTTTTTAAATTCTGCCCTTGAGATACAGAAAAAACAGATGCCTCTGCTTTATCTATAATTTCACTTATTTCTTTATCGTCTGAAAATGCAAGCTCTGCAATGTCTCCCCCCATTCTAATTAACGATCTTTTTATTGAAGTTTCTTTAATAATGTTTGCATAATGCGCAACATTTGCTGCAGTAGGAACAGATTCAATTAACTCTGCTAAATAAGCTGATTTTACTTTTTCATAAGTTTTATTTTTTTTAAGTTGAGAAGTTAGAGTAACTACGTCTATTGGTTTACTCTGTTCATATAAAGAAAGCATTGCATCATAAATAATGCTGTTTACACCGTTATAAAAATCACGAGAAGATATTATTTCCGAAACTGTTCCTACTGCATCTTTATCAATAAGAATTGCGCCCAATACACTTTCTTCTGCATCTTCGTTATGAGGGAGAGTTTTTGCTGCTACTGCCATAAGACATATATTCTAACTCCAAAACTATTCTAATACAACTACTTCCATTTCTTCAGGAAGCTTACCTTCTTTTATGGATAGTTTTTTTGTCTTTTGAACCATTGCTAAATCTTTTCCTAATGCTTTTATAGATTCCTCTATTTTATCTCCGTAAAGAACGACCATACGAGGTTCAATTATAGTTATTATTGATTCTGATAAAACTGTATCTGTATTTAAAATTGCCAGTTCATGCTCCCTTGCTTTATCTGGCATTTTAGAAATGGCATCTGCTTTTCCTATAATAAGCTCTGTATTGTCAATTCTGATACTGTAAACAAAATCTGCTCCTGTTCTTACTCCAGAAACTTTAATTCCTCCAAGCTCATATTCTCCTGAACCTGAAATAATCAATCTATAATCACTAATTTTTTGAAGATTATATTTTTCATCTTTTAAGAGTAATATAAAATCTGCAGAAGTTTTTGTCATACTAGAATTTGGGTCTACAACAAAGGATGTTTTCTTACTTCGGATTTTTAAACATTTATTATCAACGTAAACAATTTCCATTTTTCAATCCTATCATATCTAATTTTTCTTGACAAGATAACCTTTTTTTCGTAATATAAAATGCTCTAATGATATGAAAAAAGAAAAAACAGTTTTGGCACTCTTAGCAATTGTAATTGGTTTGGTTTTTGCAGGAATTGCCTTTTACTTTTATCAATACACAAAAATACTCCCTCAGTTCAAGGCTAATCCTATTTTAGTAAAAGCCCCTTCTCCAACCCCAGAATCTACAATTTTTCTTTCTATAAATAATCCATCTGATGAAAAACTTTCTGATAAAAAGATCGTTACTGTGTCAGGAAAAACAAATCCTGATGCAATTATTGCTATTTTTACTAAATCAGATTTTGATATATTAAAACCGAGCTTAGCAGGAGACTTTTCGACAACTGTAAATATTTCAGACGGAGTAAATATTATAAGAATAACTGCTATTGCACCAAATGGAGAAGAAAAAACAATAGAAAGAACTGTATCTTTCACAACTGAGGAATTTTAAAATGAAGAAATTAATAATTATTATTGTTATTTTAATCACTACTGTTTTTATTACAAAGGGTTCGTTTGCAGCAACTCCAACTAAAACACCTACCATAATTTCTCAAGAAAATACCGAAGCCAAGCAACTTGATAATTTAAAAAGTAAAATTGCATCAAGAGTTGCTGAATTAAATCTTGTCGAAAAAAGAGGAATTACTGGAACCGTAGAAGAAGCTTCGGGAACACAGATAGTTTTAATCGATATTAAGGGAGATAAAAGATATATAGACGTTGACGAATTAACAAGATTTTACTCACCAGATTCAAAATCATTTGGAATTTCTGATATTACAAAAGGAAATACTCTTGGCATAATCGGTCTTTATAATAAGCAGTCAAAAAGAATCATGGCAAGAGAAATTGATGTGATTACTCTTCCTAAAATAATTCAAGGAGCAGTTTTTTCAGTTGATAATAAAAAGAATACTTTTAGATTAATAAGCGAGAAAGAAAAAATAACTGTTGATGTTGCAACCATTACTAAAACATTTGAATATACCAAGAAAAAAGATATTGCCTCGTCAGGCTTTTCCAAACTTTCTGAAAATCAAAACGTTTTAGTTTTTGGATATTTAGATAAAAATGATAAGAATACTTTGCTTGCTTCAAAAATAATTATATTTTCAGAAATTCCAAAAAATCCTAAAATAAATATTGTTCCTGAAGCGCTTAATCCTGAAACAACTATTATCCCCTCTACAGGAAGCGGTAAAAAATTAACTCCTATAAATAACTAATGGCAAGACTCGCAAGAAGAAAAGATAAAATTTATTCTATTAAAAAAGCATGTCGCATTGGTGATAAATGTTTTAATTTTATTCTTCCTTTTCTTGAAGAAGATGTAACAGAAATAGAAATTGTAAAATTAATAAATGTTTTTTTAAAAAAGAAATCAGAAGGAATTGCTTTTAAAACAATTGTGGCATTTGGAGAAAATTCAGCTGAGATTCATCATCAAAATCCAACCAATCGCAAGCTAAAAAAAGGAGATTTTATAATGCTTGACTTTGGAGCAAGAATAAACGGTTATCCTTCTGACATGACAAGAACTCTTTTTTTTAAAAAAGCTACTAATAAGCAAGTTGATCTTTATAAAACTGTTTTAGAAGCTCAAAAAAAAGCAATTGATTTATTAGAATCATTTGCAAAGAAACAACGCTCTATAAAAACATTTGATGTAGATAGGATAGCAAGAGAATTTATTGTTTCAAAAAAATTTGAACCAATGCCCCACTCGCTTGGTCATGGAATAGGTAAAAAAGTACATTCTGGATTAAGATTGTCACCAAAATCAAAAACGTATTTAAAACCAGGAATGATTTTTTCAATTGAACCAGCTATTTATATAAAAGGGTTTGGCGGTGTAAGAATTGAAGATTTAATTTTATTAACTGAAACTAAAATTAAGATACTAACTAATTCTCCTAAAAATATTATTATTCTTTAAAAAATTTAATCCCTATTGAATTATTTGGAAAATCCCGCTACGATAGAAGTATGTTTGAAGAAATAAAAAAAGAACTTTCATCACTTAAACTTTTATCTGTTTTACTTACAATTACTGTTGCTTTTTATCTTCTTCAGAGCACATGGCAATTCCTAGGTAATTTTTCAGATGTAATAGCAATTTTAATTCTTTCCTGGCTTTTAAGTTTTATTCTTGAACCAATTGTGGACTTTTTTTCAAAAGTTCTTAAAACTTCTAAGACTATATCTGCAATTTTGGTCTATCTTCTTTTAGCAATTATTATTACTGCTATAGTACTGCTATTTATTCCTGCTATAAGCTACCAATTAAATGCTTTATCAAAAGCTCTTCCTGCTTATCTTAATACAACGCCAAAAGTTATTCAAAAATGGATTGAAAGCTTTATTTTATCTCTGGATAATTATGCGTCTTTAATTCCATCTGTTGCAAACTTTTTATTTTCTGCTCTTATAATCTTAATTATCTCTTTTTACCTTATCGTAGATAAAGAAAGAATAAATAATGAAGCATATGATCTCATACCTAGAAAGTGGCATAAAGGTTTTAATACTGTTGAAAATATTATTAACATGACTTTTGCTTCTTTTATAAGAGTTCAGCTAACTTTTGCGATTATTAACGGAGTAGCAACTTGGGCAGTATTAAGACTTTTAGGAGTTGATTTTGCAGCATCAACTGGTGTTATCTCAGGCATTTTAACAATTATTCCTATGATTGGACCAATTTTGGGAATTATCCCTCCTGTTTTCTTTGCGTTTGTATTAGATCCTGCAAAAGCACTTATTGTTTTCCTTCTCCTTCTAATCTTTCAACAATTTTTATTTAACATATGGGGACCAAAATTTATAGGAAGAGCATTTAAGATTCACCCTATTATTGTTCTTTTATCGTTTTTTGTAGGTATAAAAATAGCTGGTGCAATGGGTGCAATTTTCGCAATTCCCGTAATAAGTATAATAATTTTGATTATTCATGATCTAGGTCACTACTTTATTTCCCCAAAAGAAGCTTAAAAATGATATAATATAGGATATTATGATAAAAGCACAAACACTTAAAGGCTTTAGGGATTTTTTACCCGTTAATGCCAAAAAAAGACAATATGTAATAAGCACCTTAAAAGAGGTGTTTGAGGTTTATGGATTTGAACCTTTAGAAACACCAACTCTTGAATATGAAGAAGTATTAACAGGAAAATATGGCAAAGAGGGTGACAAATTAATGTATAAGTTTACTGATAATGGAGGAAGAAAAGTTGCTTTAAAATACGATCAGACAGTTCCTTTGGCAAGAGTTATTGCTCAAAATCAAAATAATTTAGTTTTTCCATTTAAACGGTACCAAATACAACCTGCTTTTAGAGCTGAAAACCCACAAAAAGGAAGATATAGAGAATTTATGCAGTGTGACATTGATATTGTCGGCACAGATTCTCTTCTATCTGATTTCGAACTTATAGAAATTGCAATAAAAGGTTTTGAAAAATTAGGGTTTAAAAAAGTTAAGATTTTCATTAATGATCGAGGGTTACTAAGAGATATTCCTAAAAAAGCAATTACTATTATTGATAAACTTAAAAAGATTGGAGCAGAAAAAGTTAAAAATGAATTGGAAGAAAATAATCTTGATAAAAATCTCCTAGAAAAGCTTACTACAAATAAACCAAGTGAGCGAATTATAAAAATCTTAAACTTAGCAAATGAACTCTCTCTTGATAAAAAAATTGCATTCGACCCTACTCTTGCCAGAGGACTTGATTATTACACAGGTGTAATAATTGAAGCAGAAGATAGTGAATACAAAGGAGGATCATTAGGTGGCGGAGGAAGGTATAATAATCTTATTTCTCTTTTTACAGGAAATTCATTTGCAGCATCCGGATTTTCATTTGGATTTGACAGAATAATTGATGCCATGGAGGATCTTATGCTTTTTCCAAAATCCTTAAGCGGCACCAAAGTTTTAGTTACTTATAATAAAAATTCTATTGGAATTGCTAATAAATTAAGAGATAAAAATATAGCAACGGAAATATTTCTAGAAGAAAAGGATTTAGAAAAACAGTTAAAATATGCTGACCGAAAAAATATTCCCTTTGTGATAATTTTTGACAAAGACAAAACTATTCTTAAAAATATGCAAAAAAGAACTCAAGAAGTTTTATCTATTGAAGAGATTATAAAAAAAATTAAGTAAGTTATTTTGTTTTATAAAACTAACTTACAATATGACGCAAAGTAGTTATAGTCCACAATAAAACAATCATACAAGCAAGCAGATAAAAAAAGAATTGTCCACCCACAATAATGCCTATTATCGCAAATATTAAAACTAGAACTCCAAATAAAGCTGAAAACATAAGTGCTAAGTTTGATGATTTAATAGGCCATGTTGCTCTTGAACCAAATGCACAAATTGAAAGTCCTAAAACAAATAGCATAATTATTCCAGCTCTATAGTTACGACTAAACGGGAATTCTATTCCTGTTGAATCAAGATATACTATTACTCCAACAATGACTATTAAAATTGTACTAATAATATCTTTTAGTGAAAGTTTCATATTTTCTTAAATTACAAAATTCTTCTCCTTTTTTTAAAGGAACCTCACACAAAAATCGCATAACTTCCATAACCGTTTTTTCTTTTTTTCTTTCTTTTAGCTTATCCCTATTCTTCTAGCAGCACCATGTAAGAAAGAGGTTGTTTGTTCTCTTACAAGCCCTGAATCTCTTGTTGAAACATTATTGTCGTAGAAACCTGAGGGATTTTTTGTGTTGCGTTAAAAAATCGATCTCTTTCCATACATAATTACCTTATAGCTATATATTATTCCTATCAACATAGCGTGTCAATAAAAGATATTTTATTTTTTCTCTATCCTATAATCTTTCTTAAATCTCTATTAATAAATATTGGTTTTAATCCATAAATCTCTTCTTTAATTTGTAAATCCTCAGAAATTTCATTATAGATAAAAATCTTTTTTTTATAATGAAAAGCAATTGTCATCTCCATTAACACATTTCCTCCAATGTATCCTTCTACTCCATTTTTTTCCATATTTACAACTAATATTGAGTCTGCGTTAATTATTTTTTTAAAATGATCTAGTATGAATTTAGTTTTTTTTATATAATCTTTTTTATTTTTGTACCAAGTTTTATAAAAATTAACATCAAAATTATTTGTTTTTTTCATAACTTTTGCGGTTTTCGGAACTCTTGTTTTAAATCCAAGTTTTTTTAATTCTTTCTCAATATCTAAAACGTCTTTGTAATGAGAAGCGCTTGAACAAAGAGTAATTATCTTTTTCATTATCAATGATTATAGCAAATTATTTTATAAATAAATAAAGCTTGTATTAACTCCTAATATAAGGTATAATTTGGGGGTTATGAAACAGACAATTCACCCACAATATTTTGAAAAAACACAAGTTATTTGTGTTTGCGGAAACCGTTTTAATATTGGATCAACACAAGAATTAATTCACGTAGAGCTTTGCGATAAATGTCATCCTTTTTATACAGGTGAACAACGCTTTGTTGATAGCGCATCAAGAATAGATAAGTTTGAAAAAAAGAAAAAAGTTGCAGAAGTTTATAAAGCAAAGGTTGTTGAAAAAATTGAAAAACAGAAGAAAAGAGATAATTCACCAAGAACACTTCGTGAGATGCTATTAGATGTTAAATAAATATTCCCCATGCAAGACTACAGATTAATTCAGCTCAAGGAAATTGAGCAAAAAATAGAAGAAGTAAAGCAATTATTAAAAGAACCTGAAATGGCAGAACTTGCCAGACAGGAAATTAATTCTTTAGAAATTCAAAAAACTGCTCTTGAAGATTCACTTAATGGAGGAAACGACCCTAGTGACAATAATAAGGATGATTCGTTAAATAAAAAAAATGCAATCCTTGAAGTAAAGGGGGCTACAGGAGGAGATGAGGCAAAAATTTGGGCAGAAGAATTATTAAGAATGTACAATCGCTTTGCTCAGATTAAAGGATATAAAACAGAAAACTTAGATGATGGAGTTATAAAAATAAGCGGCAAGGGTGCATTCGGACTTTTAAAATATGAAGCAGGTGTTCATAGAGTACAAAGAACTCCTGAAACTGAGAAAAGAGGAAGAATTCATACTTCAACTGCAACTGTTTCTATTCTTCCTGAACTAGAAGATATTGATCTTCATATAAACCCAGATGATATTGAATTTGATGCTTTTAGATCAGGAGGTCATGGAGGACAAAACGTAAACAAAGTTTCAACTGCAGTGAGACTTAAACATAAACCCACAGGAATTGTTGTTACATGTCAAACAGAAAGACAACAAATTCAAAATAGAGAAAACGCTGAAAAACTTCTTAGAGCAAAGATATGGGAAATTGAAATTGAAAAAAGACATGGTGAAATTTCTTCTATAAAATCTACTCAGGTAGGCAGAGGAATGAGAGCTGAGAAAATAAGAACGTATAATTTTCCTCAAGACAGAATGACTGATCATAGAATAAGCAAATCCTGGCATAATTTACCTAGCATCTTAGAAGGTAACTTAGATGAAATAGAAAAAGACACTGAAAAACTTCTTAGAGAAAATGAATCAGAAGAAAATAAAACTACTTAAGATAAGCTTTATCTTTTTCCTTTAGGCTTTTAATCTTATTCAAATTATTCTCATCTAATATTTTTGCAATTTGCCTTCCTCCTGCAAGGTATGGAAGAACAACATAATCTGATCCCGCTTTATACAATGTTTTTGCTTCATGTCCTTCCATTGCCATTGTAACAATTTTTGCTTTTCTATTTTCATGACGAAGCTCTTGTAAGAGTAAAAGATTGTCTTCAAGATCAGGAATTGTTGAAATAACTAGCTTTGCACTATCTAGATTTGCTCTTGTTTGAATATCTAGATCTGCGATATCACCAAAAAGCCTATGTATTTTCTTACTTTCAAGTTTTTTATAAATTCCAGGATCAAAATCAATAACAACAACGTCAATTTCCATATCGTCAAAAGCCTCTAATATACTCTGCCCCATTTGATCTCCACCAATAATAACAACATGATTCCTTAAATGCTCCAAGCTGTCTGTAGATGAAATAACTTCAATTCTTTTATCATTTTTATTTTCCAAAAAATTCAAAAATCCGTTTGTTTTTGAATAAAGCTTTTTACTGTAAGAAATCCCATAGGTTGATAAAACAAAAGTTATAATTCCCACAAGAGTTATAAGAGATACTACATCTTCTGAGATATGACCAAGCTTATACCCTAAGAAAATCATAATAAGTGAAAATTCAGAAATCTGACCTAGCGAGAGTCCAGTTAAAAATGAAGTTCTTTTACGGTATCCCAAGTCCCCCATCAAAAGCATAGTAATAAAAGGCTTAATAACTAATGCAAAAAAAGATAGAACTAATGCAGGAACTATGATTTTTTCTACATGTGAGAATTGCATTTGCATTCCCAGAAGAACAAAAAAGATAACAATAAAAAAATCACGTAAGATTTTTACTCTAGCAATAATTTGATAACTAGCAATAGAGTTTGCCAAAGCAAGACCTGCTAAGAATCCACCAATTTCTATTGAAAAACCGATAGAAGGAGAAGAAACTAGTGCAGCAAGTCCAAAAACCCAAGCAATACTTGCTAAAAATAATGTTTCTTGAGATTTTGCTAAAAACTCTGTTATCTTAGGAAATATTCTTTGACTTAAATAAATTATTGCTCCAAATAAGATTCCTGCTTTTAGAAGAATTAGTCCAAATTGATTTAGAGGTGCAAAGCTCCCAGTTTTTAAAGAAAATCCTGACAAAAAGATTAAAAACATTATTGCTAAAAAGTCTTGAATAAGTAATATTCCTAAAGACATTTTTGCGTAAAGCGCATGAAGCTCTCGTTTATCTGAAAAAAGTTTAACAATAATAATTGTGCTTGAAAAGGTAACTGCTAATGCAATGTATAGCGCGCTTAAAAAAGGAAAACCAAATAAAAGAGAAATAATATAAGCAATAATAAATGAAAATATAATTTGCGCAGGCCCAACTATTAGAGTCATCTTCCCTACTGAGGAAAGATCGGCAATTCTAATTTCAAGACCGATCATAAACAAAAGTAGCGTTATTCCAACTTCTGCAAGCGCAGAAAAGAATTCAACATTTGCTAAATGAAATAGGCCTAAGGGACCAATAATTATTCCGGTTAAAATGTAAGCAAGAATTTCAGGTTGCTTTAACAACCTAAAAACAAGTGATATTAATGCAGCAAAACAAATTATAATTGTGAACTCGAGGAAAACATTACCCATTAGTTATTTATACTATTTACTAAAACTGTCAGTCAACGGTTAGTTCTTGCTTCCCGTCTTCGTATGCCCTTCTGTAATTGCTAATAGTTTTGATAGTTCTGCTGCAAATTTCTTTGCATGCTCTCTACTCATACCAAATCTTGAAACAATTCTTGCCTGATTCGTATTCCCTAGTTTTTGTAATACATCAAAAACAACTCCATCAGGATTTGCAGTTATATAAACACTATCTGTGTAGTATATAGGAGTATTATCTAGATTTATATTTACTGCCATTTCCTGATTCTTAGTTTTATCCTCTGCCATATTTATCACCACCTTTCATTTTAAATCCTTGAAGTTTTAAAGATAACTTACTTCTTCTTCAAGATCAATATTAAATTTTTCTTTAACTTTTACTTTTGCAAGATCAATTAGCGCTCTAACGTCTTTTGCTTTTGCATTTCCTAGATTAACTATAAAGTTTGGGTGTTTTTCTGAAAACTGTGCATTACCAATTTTTATACCTTTTAATCCTGCAAGATTAATAAATCTTGCAGCAGAAAGCACAGGAATTGGATCAGTTTTAATTTTTTCTTTAAATTGATTTTTAAGTTCTTCTGGTACTTTATCAATGGATATATTTTTAAATGTACTTCCTATACTTGGGTATTCCCAAGGATTTTTTTCTTTTCTATATTTTATTTTTTCTTCAATTTTCTTTTTAATTTCATCACTCATCCCTTTTTTAAACGAAAAAATTGCCTCTGTAATAATCTCATTTATTG
>DASRON010000024.1:0-2474 GCA_035646815.1 Patescibacteria group bacterium | reverse complement strand
AAAAAACGATTACCTTCGCGAGCACTTTTTTTAGTTGTTGTAATAATAATACTTATTCTAATTATTTTTGCCATATTTCGCTCTTTTTTTGCAAGCTCTTCTAATGAGTCAATTTCACCAACGCCAACAACAACGGAATTTCAATTTCCAACAGATGTTCCAGAAGAATCATTAACTCCTGAAATCTCACCGGAAGATGAAGTAACAAAAACACCAACTCCTAAACCAACATCAAACACAGTTGATAAAGAAAGCGGACTGGACAGATCAGAGCTATCTGTAGCAATTGAGAATGGATCTGGTATTGGGGGAGCTGCTGGAAAAGCTACAAATATTTTAAAAAGTCTTGGATATAAAGTGACATCTACTTCAAATGCAGATAATTTTGATTATGAGAATCTAACTATAAAAGTAAAAAGTGGAGTTTCAAAATATCTTTCTCTTCTTAAAAAAGATTTAAGTGATGATTATACAATTGGACAAACAAGTTCTGATCTTTCTGCAAGTTCTTCTGCAGACGCACTTATTATTATAGGAAAATAAAGATATAAATTTTAAGATTGTTGATTAAATCTTCTTGTTTGTATATTATAAATTCATGAATTCCTCTTTTGACGCAGTTACTATTGGTAACTCAACTATTGATATTTTTTTCCCAATTACAGATAGCAATGATCATTTTAGATTTAATAAAGATAATAAAGAAATTTGCATTCATCTTGGAGACAAAACCGTTGTTGATCATGTTAAGCTCACTTTAGGTGGAAATGCTGCAAATGTTGGGGTAGGTCTTTCTAAATTAGGTTTTAAAACAGCAGTTTTTTCTGAAATTGGCAAAGATGAATTTGCAACTAAAATATTAAATGATTTAGAAAAAGAAAATATTGACTGTTCATATATAAAGCAAACTGAAAGTACGATATCTGTAATATCAATAATACTTACATATAAAAAAGAAAGAACAATTATTTCAGAAGATGCTCAAAGGGAGCATGATTTTGACTTTTCCAATTTAAACACAAAATGGGTCTATTTAACCGCTCTTGGTAAGAAATGGGAAGAAGCTTACGAAAAAACATTAGAATTTACTAAAAATAGTAAAGCAAAACTTGCCTTTAATCCGGGTACAAGGCAGCTTGATGCGGGATATGAAAAAATAAAAACTATTCTAGAGGAAACAGAGATTTTAATTGTTAATAAAGAAGAAGCAAAAAAAATACTTTCAAGAGAGGAAGAGGAAATAAGAAATCTTCTAAAAGACCTAAAAACTTTAGGACCTAAAGTTGTTGTTATAACAGATGGTTTAAACGGTTCATTTGCTTTAGATTATGATAATAAATATTTTGAAAACCGAAATGTAGAAAATGATTCAGTAGAAAGAACTGGAGCAGGAGATGCTTATTCAAGCGGTTTTTTATCTGCATACATGCTTGACTTAGGAGTTTTAAAAGCAATGCAGTGGGGAACTTTAAATGCGAGTGCTACTGTTAAAAATATTGGTGGGGCAGTGGGGCTTTTAACAAGAGAGGAAATTGAAAAACTTAACTAAATGAAAGGCTATACTCAAAATCTTTTTATTCTCCCTTTTGACCACAGAGGATCTTTTATTAAAGGACTTTTAGGAAAAGAAGAAAGTCAATTAACGAAAGAAGATAGAGAATATATAATTTCTCAAAAAAAATTAATTTACAAAGCATTTTTAGACGCAACAAATAATAAAATTCCAAGACAAGATGCAGCAATTTTAATAGATGAAGAGTTTGGGGATGAAATCTTAAAAGATGCAAGTGAAAAAGGAATTAATATTCTTTTAACAGTTGAAAAAAGTGGACAAGAAGAACTTGATTTTGAATATGAAGATTTTAAAAAACATATTGAAAAATATGACCCTTTATTTGTAAAGGTTTTAGTTCGTTATAACCCTGATGATCTTTTAGAGCTTAAAAAAAGACAGCAAGAAAAACTAAAAATTCTAAGTGATTATTGTTTTTCTAGGAATTATAAATTCTTGCTTGAAGTTCTGATTATTCCTTCAAAAGAACAGCTTGAAAAAGTAAATGGAGAAAAAATTGAATTCATAAATCATAAAAAACCGTTTTTACAATCAGAAGTAATTAAAGAATTACAAGACTCAGGAGTTGAACCGGATGTTTGGAAGCTTGAAGGAACGGAAAATAAAAATGGTTATGAGGATATTGTAAAATCAGCAGTAAGAGAAGGAAGAAAAGAGGTCGGCATAGTTGTTTTAGGTGGAGGACAAAAAAAAGAAGTTGTTGAAAAATGGATTAAGGCAGCAAAGGGTGTTAAAGGAATAATTGGTTTTGCAGTAGGAAGAACTGTTTTTTGGGAGCCTTTGATTTTATTAAAAGAGGGGCAAATAACAGAAGAGGAGACAGTAAATAAAATTAGTAAAAATTTTATATATTTTTATGATACTTTTAAGAAAGGAAGTAAATGAAAATATATCTTGCAAC
>DASRON010000023.1:0-17861 GCA_035646815.1 Patescibacteria group bacterium | reverse complement strand
CAATATATCTTTAAGTTGATTTTGTCTTTTAGTGTGAAGTAAATGAATTAAATCTCCTCCATCATCCATTGTAATTTGTGGCTTATAATCTAAAACCGTATTTAAGTGCTTGTAATAAGTCTTGCTATCTTCTCCTTTAATTGCAAAACATGGAATATCATAATCTTTAACAAGGGACGCTGCTACACTGTCTTGAGTAGAAAGAGGGTTTGAAGCATTTGTTACGACAGTTGCTCCCCCTGCTTTTAAAGTAATAAGTAAATTTGCAGTTTCAGAAGTAACATGAAGACAAGCTGCAATAGTAAGACCCTTAAGAGGTTTTTCTTTTTTAAATCGATCTTTTATTATGGACAGAACTTGCATTTGCTTATCTGACCATTCAATTTTAAGTTTTCCTTCTCTGGCAAGACCTAAGTCTTTTACGTCGTAATTTTTTGACATTTCACAAGTTTAACATAGTCTTATAATTTTGACCATACCTTTTTATAAACTCTTCTTTTGTATATACATGTTCCTGGCATCCGTAGTTTTCAACAGCATAAACTGCAGCAATAGATCCCATTTGGCCACAAGTTTTAAGATCAAAACGTTTTTCTAGTCCAGTTAAAAAACCTGATCTAAACGCATCTCCTGCTCCGGTTGGATCAAGAGCCACTTTTGCCTTGGCAGATTTTATCCTATATATCTTTCCATTTTCTTCTATCTCTGCCCCTTTTTCTCCTAAGGTTGTAATAATAATCTTATTCTTAAAGTATTTTTTCCATTTTTTAACTCTTTTTTTAATTACATTTATTTCATAATCATTTCCAATTATATATTTTGCATTAGCAATTCCCTTTTCTAAGTAATTGTCTGTTACCTGCGTTAAGATAAATCCTGGATCAAACATGTATGGGATTTTAAGTTTTATGCATTGATCAACAAAAGACATTGAACCTTTTGCACCAGATGGACCGATTAAAACTAAATCATTTTTATTTGCCACTCCTTCTAGTTTTAGTTTGAAAATATTATCTGCTGCTCCGTAAAAATATCCCCAAATTTGATTATTATTTTTATCTGCTATAGCAAAACCAGTTGCTGTGTGTTTTTTTTTGTCAATTAATACATTTTTTAAGTCAATTTTTAGTTTTTTAAATTTATCAGCATATTCCCTGAAATCTTTTCCAGCGTAAGAAAATAAGATATGAGAAGTTTTTAGAAGACCTAAAGAATACGAGACATTTCCAGCTGTTCCTCCTGTTCGTCTTTCAAATTTATCTAGAATAAAAGAGATATTAATTGTATGAATTTTATCTGGCAAAATATGATCGGCATATTTACCCGGAAAATTCATAATATAATCGTATGCAATTGAACCTGTAACAATTATCATTAAGGGACATTAAATATAGAATGAAATATTCTACTTGTGGACCCGAGAGGATTCGAACCTCTGACCTTCGCAGTGTAAATGCGACGCTCTAACCAGCTGAGCCACGGGTCCCTGACTCAAAGATTATATCAATATAGCAAAGCTAAGGCAACTCATCTACAGGATGCAAATAGAACTTCTGTGTAAAATATTATCTATTATGGCTGATAGCTATATTGTAGATATCTGAATAAATTAATTAAGATGGAAAAATAACTCCACTTTTCAATATCTGGGGTTTCTCTGCTGCTTGTAATTGTTGGAAGTATGCTGTACTTCCTGGTTCTTTTAGCATACCATCTAATGCCCAATGAGCATACACTCTAAGACTTAGGGATTTTTTAAGCATCTTCATTTTCCACTCAAAATGTTTCTTTTCTGGAATTGCTGGATTTGTAATCTTATCATGCAGTATTAACTTTCCGATGTTTTCATGGTCATAAAAGTCATTTGTTATATCAATAATTGCTTTCTGGAGTTCCCAGGCAGTAAAATCTTGTTCTTCTCCGGGTTTTAGTAACACGTGATGACCGTCATATAAAGACCATTTTTGAGTTATTACTCTTCCTTCTTCATGCATTCTTTCTGTCATTTTCGTTCCAGGAAGAGGAACAGGAGCAAAAAACTGAGCACTATGTACATTTTCTATTGCCCATTTTTTTGTTTCTTCAAAGCTTTCTTTTGTATCGCCGTCTAATCCTACGATAAACATTCCGTGAACCCAAAGACCTGCTTCTCTCCACATTCTTAAGCTTCTTTCATATTCTTCTCTTGTTGCTCTTTTATTTGCTTTCTCCAATGTCTTGTCACTAATAGATTCTATTCCTACATAAACAGTTGTAATACCACTTCTTACTAATTGTTCATTCAATTGTGGATTTAGAGCAGCTTCTTTTCTGCCTTGTACACCTGAACCTGAGGGAAATAATCCAGACTCCTCAAATCTGCCTAATAATCTTATAGCTCTTGCTTGTATTTCAGTAAAATTATCGTCTTCAACAAAAATAGAACGCTTTCCTCCTCTACTTTTTGCTAGGTCGTCTAAGTGTCCTAATTCTCTTATTACTGCATCGTCAGTAAGAGTCGTATATCTTCCGTTAAAGAATTGAGTTACTCCGCAAAATTCACAATCAAAAGGGCATCCTCTAGAAGTTGTTAAACCGTCATAAGTAGCAAATTTTTCTACCATTGGATCAAAAATTGGTGAAGCGAGAGAAGATAATTCCTCTTTTTTCATTAATGGTCTTTTTGAAGTAATGACCATTCCCCCGTCTTTGTCTAAATATGCAATTCCTTGAACACTATCTATTTGTTCCCCATTTTCTAAATATTGCATTAACTCTTTAATTGTTTTTTCTCCTTCGCCAATTACAACTATATCCACACCTTCTTTTAATGCTTCACCTGGTCTTGCTGATGCATGATATCCTCCCATAATTACGACCCCATCTTGCCTTGCTTCTTTATACATTTTTGCAATTTGTAAGGCTTGTTCAGCAGATTTTGTTATTGCAGTAATTCCAAGTATATCTGCTTCAAATATATCCTTCCAATCTTCTGGAGTTGGTTGTGAGTTAGGTCGGTATCTAAAGTCTAGACTTACAATATTTTGGTAGCCTTGTTCATCTAAAGTACCATGAATAGTTGGAATACCAAGTGTTCTTAGTCTTGGCGTACAGATTTTTCTTTTAAATTTGTTAGTATGAAAATAACTTTCAAATTGTCCGATCTGACCACGATCAAAAATATTACCGGTTGTATTTATTTGGGGAGATACAAGAGTTATCTTTGAATTTTTTCCAATTGGGGCTTTCTCTAATCCTGCCATAAATAATTAAATTTTATACGAGCATAACTACTAAGATATCTTATGAGAATAGTAAGCTTATTGATTTGTGCGGACGAGAGGACTCGAACCTCCACGCTTTTTACGGCACAGCCACCTCAAGGCTGCGTGTATACCAGTTTCACCACGTCCGCATCTTAATATTATATCAAATTTGTGCCCAAGGGGAGAGTCGAACTCCCACATCGTTGCCGATACAGCGTTCTGAACGCTGCGCGTCTACCATTCCGCCACCTGGGCAAGTATTTTTAATTTTATCAGTGATTAAAATAATTGACAAGCAAGTGATCTAGTTTTAATATTAATCTATGAAAATAACAAGCAGTATTTTCGAAAACAATAATGATATTCCAACTAAATATACATGTGATGGAAGTGAAATTAATCCTTCACTCGTATTTTCAGAAATTCCTAAAAATACAAAATCACTGATTTTAATAGTAGATGATCCTGATGCACCAATGGGTACTTTTGTGCATTGGGTAGTTTTTAATATTGATCCTGCTATAACTTTAATTAACGAAGACTTTGTACCAGGAGGTGCGATTGAAGGGAAAAATAGTGCAGGAAGTAATAAATATGTAGGGCCTTGTCCCCCATCAGGAACTCATAGGTATTTTTTTAAAGTTTATGCATTAGATATTAAGTTAAATTTAGATAATTCTGCTGATAAAAAACAAATTGAGGATAATATTAAAAATCATGTTTTGGGTAGTGCGGAAATTATCGGGCTTTACAGTAGAAATAAATAGATTTATTTATTAACCTTTTTGTACTTTTCCTCAAGTCTTTTAAGAGCTAGGATATAAGCTGCTTCTCTAAGTGTCACATTGTATTCTTTTTGAGTTTTCAAAACATCTTCAGTTGCTTTCTCCATTTTCTCTTTAAGTTTATTAAATACTTCTTTTTTACCCCACTTTTGCATGTGAAGGTTTTGATACCATTCAAAATAACTTACAGTAACCCCGCCTGAATTAGAAAGAATATCTGGAATTACTAAAATACCTTTTTCATTTAATATTTTATCTGCATATATAGTTGTTGGTCCATTTGCCATTTCAACTACAATTTTTGCTCTTATCTTATGTGCATTGTCTTTGGTTATAACATTTTCAAGTGCTGCAGGAATAAGTATATCTACAGGTAAATCAAGTGCTTCTTGTGGGTTTATATCCTTTCCTCCCATTTGTTGTTTATGACGAAGATCGCAAACTGATCCAACGCAATAGCACTCTGCAATAAATCCTTTTTCTTCTTTACAAAGTTCTACTTGCTCTATATCAGGAACGCCGTTTGGAACATAAATACTTCCCTTAGAATCAGTTAATGCTACAATTTTAAATCCTTGTTCTTGTAAAAATTTTGCAATATATCTTCCAACATTTCCAAATCCTTGGATTGCTACAGTCATTCCCTTAGGAGACTTATTCATTGATTTTAAAACTGTTAAAAGTGCATAAACTCCCCCTAGGCCGGTTGCTTCTTTTCTTCCTTCAGATCCTCCCATTTCAATTGGTTTTCCTGTTACTACTGCAGGAGTATAAATTCCGGCAATCTTACTGTATTCATCTTCAAACCAGCCCATTATTCTTGGATTAGTATTAACATCGGGTGCTGGAACATCTTTTTTTGGACCAATGTCTTTATATAGTTTTTTTGCAAATACACGAGTTAAATCTTCAAGTTCTTTTTCTGAAAGATGCTTAGGATCAACAACAATTCCTCCTTTTCCACCTCCAAAAGGCACATCGATTACGGCATTTTTCATTGTCATCCAAAAAGAAAGCGCTTTAATTTCATCTAAATTTACATTTTGGTGATATCTAAGTCCTCCCTTATATGGACCAAGTAAGTTATTGTGCTGCACACGATATCCTTTAAAAGTTTTTATTTTACCATCGTCCATTTTTACAGGAAGATTTACTTTAATAACTTTTTCAGGTTTTGATAGTTTTTTAAGTAGATCTTTATTGAGGTCTATTCTTTTAGCACTTTTTTTTAATTGTTCTTTAGCCCTATCCCAAGGATTATTGTTTACCATAGACTAATCATTATAGAAGATTTCTTAGCTAATGTTAAGAGTTAAAACTAGTGCATTGTCCATTTTGCCATAAATACAACTTCTTCCATATTATCGCTACAGGAAAATGTAGTAATAGGGAGTAAGTTATTTTCTATCATATCGCCTAGAAAAATATTAAGCACTCTATTTTTACTACTCATTGCTTTGGTATCACCTTTTAATCCAAAAGGAGGTTCTCCTCCTAAATCAAAATTTTCTTCTTGTCCCAGTACGGATGCGGTAGCATGAGCAAATATTAATGGTTCAATACCCATGGGAAGAGGTTTATAAACAACACCCATTTCTATTTGACTCATAGTAGATGATGTTATCAAGATGTTATTTCCTTGTCAATTACTAGAAAATTATTCTTCTCTCTCAACTGTAATTGAACACTCAGTAATAAGTGCTGCAATGGCACCTACTGCTGCAAGGATTGGGGCAAGTGCTACTCCAATTACGCCGAATGTTAAAGGAAACTGAATTAATTCTTTTTCTTTTTTATCTTTTATTATTATCCTTCTAACGTTTCCTTCTTTTATTAGATCTTTTACTTTATCTAAAACTTTTCCACCTTCTACTTTAAATGTTTCAGATTTTGTTTTCTTTTCCTTAGTTTGTTTTGTTTTTACCATAATCCTCCTTTCCTAAAATAAATTATACATTATTTGTGTAAACAAATGCTTTTAAAATAGCAAAAAATGTGGTATAATTGTGACTGAATTGGTTAAGATAGCTTTAAAATCTCCGTCAAATAAATGTTTTCGCTGTAATAGCGAACTTATTTTGGTAAAAACTTGGGTAGAAACAAGCGGTACTGGGAAATTTCCTCAAAAAATTACTATTTATCGTTGTTCAAATGATGCGTGTCAAAAAGAAAAAGATAAAGAAGAAGAAAAAAGAAAAAAATCATTAGAAGAAAAAGAGCAAAGAATGGAAGAAAATGCTAAAAAAAGAGCAGCGCTTAAATTAATAAATAGTAAGTTAAGAGATAGTAAACTAAAAGAGAGTAAATTGAAAGAAAATAAGAAAAAATAGCTCCGTTTATCCTGTGATTTATTGACAAAAATAGTTAAAAAAGTTACTGTTGTATTATGATCAAACTGCGCAGTGTTTTAGACAAATTTACTAAGAAATTTTTAAATTTTTCAAGACCTAAAAAGATAATTTTTATAGTTCTTCTTATTGTAATTATTGCAGTTGCTAAAAACTATTTTACTTCCTCAAGTAAAAATAAATTTATTTTAGAAAAAGTTAAAGTTTCATCAGTTGTGGAAATAGTTTCAGAATCAGGAAATATTCAATCTGTTGGAAAAACTGATGCATATTCCCCTTCTACCGGTATGGTTGAAACTGTAAGTGTTAAAAACGGTGACTTAGTAAAAAAAGGTCAAGAATTATTTACAGTTGTTAGCACTGCAACAGTTCAAGAACAGCAGGCATCATATTCTAATTACTTAACTGCAAAAAATGCACTCAATACGGCACAAGCTTTAGCATATAGCTTAAGGTCAGGTATGTATACAGAGTGGAAATCTTATAGAGATCTTGCAACCAGCTCAAACTATGAAACAGGTGATGGGGTGGCAAGAAAAGACGAAAGACTTGCTGCAGAGTTTCAATCTTCTCAGGATGATTGGCTTGCTTCAGAAAAAGAATATAAGGATCAGGAAACTGCTATTGCTCAGGGACAGGCAAATGTTACCTCGACTTGGCTTTTATACCAAGCAACGCAGAATGCAAAAGTAATTGCTCAGGCAGATGGAACTGTATCAAATTTATCAGTAGGCGCTGGAGACTATATCCAAGCGTCTTCTGCAGTGAATGGTTTAGGAATTGCAACTAGCACAAGACCTATTCTATCTGTTTCTAATTTCTCAAAATATACA
Source organism: Patescibacteria group bacterium (assembly GCA_035646815.1). Lineage (GTDB taxonomy): Bacteria > Patescibacteriota > Microgenomatia > Levybacterales > UBA12049. Next base: position 10,650 of record DASRON010000023.1, on the reverse strand, counting down.
ATTTCTGTTTCCTTAACAGAATCCGATGCAGTTAAGGTAAAGGAAGGACAAAGTGCAGCAATTGAAGCTGATGCATTAAGAAACGTTAAGTATAATGGAATTATTGCACGCGTTGATGATATTGGAACAAATGAAAACGGTGTTGTTAAATACTACGCATATATAGATATTCAAAATCCTGATGATAAATTAAAATTCGGCATGACAGTTGATGTGGATATAACAACAAACAAAAGAGAAAACGTATTAACAGTATCTAATTCTTCGATAAAACCATATAAAGGTGGAAAAGCTGTACGAGTTGTAAATCCAAAAACCAATGAAGCTGATTTTCTCCCTGTTCAAGTCGGCATAAAAGGAGATCAGAATACAGAAATTATTTCAGGCCTTTTGGAAGATCAAAAAATAATAGCATCACTTACAAACGATCAAGTTCAAAGAAAAGGAATGTTTGGTTTTTAGATTAATGCTTAAAAATGCTCAAACACTCATTGAATTAAAAGATGTAGTAAAACGTTACCCTCTTGACAGTGGTGAATATTACCAGGCTTTAAACGGTATAACTTTATCAATTAAAAAAGGAGAATTTGTAGCAATTATGGGCCCTTCTGGCTCTGGCAAATCAACTCTTATGCATATCTTGGGAGCTTTGGACGTTGTTAGTAGCGGTAAATATCTCTTAAAAGAAAAAGATGTTAGTACCTATACAAATGATCAGCTTGCTGAAATACGAAATAAAGAAATAGGGTTTGTTTTTCAAACGTTTAATCTTCTTGCTAGAACTACAGTATTTAAAAACGTAGAACGTCCAATGTTTTACGCAAATATTGCTCCCCAGGAGCGGAAAAAAAGAACTATGTCTGCACTTGAGTTGGTTGGAATTTTAGACAAGGCAAATAATCTTTCAAATCGTATTTCAGGAGGTCAGATTCAAAGAGTTGCTATTGCAAGAGCTTTAATTATGAATCCTTCAATAATTCTTGCAGATGAACCAACTGGCAACCTTGATTCAAAAACATCACTTGAAATAATTTCAATTTTACAAAAATTAAACGATTTAGGACATACGATAATTGTTATAACGCATGAAGAATCAATAGCAAAATTTGCAAGAAGAAAAATAAAAATGGTTGATGGAAAAATTATATCTGATACTGTAATTAAAAAATAATATGGAATATAAAGAAGTATTACTTGCATCAATCCAAGCTCTAAGAGTAAATATCTTAAGAACGCTTTTAACAATGCTTGGGATAATTATTGGAATTTCATCAGTTATTCTTATTGTTTCAATTGGTCAAGGTGCAGTTTCATTTGTTACAAATGAACTTTCTGCTTTTGGCACGAATATTTTTTCAATTAATCCTGGAGCTAGTCTTATAAGTGCAACAGCTGGTGGGTCTAATACTTTAACACTTGATGATGCTGATGCAATTAAAAATGATAAATCGCTAACCAATATTGATAAAGTTGCAACTGTAGGACAGGGATCTGTAAAAGTATCGGCAAACGGTATTGATAAATCTCTTCTTGCCCAGGGAGTAACTCAGGAAATGTACGACGTAATAAAACCTGACATTACTTATGGTGAGTTTATTTCAGAAGATAATATTTTAGGTTCTGAAAAAGTTGTTGTTTTAGGAATTGATGCTGTTGAAACTTTTTTTGGTGAAGATACTGATCCGACTGGAGAAAGAGTAAAGATAAACAATATCCCATTTAGAATTATAGGAGTTGCTGAAATGACAAGTGTTTTATTTGGTGGAGTTTTAAATAATGTAGTATATATACCGATAAACGTAATGTTTGACCAGATATTAGGAAGAGAATATGTTCAGGAGGTTGATATTAGTGTCAAAGATTCTAATCTTATGAATCAAACAATAGCTGATGTAGAAAATTTACTTCGTGATAGACATAATCTAAAAGAAGGAGAAGAAAATGATTTTATTATTCAGAGTTTTCAGGATCTTTTATCAACAACTCAAACCATTACTAATCTTTTAACACTAATGGTTGCAGCAATTTCTGCGATTTCCTTAGTTGTTGGAGGAGTAGGAGTTATGAATATCATGTTTGTATCTGTAACTGAAAGAACAAAAGAAATAGGTCTTTTAAAAGCAATCGGAGCAAAAGAAAAAGATATTTTAACTCAGTTTTTAATCGAGGCAGTTGTTATGACACTTTTAGGTGGAATAATTGGAATAGCTTTGGGAGTTTTTGGGGCATTTTTAATTTCTCTTGTTGTTGGCATTCCATTTGTAGTAAGTCCTTTGGCAATTATTTTAGCAGTTGGCGTATCAATGTCAGTTGGAATAGTATTTGGAATTTATCCAGCCAAAAGAGCAGCAGACTTATCTCCTATTGATGCTTTAAGATACGAATAAGAATAATAGTAAGATAAACTGCAAGAAAAATAGTTAAAAGATAAAACAGATATTTTTGTATAAGAGTTTTATTGGTAAACATGTTTTAGATTCTACGCTCCTTTTATTTTATAGTAAATTGCTTTTTTTTCATTTTTGCATATAATTAGATAGCAATGGATAATTATATAAAAACATTTGAGATTGAAGGGCTTTTAGAAATAAATAGACCTTCGTTTTCAGACAATAGAGGTTTTTTTAAAGAAACAGTTAGAATTCCACATGTAAATGCGCTTTTAAGTGAAGAGTTTAAGGTTGTTCAGGTAAATCATGCAAGATCAGAAAAAAATTCCTTAAGAGGAATTCATATTGCTCCTTGGAATAAATTGATTTATGTTCCTCGAGGAAAAGTGCAATCAGTAATTGTTGATTTAAGAAAAGACTCTAAAACGTTTAGAAAGCATCAGTCTTTTATTATAGGAGAAGATAACAGAGCAAGTCTTTTTGTTCCCAAAGGGTGTGGTAATTCATATCTTGTTTTAAGCAGTGAAGCAGATTATACGTATTTAACCGATCAAGAGTGGGTACCAAATCTTGAGTATGGTATTTCCTGGGATGATCCTGATTTAGGTATTGAATGGAAGCTTGATGGAGACGTTGTTCTTTCTGAAAAAGATAAAGAGAATCCATCCTTTAAATCTCTTTTTTAAAAGTAATTCTTTTATTTATTCTCTATCAGTTTATAATAACTACTTTTTGTACTCCCATATTTTTTTAAAAGCTCTTTTCTAACAAGGGACGCAAGGAGTGCATGAGCTTGTTGCCTAGTGACAGAGAGTGCTAAAGAAACATCAGTAGTCCTGATAGCTTTTTTATCAATTACAATGTTTAGGACGTCTTCTTCCCTTGTAGTAACTAAGACTCTCTTTTCTCCTGTTATTTCATCAAAATTTGTTTTCTTATATTCCTCAATTCTTGACATGGCTGCTTGAAGCGAATAAACAATTCCTTCTAAAAAGTACTCAAGCCAAACTGTTTTATCTCCCTTATCTGCAGTATGAAGCGTATCTGAGTAAAGTTGTCTGTCAATGTCATAAAAATCATCAAGTATAAAAAACTTAACAACGTCATATTGCTTTAAAAGTAAATAATATGTAGTTAAAATTCTTGCTAGTCTTCCATTTCCGTCAAAAAACGGATGGATATATGCAAATTCATGATGGAAAATTCCTGCTTTTATTAAAGGATGGAGTTCATCGTTACTTTTAAGCCAATTAATAGTATTAGACAATGCATTTTCAATTTCTTTTTCACTGTGATATGGAGGATTATGCTTTACCACAATTTTTTCTCTTGTTCTATGCCCTACAAAAACAGAGCCATCTCTAAATGTACCTAAATCTTTTATTTCAATTCCCTTCATAAGTTCATGATGAAGCAATTTAATTAGACTTGTAGAAATAGGAGTTTCTTTTTTACAAAGTACAAAAATCTTATTTAAGACTGCAAAGTAATTCTTGACTTCTTTTTCAGATTTAGTAGTGGGAATTTGATCATTTAAAATGATATTTGTAACATCTCTTGGAGATAAAGGATTTCCTTCAATGCTGGTTGAATAATGAGTTGCTAATATTTGGTTATCTTGAGAAAGTTTTAAAGAAAGTGATGGAATAAGTCTTTCAGTCATTAATTGACCGTAAAGACGTTCTATAAGAGAGAGTTCGTTTACTATCTTGGTTGTGAAGGAGAATTTAGGCGTGAGCATTAACTAAGATTATAGCAAGATATGTATTATTTGTCAAGTTAATTGTAAGGTTAATTGTAAATATGCCTATATTAATATTATTGTAAGGTTAATTGTAGTCTTTATTGTAAGGTTAATTAAATATTTAAAGCTATTAATAGTCTACAAAAGTAAGAGCAGTCCCCTTTTTATCTGCTCTTCCTGTTCTACCAATTCTATGGACGTAATCATCATAAGATGCTGGCATATCGTAATTAATTACATGACTTACATTTGGAATATCTAGTCCTCTTGAGGCAACGTCAGTTGCTAAAAGAATACTTATTTCACTATTTTTAAATTGATCCAAGATTCTTTGTCTTTGATTTTGTCCTTTATTGCCATGAATTGCTCCTGCTTTAAATCCTCTTGAAACAAGTTCGTCTGTAAGCTTTTGAACTCCCCATTTTGTTCTTCCAAAAATAAGGATTTTATCAAATCCATCTTTTATTAAAAGATCATGAAGTTGGTCAACTTTTTTTCCTTTACCTGCAACTTTTATTAAATCTTGATAAATATTTCGTGCAGTATCTTGTTTTTTTACAGATATAGTTACAGGGTTATTAACAAAGGTTGCAAGAATTTCTTTTACTTTTCCTGAAACTGTTGCTGAGAAGAAGAGTGATTGCCTTTCTCGTGGAAGAAGTGTAATAAAATATTTAATATCATTAATAAAACCTATATCAACCATTCGGTCTGCTTCGTCTAAGACAACATTGTTAAACTGTGATAAGTTTATTGCTCTTCTTTCAATAAGATCTTTTATTCTTCCAGGAGTTCCAATTACAAAATTAGGATTTCTTCTAACGCTTGTTATTTGTCTATGGATATTTGCTCCTCCAATACAAAGAGTAGATGAAATATTTAACCCTTTGGCAAAATCAATTAATTCATCATTAATTTGAACTGCTAATTCTCTTGTGGGAGCTAAAATAAAAACCTTTTGAGATCGATTTCTAAAAACCTTGTTAATAAGTGGAATAAGAAATGCAGCTGTTTTTCCAGTACCTGTATTTGCAATTCCTATAATATCTTTACCTTCAAGCATAAATGGTATTGACTCATCTTGAATAGGTGTTGGATTTTCATATTTTTTGTTTTTAATATTAGTTTTTAATTCATTACAAATATTAAAATCATTAAATGAATTCTTTGCAACATAAGGAGCATCAGTACTATCTGATGACTGCATATAACGGCTGTTTTTAATAGCGTTTATTAATTGTGCATTTGGCGCCTTAGGCGCAAATGTACGATATGTTCTAACTCGATAACTATGTCCCATAAATTATTTAAAGCGGCTTAAAAAAGAATTGTAGAGGAAAGATATAGTCAAAATTGAGGCTATGTATCTTTATTCAGTCAATAACTAATAAGCAAATTTAGATTTCTCTAAATCAAACTTCAAAATTATTATAACAGTTTCATATTGTAAAGTCAAAAAACTATAGGGCAAGGTTATTTTAATAAATAATAGCTACTTGCATTTAATAAAATAATACGTATATACTAAATTATGGGAGAAAGACATTCTAAGCCAAAAAAGGAGAAAAAGAAACCTAAGCAAAACAAACAGAAAAACTCTGCATAGTTTTTTTAATTCTTCATAACATAATCTAATATATCTTTAAATTTAAGCGCAAAATAGTCAACTGCAACATCTTTAAAATAACTTTTTGTCCTAAGCTTACTCTCAAGTAGAGCAATAAAATGAAGCTTTGCCCCTTTGGCGCTGAGTGCGTCACCGAGACTGTCTCCGACACATACAGCTTCACTAGGAAGAACAGTAAATTTTTTGAGAATTTTATCAAAAACCTTTGGATTTGGCTTTAGATAATCAGAGTTGTCTTTATGGTAAAAAGCATCAATTCGTAAACTAAGGGAATGTTTTTTTTCTTGTAGATGTTTTACTTCCATAAAATCGCGCGATGTAAGTATTGCAAGCTTAATTCCTTTACTTTTAATTATGTCTAATGTTTTTAAATTAATATCAGTAATTACGTCTATTTCATCTTTTTTAATTAATTTAGGCAGTGTTTTTCTAAGTTCTTCTATAAAACTTCTGCATTAATGCCTGGAAATCTTTCAATAATTGCCTCTTCAAGAACTTTCCCCTAATTTTTAATATGAGTTTCCCTTGTTATAGGTGGAAAACCAATTTTTTGAGCAATAAGATTTTCAAGTTCATAAGAGGATTTTTCAGTTAAACAAAGTGTGTCGTCAAAATCAAGGATTATAAGTTCAATCATAAAGTAATTACATCAGAAGTATTTTGAGGCTAAATGCTGGCTCTATTGGACTATGTAGGAACTTTTTACTCTAACTTGTAGGATAAATTCTATATTCCATTATGTCTAAAATATTTCTTTGCATATTTTATTTACAAACCGGTATGTTGTATATCTGCTTTTGATATACCGCTTCGCCCTTGTTGTTTCTCAATTTGAGCTATCGCAGAGTGAATCCCATCTATAAATGACCTGCTCTTGGTTTTTGAAATTATTTTTGCTCCACCAACTGGGCTTATGAAAAGTGAAGTATTAAACAGAATACTACCTCCAGTAGGAGTTTTTGGTTCTTCGAATGTTACTTCAATTTTATCAATTGCGATTCTTTTATTCATCTTCTGACCAAATCTAGTGAGGATCTCTTCTGCTTCTTTTACTTCATGTTCAGAAACATTGTTTGTTGGTTTTGTCATAATGAGATTTATTGTCTCCTCAGGACGTAACGACGCAAGTCCAGCCAGAATATCATGCATGGATAAAAATCCAACAGCTTTTCCAGCTTTATTTACGAGAACAACGCTATTGTGTTCCGATGCAATAACTTGCTTAATCATCTCGTCTTGCTCAGTCTCATACGGCAATGTGTAGACAAACTCTGTTGCATAGCTTTTTATTGGATCATCTCTTCTATATTCCTTTTCCTCATCAAACGCCCGATCTGTTTGATGGATACCATTCTTCCCAAATCGCTGTTTTTGTGTAGGTTTCATAAATGCACTATGGAGGTCTTTTCGTGAAACTATGCCAAAGAGAAGTTCCTTATCGTCGACCAATACCACTCGTGAGACATTTTTATCCCGCATTATTTGAAAGATGTCTCCAACTGACGAATTACTGCTGGCAGTGACTGGTGCATGTGCTTTTATAGTAGAACTGATGAAAGTTAGCAAATCTTGATCTTTAATAAGACTTTGGAATATATTCTTAGTATGAATAACTCCTACAATTTGTTTTTTTTCGTCAAATAACGGGAGAACGTAGACTCGACTTTCAAGCATAAATGACGCAACATCATACAATTGTGTATCTTTTGTAATATATGGAGGCTTTGATGTAATCGAAGAAACTTTTGTATGGTATGGATATCTGTGCGTATAAAGTGCCTGGTATGGTGAAACAAGACCGATAAAGTCATTATCTTTATTAAAAATAAACAACGCCGAGTGGCTTGACTGAACTAAAGGCATAACTGATCCCAGAGTGTCGTCAACGTCACTTTTTATGACAGTATCGGTTGAAGAAATATATGAGCTTATTTTAAAACGTTTCTTTGATGACTCATCCTCTAGATTTTTATTTGGCTGTTTATTCATAATTTTTTGATTTAATCAGCTTTTCGAGAATTCTCCGCATCATTTATATCTTTTGCGATATTTAATTCTGTAGGATGCTCAAAGTCAGCATTTTGTGCAATACCCATCTGATGAGCGCTTTGGAGGACGTCGTCATCTGACTCTAAATCTGGAGTTGAACCGCTTATTGAATTACTTCCTCTTTCACTTGGAGATTCAAGCGATGAATTCGCCTTCTGTTTTAACTCCTGTATATCCTGTTTGAAGGTACCGTTGTCTACAGGCTTATCGTAAGACTCTATTGTTAGTTTTTTTGTTTTGTCGTGTATGTTTATCATATAGTATATAAATAATCTAAGATAAAACCTTAAAGTTGAAGATGTGAACTAACTTTATTTATTGAATCTACTTAATATATTATAACACTTAATCAAGATTAGAGTGTATCAATTGCATAAGTAACCGATAGTACATTTGCTAATCGAACAAAAATCCAATTATATAAATACCTTTTTATCCAAATTTTCCGCAATTACTCGTTTGGATCCTATATCTACAGTTTATCATTTAAGGAGAAAAAAGTGGGGTTTTAGCAAGCCAGTTCGGGCTATTTAGAGAGTACGGTCACTCCCCGTTTTCATATTGGCTGAAGACCTTGGATAACGTTAGAACCTTTTATGATTATTTTTGATTAACGGAATAATTACTAAGTTTAGATAAAGAATATAAAAAACACTTTTCTAACTAAATATTTATTTATTTTTCATTTTTTGTAATAATCTGATATAATAAATGCATGGATATACAATCAATATTTTATGCGATGGGGATAGTATTTATGTCTGTTTCTTTTGTTTTCATGATTGCGCTTATTGTGCTACTTTTATACATAAAAAATAGGGTTACGCAATTACAAAAAAATGTTCAAGAAAAAATAGAAGTTGCTGCATCTGTTGGCCAAGCAAGTGGAAAAGCAGTCGAAATTGCTGTTGATAAAATACGGGGATTTATTAAATCAAAGAATAAATCCAAAAGCTCAAATAAATAAGGAAACGGGGTGAAAAATATGTTTAAAAAGAAGAAAAAAAATAATAAATTAAAAGGCGTAGCAATTACAGCAAGTGTTGCAAGCGTAGCAGCAGGATTGGCAGCGGTTGCATTAAAAGATAAAAAAAATCAGAAAAAAGCACGTGATTTTGTAAATAATGCCTATAAAAAGGGTTCAGAGATATTGGGAGATGCAAAAAATCAATTCAAAAGGATGGAGGAAAAAAAGTCTAAAGTTAAAAAGACTAATAAACGAACCGCAGTAAAATCAACATCAACAAAAGTTAAGAAATAATTCTATTTATTTCCGATGGCTTTTTAAGATTTTCATAAAAATTGTTACACTTAGCTATAGAGACTTGGTTATCATACCAGTCTGGATCCCCTTCGTCGTTATATCCGAATCCGAGCTTTAAAGTTATGGTCCGTATCTTTTGAGCATAATAAATGGTATCAAAACTAATCGTTTTTTAATTTGCATTTCAACAAAATAGTTTGACTTTTATTTTATTGATGTGTTATGGTAAATGCAATGATAAATATTGCTGATGAATTAAAAAATGCATTGACCTCGGTAGCTTCAGGTGCAGGCGATGTCGTTGATACCACAAGGGATGTAGTAAAGAAAAATATCGTTGAAACTCTTAAAGCCGGTGGAGAAGTAACAACTGCTACGCTTGATACAGTCGGTAAAGTGGTTGCAGAAAGCATAGGCGTCGTATCTACTACCGGAACATCTACTACAAAAGCAGTTACAGGATTAGTAGCTGGTGCAATCGAGGGGGTAAAAGAAGTTGGCGGAGATGTAGGAGCTACGACTACCGAAGCATCTCATGGAGCAATAAAGGGAGTTTCGCAAGTCGGTGGAGATTTAGGAGAGGCTTCTGTATCGGCGGTAGAAGGCGCAATTAAAGCCGCGCATGATGTTGGTGGAGACTCAGGTATGCTGGCTAAAAATGCAGTTATGGGAACACTTAAAGCAGCAGATGAAATTGGAAATGAAGCGGGCGGAATTGTCAGAAAAGCATTACTTAGCGCAGCAACGTTGCCCCATGATGTTATTGACGCGTTCCTCACAGGAAAAAAAGAATAACTTCTCAGATTTCAGTTATAATAATTCTTTATTTGTTAGAAATTATCAAGTTATATAAAGAAGTTTAAAGAAGGTCAGTCTATGTAGGAACTTTTTATAGAGAAAATAGATATGCTTTTATGTCTTAAGAATGCGGGAATATCCCAGTAATGCTTCATTTCTAGCTTCTTTTTTACTAAAAACACCTGTTTGAAATATAGACTTTTTAATAAAAATAATCAAGAGGGATTTTCTAACCAACTTGTTCCCCGATTGGACTAACCTCTTCTCCTGCTGGCAAAAGACTATTATATTCTTTTAGTTCAGGTTTGGTTAGACAATGCCACTTATCATGAGCATATCTTGTGAAATAGTTTGCTATTGTTCTCTGATAATGAGCCATTGATCTTTCGTTAAGTCTACCTTTTCTTAAAAATTTTATATTTTCTTCTATGCTTTTACGTGGAATTTGAAACAATATCTCAAGGTCTATAGTCATTTTTTGATCAAACCCAACTTTGTCGCTTTCGGGTAAATAAAACCATTTAAATTTTGCTACAGTATCCGAACCTTCCATTAATAAATTTAGGTATTTTCTTCTTTTATTATCGGCTTTGCTTTCGGGTGGTTTATATTTTGTAACATTCGTAAATGTATCGATTTTAAAAAAGGATATTAAAGTATTTCTAGTTACATCGCAGTTTTGTGAAGCAACTATACCGATTAATTTTTGGATGGTTACCTTAGCTTCAAATTCAGCACCATTTTTTGAAATCTCATCCCACTTTGCAGGTTGTTGTAG
>DASRON010000022.1:0-12919 GCA_035646815.1 Patescibacteria group bacterium | reverse complement strand
CCTTAACGGTGCGAGGCTAAAAATATAAGATACAAAGAAAATATTCGAATTGAATTTAGCTTCAGTTTTGGGGTATTTTCACTAAAACCAAATTTGTGAGCCGCCAGGGATTCGAACCCTAAACCTATTCCTTAAGAGGGAATTGCTCTGCCAATTGAGCTAGCGGCCCTCGTATTTTGCGCCCCCGAGAGGAATCGAACCTCCATTGCTGGTTCCGAAGACCAGTGCTTTATCCGTTAAGCTACGGGGGCTAGAAATCTTTTATTCCACCCTCTCTCTCTTGCTGTCTCCCTTCTGTGACAATTAGCACATCTTACTTGGCATTTACTTATCTCGTGTTTAACCTTTTCTAGCGTATAATTGCGATGCATTTCTGAAATCGCAGTAATCTTAACACCTATGTGATCAAACTCCAAGACAATCGGATCCTTTTCTTCGCAATCAATACATGAGTGATTACTTAAGTAATCACATATGTAAGTTTTAATCACGTTTCTTATTTTTTGGTTTCTTTGATAGGCTTTCTGCAAATAATATTCCCTATTTTTATTATAGTGTGATTTTATATATAAACGACTACAATCTTTGCAGTGATATTGCCTTAACCCTTTCAATTTGTTTTTAAAATTAAAATTCTCTTTTGGCTTCTCTTGCTTGCATCTACTGCAGATACGCATCTTTTAATTGTATTCGAAATAATAAATATTTTCAAATCTTTCTTTATTCTGAAACCTCACATGTCACATTTCTAAATCGAGATTTTCTAAATTCACTAAGCTACAGGCACAACGTCAGACGTTGTTGCCACGCTTGACTGTGGCTTGCCTAATTTTATCAAACTGGGGTTTTTTATTCAATGATCCGATCTATAAATGAATTGACATTTAATTCTTATCATGCTAAAGTTTCAAGCGAAATGAAAGAACGAGTAATTCCATTTTTTAAAATGCCAAAATATAAATCCGGATGGCAGTCTAAGGAAGCAGTAGGAGACATTATGGGCTCTCTTATTCCAGGAGATATTGTTATAGCAAAAGTTAACGCAATAAGAGGAAACGGTATAGAAATAAATGAAGCAGTTGGCATGGTTTTAAATCCATCTAGAGATTCAATTGGAGTTTGGAATCAGGAGTTTGAATTATATTTAAGACAAAATATATTTACAAAATCTGATTATGTATTTCCAAAAGATGAGATTGAGTTAATTGATACTTTTCCAGCTGAAGATTATGTAGATCAGTCAGGTAGTCATTTTAGATTCAATCAAAGAGTAAATGCATACACTTACTCAGGTAAATATTCATTAATAGTTAGAGGATGTATTGAAGAATTCGTGCTTGGATTTGATTATGAAAATAAACAGTATCTTATTGTTCCTGAGACATCTATAATGTAATTAAGAAATTTTAAATGAATTTCTATGAATAGAGGATAAACCATATTTATAGATTGACTCTCTGTGTATTTTTGTTCCATATCCTTTATTTTGTCCCCATTTATACTCAGGATATTTAATAGAAAGTTTTTCCATAATTAAGTCTCTATAAACTTTTGCAATAATTGATGCAGCTGCAATTGAAAGAGAAATTTGATCACCTTTTATAATTGCTTTTTGATTATTTAATCCGAAATTTCGGATGTGTTTAACATATAATCCATCCATTAGAAGATGAGACTTAAAATTGTTACTATTACTATCTAATAATTTGCTATAAACATCAGTAATGCTTTTTCGAAGTGCTTTTTTAGTTGCTATTCCAATCCCGTATCTATCAATGGTTTTAACATTAATAACGCTAATTGAATAAGCTATGGAGTGTTTTTTAATAAGCGGAGAAAGAATAGCTCTTTTTTTTGCAGTTAATATCTTAGAATCATTAATATTATTAAGTAGTATGCTGGGAAGTTTTCTTTTTAAAATTACTGATGCAGCAACGACAGGGCCAGCAAATGATCCTCTTCCGACTTCATCTGTCCCTAAAACATAATCAACTCCCCTGCTCCAAAGCTTTTGTTCTTCGTTAAAAGTAGGATTAGGCTTCTTCCTCAGATGTATCACCTTCCTTTAGCATTTCAAGTTCTTTAATAGTAGGAAGAACTGATGATCCTGCAATTCCTTGAATTTCACCAAATAATTGCGACATACTTTTATCAAGTCTATTTATTTGTACTTCTCTTTTTTTCCAAAATCTCTCCATTCCACGTTTTTCTGTATCTAAATCTTCTTTTAACATTTTTACACTTTCAAAATGAGCCTCAATTTTATGTCTAAAAGCTTCACTGGTAATATAGTCATATATTTCTTGAAGAGTTTCATCTTCATGCGATGCAGAAGATTTTGCTATGGCAATTTGTAAAAGTGTATCTCTTAAAATACTTGCGAGTGTAATTGCATATTCGTATGAAGTGACCCATACCCCATCCATTCTTCCGAAATGATCTATATTCTCAGGAAGAGTTTCAGTAACAAGAACAGAAATACTTGCATTTACTTTTCTTGTATCATCACGTAATTTTGAAAGCCAACCTTTTGCCCAAGCTTTTGTTCTTTTTATCTCCCATAAAACAGATCCTGCCTCTTGACCATGTTTATTTCTTACTTTTTGCCAAACATCTGCACCTTCTATTCCTTTTGGAACAGGCAAAAATTCATCAAATACAAATGTTTGTTTTAATCGTTCTTCTAAATCAAGTTCTAGCACCTCACCTTGCAATTGTTGTGATCCTTGTCTGCTTTTTCTTTGAGCGTCTTCAAGTGCTTTTTGTGTATCTCTAAGCTTTTTTTCAAGTTCAAGCTCTTTTAACCTTGCTTTTTCAAAGGCATTTTTTCCTGCTTCTTCTTTTATCTTTTCAATGTCTTCATTAAGTTTTTTTTGATTTTCTAATTCTCTTTTATCAGCAGAATCTTTTATTTCCCTAATAGATTTATTTAATTCAAGTAACTGCTCTTGAAGTTCTTTATTGCGTTTTTTTGCTTCTTCCAGCTCGTTTGCAGAATCTTTTAACTTATAATCAAGATCTTCTTTAAATTTTTTTACGGTTTTTTCTTCAATATCCTTTTTTAAATTATCTAATTCTTCTTTATGTTTTGTTTTTTCATCAGCCAGAAGAGTTTCTTCAATTTGATGTCTGAAAGCCTCAGATATCTCTACTTTTTCTCCACAATTGGGACAAGTAACCTTATTCATGTAAAACAAATAATACGCGTGTTTAAAAAATATTGCAATACCAATCCCAAAACTGGTAAATTAGTATATAGATGAAATCAATACTTAGGAATACATTAATAAATGCATTTGCTCTATTTTTAATTTCTCAGGCAATATCAGGCATGCACATTGCAGGTGGTTTTGAAACATATCTTTTTGGAGGATTTGCCCTATCACTTTTATTTTTGATTTTAAAACCAATTTTAAATATTATTGCAATTCCTTTAAATATTGTAACTCTTGGCTTTTTTTCAGTAATTACGAATATTATTATTTATTACCTTTTAACAGTATTTGTACCAAGTATTTCAATTACAGACTTTACCTATCAAGGTTTTTCTTATGCTGGGTTTATAATTCCTAGATTCTACATTAATATCTTTTTTTCCTTTATTACAGTTTCCTTCATGCAATCTGTAATTTTCTCGTTTGTTTCCTGGCTTATGAGAAAGTAAACTCCTTGCAAAGGTTTTATCTAATAGATATAATCTAGAGGTGATTATTTTTCAAATTCTTGAAGTTATTATTGCAGCGCTTTTAATTGCATTAATTTTAATGCAAAATCAAGGAAGCGGATTATCGGGTTCTTTTGGGGGAGGCGGCGGAGAATTTTATAGAAGCAAAAGAAGTATTGAAAAATTGTTAGTTTGGGGAACAGTTTTTGTAACAGTTATGTTTGGAATTGTTTCTTTAGTACTTCTTATCCCTCGGTAAAAGTATGATTTTTTTAAAAAGACGAAGATTAGTTTTTTGGCTTGTTAAAGCATATCTTAAAAAATGGAGAAGAACTGCTGTCTTTTTTTTTCTAGTAGGTTTATTATTCTTTTTTGCAATTAGATTTTTTTCTTCGTATTTTGCAAATAAGCTCCCCTTTGTTAGAAAAGATGTAATTGGGATTGTTGGAGCTTATACAATTGATAACTTACCATCTGAAATTTTAACAAAAATATCTCGTGGCTTAACATATACCTCTGAAAATGGACTTCCTAAGCCTGACACAGCTTTATCATGGGAAATAAAAGACGATGGAAAAACATATATTTTTAAGCTTAAGGATAATATTTATTTTACAAACGGAGATAAATTAAATTCAGAATCAATTAACTATGATTTTATTGATGTTTTAGAAGAACGTTCAGATAAAAGTACAATTGTATACAAATTAAAAGAAAGTTATTCACCATTTTTAACTACAGTATCAAGGCCAATTTTTAAGGGTAATTTTGTAGGACTTGGAGATTATAAGGTTAAAAATATTAAATTAAATGGAAATTTTGTTCAGTCAATTGACCTTGTTTCAAAGGAAAATGAATATAAAATAATATCGTATCAAATGTATCCAACAGAAGAAGCACTTAAAATTGCTTACAATCTTGGGGAAATCACTAAAGCAAATGGATTAACAAATACTAGTTATAAAGATTTAGATTTTAAAAATTATAAAAATTCAGATGTAAAAAAATACGTTGATAAAAACACACTGGTTACACTCTTTTATAACACGCAAGATCCTGTTTTATCAGATAAAAAATTAAGAGATGCTTTTACCTATGCTACTCCTGATAACTTTTCTTATGGGGAAAGATCATATGGTCCCTTTTCTTCTAGATTTTGGGGAAATTCAAATACTATTAGTGAATATCAGCAGGATTTTGAACATTCTAAAAAATTTCTAGAAGCTCCTGAAGGGCAAGATGAAAGTAATAGTAAAATTAAAGTTGAAATAAAAGCTCTCTCTAAATATAAAGACGTTGCCCTGGATTTAAAAGATATTTACAAGAATATTGGAATTGAAATATCTGTAAGTATAGTTGATTCATTTCCGCAAAATTTTCAAATATTCTTAGGTGACTTTAGTGTTCCAAAAGACCCTGATCAGTACACCTTATGGCATTCAAATCAAGGAAACAATATTACTAAATATATAAATCTTAGAATAGATAAACTTCTTGAAGATGGCAGAAAAACAGTAGATATAGGAAGTAGACAAACAATTTATTCTGATTTTGAAAAATATCTACTTGATGACTCCCCTGCTACTTTTTTATACTTTCCCTATAAGTATGACGTTAGCAGAAAATAATTTATTTAAATGTGGATTTACTTCTTAGAAGCTTATGATAGGTTATTGCAAAACGGTGTGCTTCATCCCTAACTCTCATTAAAAGATGCAAAGCATTTGAAGATTTACTAAGTTTAATTTTATCAAAATTACTTGTTATAATTGTTTCTTCTCTTTTACTAAGTCCAATAATTGGGATATTTAATTTGTACTTTAGAATTGCTTTTAATCCAGCAGAAACTTGAGGTTTTCCCCCATCAACAATTATCAAATCAGGAGTCCCCCATTCACTATGTTTTAATCTTCTTTCTATGATTTCCTGCATTGCAAGAAAGTCGTTTGGACTTTTATCTACATTAATAATCTTAAATCTTTTATAAAGAGAGGTTTGTTTTTCTCCATTAATAAATACAACCATTGAACCTACAGAATCATTACCAGATGTATTTGAAATATCAAAGCATTCAATTCTATCTAATTTTTTAACATTAGTATTTTTTAATAAAAGAACCATTTTAAGGTTCTGAAGTTCTTTTTCCTTTAAATCACTTTTAAAATTCGGGTTTAATTCATATTCAAAGGGTTTTACAATAGGACTTGTAATGTATTTAATTGCGTTAATTTGCTTTTGAATTTTTAATGCATCTTCAAATTTCTCATTTTTACTTTTTATAGTTCTTTCTCTTTCTAAATTTCTTATTACTGTTTTAGTTTTTCCGTTTAAAAATTTGACTAAATGTTTAATATTTGTTTTATAGTTTGTATCATTTAAAATTTCAGGACATGGGCAAAGATTAATGTGATTATAAAAGCATATTTTTTTAGGGTGATTTTTAAATGAATCGTAGGGAAAAATTCTTCTAGTAATTTTTAACACAAGTTTTACTGAGCTTGAATTAGGATATGGTCCAAAATATAACGCTTTATCGTTCTCAATTTTTCTTGCTGTAAAAACTTTGGGATATTTGTCATTTATTGTTATTTTGATAACTAGATATGCCTTATCGTCTGTTTGTTTTAAGTTATATTTTGGTTTATGTTTTTTAATTAAGCTTGCTTCTAGTAAAAGTGATTCTATTTCTGAGGAAACTTCAATTGTTTTTATTTTTATAACTTGAGAAACTAGGTTTTTAGTTTTTTCTCCAAGGTCTTTAGTAGTAAAATAAGATGAAACTCGTTTTTTAAGGTTTTTTGCTTTCCCAACGTAAAGAATCTGGTTGTTTTTTCCTAAGAAAAGGTATACGCCCGGATTTTGCAATAACAATCGATAAGACGATGCAGAAACTAACAATTAATACTCCTTCTAATATTATCCAGATATTTAATACAATTGGGGATATCTTCACTTTTTTTGAAAGTGATTTGTCACCGACACGTATTTTAAACTCATCTGTTTTGTTTGTCAAAAAAGGTTGTTTAATAAACTCAACAGGAACTGTTATATATCCAAAGGGAGGAATTTTACTTAAAACAACAGATTTATTTTGCGTAAGATACTTGCTTTCAATAAAAAGTTCTTGAGAATCTGACATAACAGAACCAGTGTTTTTTACTTTAATTTCCCCTTTCATGGAAATTGTTGAGTAAACAGTGTCAGGAATATTAAAGGAAAGATTAAGTGATTTGTTTTCTTTAAAGTTTTCTCCAAGAGAAACTTCTACGTCTTTAGTTTTTTTATTTCCTGATGTTTTATACCCTCCAGCTGGTACAGGATAATCACTGTCAAATCCTTTAATTGCAAATACAAAATGATCGAAATCTAGAGTTTTAAAGTAGTCAATGCCTCCTGTTGTATTTTCCCATGTAGGATCAACCATAATCCATGTTTGTTTTTTACTGTCATAGTATTCTGGCCAAGCATGTAATATGTCCTCAACAAGTGAAAGTGGTCTTTCTTCTGTATTTTTAGTAAAAGCATAACCGTTTATTTCTCTTGCAGGTATTCCAGCTGCTCTGGCAATTGCTACAAAAAGATCTGTAAATTCAAGACAAACCGCAGAATTAGGATCATCTAAAACTGAAAGTGCGCCTAATCGTTTTTTACGTTCTGTTACTCTTGAAAAATCATAGTTAAGGTTATCAACTACATATAGATATATCTCCTGAGGAGTTTTAAGTTTTGAAGCAATATCTTTTATTCTTGGATTTGTACTCTCCCAATAGGGTTTTTGTTTTAGATACTCATTATATTGTTCTGTTGTTAAGGCTTCTATTGTAGGGTTTAATTTAAGTATTGCTTTTCCCTTTGCTAAAACTTCAAGATTTTGAGACGGAGATAAAACATACTCAGCAAGCCAATTTCCGTCCTTATCAATAGTAACGTTTTGAGGTGTAGGAAGTATTTTCTCATACGACACATTCTGATAATTTGTCTTAGGGGGAAGTGCAATTTCGGTTTTGATTGGAAACAAATTTTTGTTTTCTAAATGATAAGTTAAGTTAAAATCATAAATTTGAGATTCACCGAAAGCTATTGATATTCCTGATGTTCCAAGTTGATCTTTATTAAAAGTTAACTTGTTATCTTTAATATTTGGATTTACTGCTGGTTTTATGTAAGCAGGTTTCCCAAGACTGCTTGGCACAACAACGGTTGCGTTAAAAGAAGAAAAGTCATTTTGAACAGATAAGCCTGGAATATTAATTTCCCAAACATTTCCTTGACTTTGTGCAATTTCATTTGTATCAAAAGAAAGATTGAAATCAAGTTTTTTGCTAAGACCAATTGAGCGTTTGTTAAAAGTTAGCTCAACACTACTTCCCTTAGGATTTTTAATAATAGTAGGGGTGATTTGTCCCTCAGAATCAAATGCTTTTAAATTGTTAATGTCTTTAAATCCAAGCTGAATTTTATATGAGGAGGCATAATACTCACCTGATAAATTAGTAAGTACTGCATTAACCGTAACGTGGGTTATGGCTGAAGGTAAGACATTATATGTAACGCTGTAGTCTGTTGAAAAATTGCTTGCGGAATATACCTTAATAGGACTAAAAATAAATAGCGCTAAAAGAATTATGACAATAAATAATTTCTTCACTCCATTAAGTATACTAAACTTTTTTAAGAAATTGTCCTGTATATGATTTTGCTACTTTTCTAAGATCATCTGGAGTACCTGTTGCTACAATTTCTCCGCCTTTTTCCCCACCTTCAGGCCCTAGATCAATAATGTAATCAGCATTTTTTATTACATCCATATTATGCTCTATTACAATAACTGTATTCCCTTGATCTACAAGTCTTCTTAATACAAATAATAGCTTTTCTAAGTCAGCAAAATGTAGCCCAGTTGTGGGCTCATCTAATAGATATAACGCGTTTGAACCTCTCTTAGAAAGTTCTGTAGCAAGTTTTACTCTTTGTGCTTCTCCCCCCGAAAGCGTTGGAGCAGGCTGCCCAAGCTTAATATAGGAAAGTCCTACGTCATTTAATGTTTGAAGTTTATGAGAGAGCCCTTGGGAAAAAGAAAAGAATTTAAGTGCTTCAGACACACTCATATTTAAAACATCAGCAATATTTTTATTGTTAAATTTTATATCAAGCACTTGTTCGTTATACATTTGTCCATTACAAACTTCGCAAGTCACATATACATCAGGTAAAAACTGCATTTCTATTTTAATTCTTCCTTCTCCTTGACATGACTCGCATCTTCCTCCCCTTACATTAAACGAAAATCTTCCTGGTCCATATCCTTTTAACTTTGCATCTTTTGTGCTTGCGAATAGATCTCTAATGTATGTAAATGCACTAGTATATGTTGCAGGGTTACTTCTTGGTGTTCTACCAATAGGAGATTGATCAATTAGAAAAATGTTCTTGATTTTTTCAAATCCATGAATTTCTTTATATGCTCCAGGTTTTTGACGATGGAAAGGATTATTCTTTTGCATAAGAGAATGATATAAAATATCGTTTACAAGGGTTGATTTTCCACTTCCTGATACTCCAGTAACAACAACAAATCTGTTTAGAGGAAATTCAACGTTTATATTTTTTAAATTGTGTTCTTTTGCACCCTCGATAGTAAGTTTATCTTGAGTGTTAAATACCTTGCTTTGTTCTTTAAATATTTTTATCTTTTTCTTGCCTGATAAATACTGACCTGTTAAAGAATTAGGATTATTTTTGATTTGCTCAAAAGTTCCTTTTGCAACTATCTTTCCACCATTTTCACCTGCACCAGGTCCAAAATCAATCATAAGATCAGATGCTCTCATTGTTTCTTCGTCATGTTCAACAACCAAAACAGTATTACCTAAATCTCTTAATTTTTTTAAGGTATCGATTAGTTTTTTGTTATCTCTTTGATGAAGCCCTATTGAAGGCTCATCTAATACGTATAAGACTCCTGTTAAACCGCTTCCAATTTGTGAAGCAAGTCTTATTCTTTGTGCTTCTCCTCCTGCTAAGGTGTGTGCTCCTCTCGACAGGGTTAAATAGTCAAGACCAACATCTACTAAAAAGGATAGTCTTTCTTTAATTTCTTTAAGTATTAGCTTTGCGATCTCATATTCTCTTTTGGAAATTTCTTTTTCTGTATTTTTAACAAACTCAAATGTATCTAATACTGCCATATTCGATACATCTACAATAGATTTTTTACAAATTGTTACTGAAATAGCTTCTTTTTTAAGTCTTGCGCCGTTGCAGTCAGTACAAATAATATTTCGCATGTATTTTTCAATTTGACTTTTAAAAAAACTTGACTCAGTTGACTCATATCTTTTCTTAAGATCATAAATTATTCCTTTAAAAGTTTCGTGAATTTCAGTTTCTCTTCCCCATCTGTTTTCTCCTTTTACCTCATATACTCTTTCCCCAGTACCATTTAGTAAAAGCTCCTTTTCCTTATTCGTAATCTCTGAGAGTCTTTTTAAAATGGAGATCTTGTTTTTACTACAAAACTCTTTAAAAGTACGAGTAAACCAAGTATCATTTGAAATCATGTTTGCATAAGGGAGTATTCCACCTTCATTTATTGTCAGATTTTTATTAAATATTAAGTCCTGATCAATAGTAAGAATTGTTCCTAAACCATTGCACTTGGGACATGCACCATGAGGAGTATTAAATGAAAATATTCGAGGTTCTATTTCTGGTAAAAAGATGTTGTCTACTGGACAGGCAAATTTTTCTGAGAACAACTCATCTTGCATTTCTTTAGGCTTATCAGGAATTGAAAAACCTTTGTCTTTTATAATTGCAACAATAAGTTCTCCTGAGCCTAGTTTTAATGCTTGTTCTACATCTGTTGATACTCTTTCTTTCTCAGTGTCTTTTGACAATACAATTTGATCAACTACAGCTTCTATTGTGTGCCTATTTGTTTTAATAAGGACAACCTCGTCATTTAAATCATAAATTTGTCCATCAATTCTTACTTTTTTATACCCTCTTTTTTTTAGATCAATAAAAAGTTCTGTATATTCACCTTTTCTATCCTTTACGATCGGTGCAAGAATTAATATTCTAAGTGATTTATCCATAGAGCTATTTAACAAATCAAATACAGCATTTGTTATTTGTTCCTTACTCATATGAGAAATTTCTCTTTCGCATTTAGGGCAATGTGGATGTCCAATTCTTGCAAAAAGAAGTCTTAGGTAGTCATAAATCTCTGTAACTGTTCCAACTGTACTTCTTGGATTATGAGAAGTTGATTTTTGATCAATTGATATTGCAGGCGAAAGTCCTTCAATAAGATCAATGTCTGGCTTTCTCATTATTCCTAAAAATTGCCTTGCATATGAAGACAGACTTTCTACATATCTTCTTTGGCCTTCTGCATAAATAGTGTCAAATGCAAATGAAGATTTTCCGCTTCCAGAAAGACCTGTAAAAACTACAAGTTTATTCTTAGGTATTTCAATGTCAATATCTTTAAGGTTATGTTCACGAGCGCCTTTAATAATTATTTTGTCCATAAATTCAATCTAAATCGACTTATTATTATATACGAAAATCTGAAACTTAACAAGAATACGAAATACTAATAAATAAAAGAGTTAACTTGCTAAAGTTACAATAAAGTGCTAAAAAAGTACTACAGCTATTTGTTATAAGCATATATATAAAAACTTTATGAAATCATATATGAATAATAAGAAAATAATATTAGGAATAGTTTTTATTATTGTAATAATAGCTTTCCTCTTAGTTAGCAATAAACCTTCAGTAGAAAAAAACACAAGCAATGCCACTGTTAATAAAGAAAGTGTGGTAAAGCTTGTTTCTACGCAAGAATTTGCTAAGCTAGCTAAAAATGACAACGTATTCATACTAGATGTTCATACCCCCGAACAAACACATATCCCAGGAACTAATGCTTTCATACCTTTTGACAAAATCAATGAAAATATAGACAAATTACCAAGAGATAAATCAACTCCGATTCTTATCTATTGTAGATCTGGCAGTATGAGCGCAAGTGCTGCTAAAGAACTTGCCTCACTTGGATACTCAGAAATATATGATCTTAATGGAGGAGCTAACGCATACAAAGAGAGCAATGTAAGCGTATCTCTATTTCCAAAAGAAAAAGCACTTGGGAAAGTAATATACGGAGATGTAGAAAAAACCACCTTTACATTAACAAATTATGCACCTCTGCCTTTAAAAATTACTCGTGTCTCAACTTCTTGTGGATGTACAAAAGCAAGTGTTGAAAAGCAAGAATTAGGTGCGTATGATAGCACAATTGTTAATGTGTCTTTTGATCCGGCAATACACAAAGATGATACTGACTTAGGAAAATTATCTAGAACAATATATATTGAAACTGACAGTCCAAATTATCCAAAATTACAAAGTGTAATTACTGCTACAGTTGTGAAGAAGTAATGTTGTTCTACTTATCTAAATCTACGTTTATATAACCTTTTGTGAGCTAAAACTTTTTGTGTTTTATGTTGCGATATTAACTATTGGATCTATTTTCATAAACTACTTATTAATATTATATTGTAAAACATAATCCTAACAATCTTCTAATTAGCAAAGGTGTAGTCTATAATAGATTACACCTTAAAATTCGCAACATAAAAGTTATATGAAGAAAAATTTTTATACAAAACAGGGATTAAAGGATCTAAAAGAAAAAACCGAAAAAATAATAAGTCAAAGACCCTTGGCTGTTTTAGATTTGAAAAATGCAAGAGAAATGGGAGATTTGTCAGAAAATGGATATTACAAAGCTGCAAAATTTAAGCTTAATGATATAGACAGAACCATTAGAAGGAATAATTATTTAATTAAGAATGCGGAAGTTAAAGAACCAAAAGATAGTAATTCTGTTCAGATCGGTTTGACAGTTGTTTTAGATAAAAATGGAAAAAGAAAAAGCCTTAAAATTGTCGGCAGTTATGAGTCAAATCCGGAGGAAGGTAGAATATCATATCTATCTCCTGTAGGAAAACAACTATTAGATGGAAAAGTTGGAGAAAAAATTAGGATTACTGTTGGAGAAAATATAACGATTTATACAATTAAAAGCATAAATTATTAGATCTTCTTTTTTTCCGTAATATCATGAAAGTTGTATCAAGTATGAGAAACCCTGCATAAATTTTTTGAACAAGCGATTGTTCAAAGTGAACCGTATGAGTATGTCGTAAATAAAGAAAGCGTGCATTGGCGTTTAGA